>DEIP01000097.1:0-35951 GCA_002352605.1 Desulfobacteraceae bacterium UBA2771 | reverse complement strand
CTTGATCTCGACCAAAATCCCTCATTTCTGGACGGGTACTATTTATGAACGGGCGCTACTTGACCCGCTCCACATACTGTCCGGTGCGCGTATCGATGCGGATTTTTTCCCCCTCGTTGACAAAGGGCGGCACCTGAACCACGTGGCCGGTTTCCAAGGTGGCCGGTTTGGTGGACCCGGCGGCGGTATCCCCTTTGGCCCAGGGTTCCGCGTCGGTGATGGTTAGCTCCACGAAATTGGGCAGCGAGATATCCAGGGCTTTTTTATCGAACATGAGGACATTGCACACGGTATTTTCTTTAAGAAAAGCCTTGGCGTCGCCCACTTGCTCCTCGGAGAGAAACTCCTGTTCATAGTTGGACGAGTTCATGAAACAATAGGCGCTTCCATCAAAGTAGAGATACTCCATCTCCACCGCTTCCAGGTTGGCTTCCTTAAATTTCTCACCGGATCGATAGGTCTTGTCGAACTGTGAACCGCTGATCATATTTTTGAGCCGGCATTTGTAAAGTGACTGTCCCTTGCCGGGTTTGACAAACTCGAACTGAACGACCACATAGGGATCGCCGTCGATCTCGATCTTCAGTCCTTTACGTAAATCACTGCTCTCATACATGGGGTTGTGCCCTCCCTCGGGTTTCGCAGATGATGGTTCCCGCTCATTTCGATATCAGCCGCCGACGCGGTGCGTCTCCGCTACCAGGGTGCTGACGCGGTCCGGATCTTTTTTAAATCGCATGGGCCGGCCGTTGTCGCCCACGGCATTGGTGCCGGTGCAGCTGTCCACACCAAAGGGTCGTACCTGCCGAATGCCGGCGGCCACGTTCTCCGGTGAAATGCCTCCGGCCAGAACGACGGGGATGCGGCTTTGGGCCACCAACTGAGCGGACACCTGCCAGTCGCAGGTCAAGCCGGTGATGCCGATAAAGTCGTTTACCGGTTGATCGGCACCGGCTGCATCGCCAGCCCCTTCGATCAGCGTATCGGTCAAAAAGTAGTCACTCAGCGCCTCCAACCTTGCCGCCAGCGCCAGCACGGCCGCAGCGGATGCCCCGCCCGCCCGCCCGATGGGGATGGATCGCATGATCCGGATCTCCGGAAAGCGTCGCCTTACCACCGTTTGCAACGCCAGTGCATCCTCAACCGAATGGCTGTCGTCGAGGGTGTCACAAAAATGGACGATATGGGGCCGGTGGTAGTCCAGGGTATCGAAAACCGCCTCAGGCTCCCTATATAGGGGAATCAAGCTGCTGACGGCGCCCATTTTCCGGACCAGAGCAACGGTCTCGCAGATCACGGGGTCGTGTCGATCGCTTTGCGAAGTGACCACGCTGCCGATGTGATCCACGCCCAGTTCGATCATGGCCCGGGCTTCATCCGGGGTCTGGATTTCATATATCTGAACGATGGTACCTGGCATTTTTCCTTTGCATTCCTGAACGGTTAAATGGTCCACTGATGCGCTCGCGGCGCGTCGGCTGTCTCTACCACATTCGTGGCCATTGTGCAAAGGTCACCGATACACCGGTGGGGTGTCATCCGCACCCGGATCAGGGGCCGCCGCATCCAAAGCCGCCTGGAGCATTCGGTAATAGATCCGGATGCGATCCACGAAGATGACTGCTTCATGGCCCCGGGCATAACGATGGTCGAGGGTGCGGTAGTATTTTTTCTGCCGCAGCAGCGGAAACACCGATCGGACACCATGCCAGCTGTCGTGCGGTTTTCCGAAGCGGCCGGCAAGGATTCGGGCATCCTGCAGGTGGCCGAAACCAATGTTGTAGGCCGCCAGTGCCATGAAGGTGCGGTCGGGCTCGGGCACCGCCGGATCTACCTGGCGATGCAGACGGACCAGATAGCGGGTACCCGCAAGAATCGATGCCTCCACATCCAGGCGATTTTCCAATCCCATGGACGTTGCCGTTTCACGGGTCAGCATCATGATCCCCCGCACACCGGTATAGCTCTGGGCCCGAGGATCCCAATGGGACTCCTGATAGGCCAGGGCAGCCACGAGCCGCCAGTCCATTTCATATTTTTTAGCCGCCGCTTCGAAAAAAGGTCGGTATCGGGGAAGCCGAACGTGAATTCGCCGGCGGTACCTGACCAGATCGACATAATCAAAGGATTTCAGATGGCCGTAGTAATGGTCGCCAAGCCCCCGGATCATCTCCCGGGTCGCTTTGCGGCCGAACCAGGTGTTGATGGTCCGCATTAACAGGTGGTTGCGCGGATCCGTGGCCCATTTCAGTTGACGAGCAGGCCCCAGTGTCATCAGGATGGTCAGTTCAGGATAATAATAATGGTTCATGGCCATGGTGTTGGAATCCACAACCGCCAGCGGCAAGGAGCGGCGCCACACCATCCGGAGTAGATCTTCGGCCTTGTAGGCGGTCAGCATCTGCCCACTGACGCCCGGGTGGGTCTGGCGTAATGTTTCCAGATCGTCCATGGGGGCACTGCTGTCAGTCATCCAGAGGGTATAGGTCTCGAGGGTTTTCTCGCTTTGGATTTCAGGACCGCCGCGGCGCCCCACCACCTGCTGCCGTACCGCCATATAACCCGGACCCAAGGCAAGCGCGCGGGCCGACTGGCGGCCAAAGGGGAAACCGGCGGCAATGATATCGCCCTGACCGGCCCTGAGGGCGGCAATCATGTCGGCTTCTGTCTCAATGATCCGTACGCGAAGATCAAGGCCCAGATGATCGGCAAAGGCCTTGGCCAGGTCGTACTCAAAGCCGGCGGGCCCATGGGGGCCTTCATAATAGCAGGCAGAATTATTGCGGGTGATCATCACCAGTTCACCCAGGGATCGAAGCGTTTCCAGATCGTTTGGTGTCGGCGGTTGATTACATGCCGACATCGTCAAGAGACTCCCCAAGACAATCAGACAACACCAGCTTTTTGTCAGCATCCTCACACGCATCGCCAGTCAATCGGGTTCAATTTCGGATCCGACGGGTTGAAAGTAAGGCAGGCCACCCCATCGCTTACCATTCCGCAACCATCAAGATCGTGACGGCATGAATTATAGTCGCAGATGCCAAATTTTTCAACCCGAACCAACCCGCCAACGACCAGAAGGCTCTATTTTTATTATATGCGTCAACAGTGGCGCAACAATTTGATTCTGGTAAAAATTAGCCGAAACCGCTATGATATGTAATCGATCAACGGATTCGAAAGAATTAATCATACGTTCGAGAAAGGTGTTCCATGAGAATTGAGTGCAAGAATTGCGACAAACATTTCGAACTCCCGGATAACCGGTTGCCCACAGGGAAAAAGGTCTCGTTCCCCTGCCCTGGCTGTAAATCAAAAATCACGCTGGATCTGAGAGAAAAACAGGAACCCGTGACGGAACAAACGGATGCCGCACCCGATAAATCGACCGGCAAGGTGGTTTATACCCCCATTGCCGAAAAATCTTCTTCTGAACTGGACGGCACTGATCTGAGAAGAAAAATTCTGGGCAGCATCAAAGATCTACCCCCCATGCCCAAGATCATCTACAAGGCACGGGAAGTCATGGCCAACCCCATGTCCGGATTCAAAGAGATCGCCGAAGTGATCGAAACGGATCAGGCCATTGCCGCCAAGATCCTCCAGGTGTCCAACTCCGCCTATTATGGACTGTCCGGGATGGTCTCTTCCATCCACCAGGCCACCGTCGTTCTCGGCCATAAGACACTGGAACAGCTCATCACCATGGTTTCAGCTACCAGCCTGCTGGGGAGCCGGCTTAAAGGATACCGCATGGGGTCCGGTGCGCTGTGGCAGCATTCACTGGCCGTGGCCCTGTGTTCACGATTGATCGCCAATGACCGGGCGCCGGCCCTGGAAAATGACGCCTTTTCCGTCGGGTTGATCCATGACGCCGGAAAACTGGCCATGGATCGCTATATCTTGGAACGAAAGGTCCAGGTGGATCAGGCCCTAAAAACCGGCATCACGTTCCTGGCGTTGGAAAAACAGGTGCTCGGCTTCGACCACACGGAACTGGCCTCAGACCTGTGCACCAAATGGAAGCTTCCGGAGAACCATGTGACGGCCATGCGATTTCACCACGATCCAGGTGCATCCAACGGCAACCAGTTGGCCTACATCATTCACACCGCCAATCACATCGCTCATCGAAGCGGCATCGGCAGCAGCATGGATGCGGCTCTCTACGAACTGGATCCAGGCGCGCTGACATTTCTCACGTTGGATGAAGAAGACTTGGACCACTATAGCGAGGCCGTCATCGAAGCCGTCAGCCAGATCACCCAGAGCATGGCCTAAGCGGTGATTATTCATTTACGACGCCCAATCGACCGACATCCGATCGGACCGATAATATAAGGACTTGATTCTATGACTGATAATGACAGGACACTGACCACCGCTGAATTTTCACAAATGTCGGGAATCACCATTTCCACCACTACCCGGATGCTGCGGCAAGGAAAGATCCACGGTGAAAAACGCATCGGGAAATGGGCCATCAATCCGAGTGAACTGCAACACCCGGCGGTCGTGGCCCAAACCGGACCCAAAAAATCATCCGCCGATCTCGGCCCAATCGTCGACGCACCGGTTACTGCTGGAAAATCATATCATGTCGAAACATTTGCTAAAATGACATATCTGACCGAGCATGGGGTTCGCCGCTGGCTTAGGACCGGCCGACTTTCCGGAAGCATCGATGGCGCCGGAAAGGGCCTTGTGGATGCGACCAACCTCGACCGTCCCGAGTTCAAACACCTGATCAGACAATAGTTCCTTCAAGCAAAAATAGCGACGCCTCCCTGCGGCGTGCCGTGGGGAGGCGTCATGGTATCGGTCGGATCGATTTTTCAAAGCGGTTCGGGCGGGTAAACTTCTACTCGGTGTGACTGGATCTTCTCCTTGGATTTGATCAGCTGTTTTTTGGCCTTGTCCACCACCAGATCGATGGCTTCATTCCATGCACCGCTCTCTTCTCTGGCGTGAATGTCAAAACCCTTGCCGCCCAGGTTGACATCCACAATTTTTCTTAGTTTTTCTGCCTGGAAAACCACATCGGCCGTTCCAGGATGGGGCATGATTTTTTCAAGCCGTTCGAGCTTTTCTTCAAGGTAGGATTTGAGATAGTCTGAAGCGTCTACATTTTTGAAGGTAACCAAAATCTGCATATTACATCCTCCTTTCGCGGTTGTCCGGTTCGCTCACCACCGTTGGCGCAACCCCCAGATCGAAAATGACCGACGGGGAGTTGGGTGTATCGCCGATACAATGACGGGAGCGTAAAATCTGTCTTACACCATCCATGAACGGTCGTCCGATGCGGCGACCGTTTGTATCAATCCTTTTCAAGTCAGTGTATCATCGTCCGAAAGTCGAAACAATAAAATCCCTCGCTTTTTCCAAAATCGGCTTTTTTAATTTTACTTTCAGGTAAAGATCGCCGCTTGGAGCGCCATTCTTGCCCGTTGCGCCCATCCGGGATAGACGGATTTCCTGGCCCTCCTTCGTACCGGCCGGTATCTTGACCACCAACTTTTTTGAACGTCGGCGATGATGGTAGGGATAAGGCCCGCCGGTCCTGGTAAACTCCGGGTCCAATCGGATGGTGTCGTGAATATCTTCCCCCATTTGTGGCAGGCTCTGCCCGGTGACCTTTTGGAGAAGATACTTGGCCAACCGGCCCACACCGGGAGGAGGCCCGCCCGCCATGGATTTTCTCCGACGGTTACCGAAACCACCACGATAGATAAACCCCTTGCCGTGAAGACCATGCTGTTTGAACTCAAAACCTTTGTATTTAGACCCATAAAAGTCGCTGAATATTGAATCCACACCCCGAAGGCCGAACGATCGCGCCATCTCCTCGAAAATCTGATGCACATCGGAACCGGTGAAGATATCCCGTTCGGAATAGGTATTGCGGAACTGGCCGTAGGCGTTGTCGCCGAAACGATTGCACAAGTTGTCGTAGGCACGCCGTTTTTCAACATCGGACAATACTGCATAGGCCTCGTTGACTTGTTTCATCGTTTCCGCACTGTCCGGATTTTTTTCGTTGCGGTCCGGATGATACTTAAATGCCAGTTCACGGTAGGCCTCCTTGATTTTTTTGGCATCCGCTTCGCGATCGACACCCAGTATCCGATAGTAATCCTGTTGTGCCATACGCCTCTGTTTTCCTTTTTTTCATGATTGATGTTAACACCCCTGGAAACCGACTGGTAATATAGGCATGAATCAGCCGTTGGCGATGCCCAAAAACCAATTGCCGTGAAAAACGATCCGACCGATGCCGGCTCAATTTGCCGAACGGGCACTCAAGCATTCAGGGAAAATGCCGATTGATGGATTATCCCGGACGATAGAATGGACTCGCCGAAGACGAGGTGAGGTATCACCCGGGAAAAAGGATTGCACCGTCTATGTTGGATGAGGACAAAAAAATTAGGAACGATATTAAGTGAAGGCCAACCGCAAAACACTGATATTCAGTCTGGCCGTATTCATGGGCGCGCTATGGGCCTGGCAGACGATCTATCCCGACACTTCTGCATATGGGCGCTACTACATAATGGCCATCCTGATGATCAGCGGCACCCTTGCGCTGGTCACCCTGTTTCGAATGATCCGTCCGCAATGCAACCGGTCGATATCCCCGGAAACTTTCGGTCAGAAAGCTTCTCAGCAGGCCCGCAAGCACTACCGAATACGATTTGATCGACTGCCGCATCCATTTTTCGTCCAAAAAACAGACGATCGCCAGCCGTGTCCGTCATTTACCTGTCCCATCCGCGACATTTCGGAGAACGGCATCAGCTTGAGCTGCACGGGTGTCTTTGCGAACGGGCAGCCGGTTCAAGGAGAAATTATCTTTAACAGCGGCCGTACAGCCCCGGTTAACGGTGTGGTCATTCGTGAGGAGACGGACCGTACCTGTTTGCGCCTTCACTGTTCCATCGACCCGCCCCTGCTGATGGCAGAGCAGCGTGAACAAATTTCAATCGAAAAAGCCAGCGGCCCCCGACCGGCAGTCAGCAAAAGCGTGCTAAACAAGACTGGCGGGTCCCTCCCCAGCCACGCCCCCAAAGGAATATGCCGAATAAAAAGAACCTGATATGCCATCCCGCGTCGCGTTGATGTCAGTGGGTTAAAGAGCCCAGGGAGACGGAACCCCGCCGGAAAAATCCTTGAAAATATCGATTTTCAGTTCCATTTTTTCCACCGCCGCCTCGATAACCAGATCACAAGGTGCCGGGTCCTGATAATCGGCGGTTCCCAATATTCTCCCGGCCGCCTGATCCATCTCCGGCCGAGTCATTTTACCTTTGGCCACCCGTTTTTCGAGGGCGCCCTTGACCCAATGGTCATACATGGCGCCAACCAGTTCCTCGTTCAGCGCCTTCAACTTATCATTCTACAATAAAAATAAGCATGCGGACAACCTTGTATTGAACGGCCGGATGGCTATATTGGCAGGTGTTATCAAACCCAAGCACACGAAACGAGCAAATATGTCTTCTTCATCATCAAACGAAAAGCTTCGCAACATCGCCATCATCGCCCACGTCGACCACGGTAAAACCACCCTGGTGGATGCCATGTTTCGTCAGAGCGGCCTGTTTCGCCAGGGCCAGCAGATGGATGAAAGAGTTATGGACCGCATGGACCTGGAACGGGAACGCGGCATCACCATTGCCGCCAAAAACTGTTCCGTGGTCTATCAAGGCGTGAAAATCAACATTGTAGACACCCCGGGACATGCCGATTTCGGTGGCGAGGTGGAGCGGGCCCTGTCCATGGTGAATGGTGCCATCCTGCTGGTGGACGCCTCCGAAGGTCCGTTGCCCCAGACCCGTTTCGTGCTGCAAAAAGCCCTGCAGTCCAAACTGAAGATCATCGTGGTGGTCAACAAGATCGACCGCAAGGATGCCCGTTCGGAAGCGGTGCTGGATCAGGTGTATGATCTGCTCATCGATCTGGATGCCGACGAGGATCAACTTGAGTTTCCCTTGTTTTACGCCATCGGTCGTGATGGGAAGGCCGGCACATCACCGGACCGGCTTGCCGATGACCTCCACCTGCTTTTCGATGCCATTGTCCGGGAAATACCGCCGCCCCGCTTCGCCCCCGATGCGCCCTTTCAGATGCTGGTCTCCGACCTGGGATACTCAGACTACCTGGGCCGACTGGCGGTGGGCCGGGTGGTGGGAGGAAAAGCCGAATCCAGGCACCGGCTGATCTGCATCGATTCCGACGCCAAGCAGCGTCCCTTAAAAGTCACCCGCCTGCAAATCTACGAAGGTATGGACATCACGCCGGTATCCACGGTTGGTGCCGGTGAGATCGCCATCCTGTCCGGCATCGACGAGGTGACCATCGGCGACACCATCTGTACCGAGGACGCCCCTTTCGCCCTGCCCCGCATCACCGTAGATCCGCCCACGGTCTCGATGCTGTTTACCATCAATGACGGTCCGATGGGCGGCAAGGAGGGCCGCTACGTGCAATCGGCAAAAATCCGGGAACGCCTGCTCAAAGAGACCCTGCTCAATGTGGCCATCCAGGTGGAAACCAACGGGGACCGGGACGCCATGCTGGTCAAAGGCCGCGGCGAATTCCAGTTGGCCATTCTTATCGAGACCATGCGCCGGGAGGGCTTTGAATTTTGCGTCGGCCGCCCCGAAGTGATCCTGAAGCAGGAGGCCGGGATCGTCAAGGAGCCCATCGAACGACTCTTCGTAGACTGTGGTGAGGCCTTCATGGGGATGGTCACCGAAAAACTTTCCGTACGCAAAGGCAAAATGATGAACCTCTCCAACACCGGTACCGGTCGGGTGCGCATCGAATTTTCAGTCCCCTCCCGGGCCCTGATCGGATATCGCGACGAATTTCTCACCGATACCCGGGGAACCGGCATCATGAGCTCCTACTTCATGGGTTACGAACCCCACCGGGGAGATTTTCCCAGCCGTTTTACCGGATCCATCGTATCGGACCGCCAGGGCCACGCCGTGCCCTATGCCCTGTATAATCTGGAACCGCGGGGCCGGTTGTTCGTCCTGCCCGGCGAGCCGGTTTACGAAGGGATGGTGGTTGGCGAGCACAACCGGGAAAGGGATATCAACGTCAATCCAACCAAGGAAAAGAAACTGACCAACATGCGGGCATCCGGCAAGGACGACAACGTGATCCTGGCCCCCATCAAGCCCATGACCCTGGAGCAGGCCATCAATTTTATCCGGAACGACGAGCGGGTTGAAATAACGCCCAAATCCATCCGATTGAGGAAGGTTACCTTAGGTGTCAAGGCCCGCTATGCCCAACGCGGCGCAAAAAAGTAGACCGCGTATTCCACCTTGGGTTCGGAATGATTCCACGGCTACTGTTTTGAGGATTGTTTTCACGTTTTTTCTCCTGATGCCGACAACTTGTTGCCGGGCCCTAAAACGGTTCATCACCGCTGCAGACCTTGAATATGGCCATTACTTGTCGGCAAAGCGTCTCAAATTGCTCAGGATAGAGGCTCTGTGCCCCGTCACTCAGGGCTTGGTCCGGCTGATGGTGGACTTCGACCATCAAACCGTGGGCATCGGCGGCCACCGACGCACGGGAAAGGGGTAACACCTGATCCCGCCGGCCGGCGGCATGGCTGGGGTCCACCACGATGGGCAAATGACTCTCTTTTTTAACCACCGGTATGGCGGACAGGTCCAGGGTGTTGCGGCTGTGGTGGACAAAGGTGCGCACCCCCCGCTCACACAGGATCACCTGATGGTTGCCCCGGGCCATGATATATTCGGCGGCCATGAGCCACTCTTCGACGGTGGCGGCCATGCCCCGCTTGAGCAAAATGGGTCGGTAGGACTCCCCTGCCCGTTTGAGCAGACTGAAATTCTGCATGTTTCGGGTGCCAATCTGGACCACGTCGGCATAATGCTCCACCAGGTCGAAAGTCTGGAAATCCATCACCTCGGTAACCACCGGCAGACCAGTGGTCTCACGAACCTTGGCCAGGATCCTGAGTCCCTCCTCCCCGAGCCCCTGGAAGGAGTACGGAGATGTTCGCGGCTTGAAGGCGCCACCACGAAACAGATGGGCGCCGGCTCTTTTTACATGCCCGGCGATGGTCATGGCCTGGTCTTCACTTTCGATGGCACAGGGTCCGGCGATGATGGTCAGGTGGCCGTTACCGATGAGGATCTCGCCCACCGGTATCAGGGTATCCTCGGCTTTGGTCTCCCGACTCACCAGCTTATATGGTTTGGTAATGGGTACCGCTTCATTGACTCCGGGCAAACCGATGAACAGGGCTGCATCCACGGGTCCTTTGTTGTTCAGTATACCGATGGAGACACGATCGCCACCGGGAATAGGCCGAGCCGTGCAACCACGCCCTTCAATTACCTTGACAACCTGTTCGATCTGTTCGGGTGTCGCCGTTTTATCCATTACCACCAGCATCTTTGGTCTCCCTTGCTATTGCAGACCGGGGTTCAACCGCCAGGCCAACAACAAAAGGCCCGGGATTATCCCGCGGCCCTTCTAACCAAAAACGGACCGCCGGATGTTGGCCCGTTGGTCCGTTTGCTTGTCATCGACACGAAATGCGTCTCATGCGGTAGGGATCCGGCAGGCGCAGCCGATTGGTGCGCGCCACCACCGGAACCGATTTTTCCATATCCATGAGAGGCTCATCTTCTCTTGCTTTTCCCCTTGCTTTTCCAAATGGTTACTACGTAAACCGACACTTTGCATATGGCATCCATCACCGTCGTTGTCAACTGCTTTTTCCGCTGGCGGAGTGGCGGAGACACGGGGTTTTGACCAACGCCTGATCATCAGATGACAAAAGAAACTTGACTTGAGCAGAGCGACCATTATTGTATTTCCAAAAAGCTAAGGAGCGTGAATATGCCGATCTTCGAGTACCAATGCAAGGCCTGTCGTCATCGATTCGAGCAACTGGTGTTCTCATCGGACACCGAACCGCCGGCCTGCCCGGCGTGTGGCAGTGGGAATGTGGAAAAGCAGATGTCCGCCGGTGCCATCCGGCCCAATGGTATTCCCACCGGATCCGGTGGTTTTTCACCCCCGGCATGCAAACCGTCTGCGGGTGGTTGAGGGATTTGACCCCGCGTTTCCGGTTCGGAAACGTTCGCTTTAACCAAAAGGCCCGCAATCCTGTCGGGCCGTTTTTTTCCTAATCGGAACTCTGGTCTTTGTACTCGGGCAGATCGATGCCCATGGCCGAGAGTTCCGCCTCCACCAGCGGGGCCCAGCCCCGATTGGCTTTGGGGTTGGCCGGGCTGGGGTGGGTGATCCTGCCGATCTGCGGCTCCCCGCCCTTCAGGGCAACCCGGATCCGTTTTTCGGCAAACCCGCCGATCCCCACCACCCATCGTGGCTTAAAAATGTCTATGGCTTGTACCAGTGCCCGATCGCAGATCCGGAAAAGACTTTTTTTCTCAACCGCCGGCAACTTGTTCGGGGTACGGTTTCGGCCGCTTGTTTCCATGAACACCAGCGGGCAATAGTTGAGTACGAAAAACTGTTTAAAAAAGGCGGCCGGGGTCCCATAGCGTGCTTTGGCCCACCCCCACAGGCGGCTACCGCTCACCTCCCTGCGCTGGCAGGAAAAACCTGAAATCGGCCGTTTGGGATGCGGATTCGCCGGTTGTGCCACAGGGGCGGTAATACCCATCCAGCCCGTTACCATCTGCACGTCACCGAACGGCACACCGGTCTGGGCCATGCCGAAGGGCCCGGGGTTCATACCCACCAGCACCACCGGTTTAACCGTGCCGCCGAAACCGGCTACATAACGGTCATAACCGCCGCGGGCGTAAACGAGTGGATTGTAGACCTGGCTCACGGGTGCGCAGAACTTCAGCCGTTGGATGCGTGCCACCAGATCGTCGGTAACCGCAGCGATGCCGACCACAAAACCACCGTCGGATCGTGCCATCCTACCGGACACCCGACGCCATAACCTGGGCCTGAGCCTGGGCGGTCACGGCTATATTCATTTCGGGCGCCAAGATGTATTTCACAGTATTAATCGTGGCCGCAGATAAGATCGCCACGATCACAACCCATCGCGTTTTTTTCATGATACCGGCTCCTTTCGGTACGGTCTTGGAATTTATTTGCAATTTGGTGCTTGGCCTCGGTGATTTCCGGTTTTTCCGGGTTTGGGGTTTTTTAACAATGCAACACGCCAGGAAAAGCTTGGCACGGACTGCCGACGGTTGCAACCGCCATATTTTGATTGACTTTTTTAGTAGATGATGATCCTACTTATTAGTTTAGGTACCAATGGTTTCTTGCTGATTACCGCTCTTTATACCCGATGTAACCACACAGGTCCATCTATGTCCAGACCGCCTCCCACTCCTGCACCCCCGACAACCAAGACACTGAATGCCAAACGACTGGAATCCGAAAACTGGAAGCTGCATCAAAAGAATGAAGATTTGATCCGGAAAAATCGCAAACTGGACTTGATCAGTCAATCCTTTCTGACCATCAATTCCAGCCTCGAACTGGATCGGGTGCTGTCCACCGTCTTAGAAGCGATCCGCAACCTGTTCGGCGTCGTCGGCAGTTCCATCTGGCTTAAGGACCGGCAAACCGGAGAGGTCGTCTGTCGTCAGGCAGCCGGTTTCCAGCGAGCAATCGTCAAAGGCAGGCGCCTGGCACCCGGTGAAGGGGTTGCCGGTTGGGTCAGTTCCTACGGGGAAAGCGTCATTTTGCCGGATGCCCGGGAGAGCACGCGCCATTTTCGGAAGGTGGCCGACAGGATGCATTTGGGGTTTCGCTCCATCATCAGTGTGCCCCTGCGGGTAAAAGGGACGGTTATCGGCGCCCTGCAATTGGTGGACAAGCAGGTGGGCCGCTTTGATGAAACCCACAAGACGGCGCTTGAAACACTGGCCGATGCCTCGGCCACCGCCATCGAGAATGCCCGGCGCTTCGAGCGGGCCGATCGTGAAATCGCTGAGTGCAAACGGGCCCAAAAAAAGCTTAAAAAAAACGAAAAGGAATTGAAGGACAAAAGCGCCGCCCTCGAGGAGGTCAACAGCGCCTTGAACGTGCTGTTGAAGAATAGGGAGGACGATAAGAATAGGATGGAAGATATCATCGTGGCCAACGTCAAGGACCTGGTGTTGCCGTTTCTGGAAAAGCTCAGTCAAAGCCGTCTGGATGAAAAACAGGCCACATACATGGAGATCATCCAAACCAATATGTCCAGTATCGTAGCCCCCTTTCTGCGCCAGATCCCCATGAAATTTTTTGACCTGACACCCATGGAAATCCAGATTGCCGACCTGGTCCGCAAAAATAAGACCACCAAAGAGATTGCGCTGATCTTGAACGCATCGGCGAAGACCATAGAGGCCCACCGCAACCGCCTGCGTAAAAAACTGGGACTGACCAACCAGCGAATTCAGCTTCGCGACTACCTGATGACCCTGGTATGATGCGTATCCATCATAACCGTCCCGGCCCGATAAGATCACGTATTTTTTCCATCAGTTGTGAATTGGAAAACGGTTTGGTGACATAGGCATCGGCTCCCATGGCGAGGCCCTTGGCCATGTCGGCGTCCCGGTTTTTGGCCGTGAGAAAGATGACCCGGATAGATTCCCATTCAGCACGCTGCCGAATCATCTGGTAGATCTCATACCCGTCCAAATCCGGTAGCATGATATCCAGTAAAATCAGGTCGGGTCGAACCTCGGAAATTTTTTCGATGGCTTCCTTGCCGCTCTGGGCCAGTTTGGGCAGATACCCTTCCTTTTCCATCAGAAACTGCAGCGGCACCAGGATACTCAGTTCATCATCCACAATTAAAATCGTTTTTCGATGCATTCAACTGCTCCCGGGGGCGGAAACAACACTCCGCTAAGTTTAAAAAATGGGAGGGTCGTTTGATGATCGGATAAAGCGGGTCTGCGGTTTTATTGACACCCGAGCCGAGCAATGACCGGGTCAGCATAGTGCATTTTGGATGGATTTACAATCCGTTACCCGAAAAACCGGCCGTCGGGATTAACGGCCGGCAAGGGGTATCCATTTTCAGGCGTTTCCGATTGATCGCCCCATCGGTTTTGCCCATCCAACACCATCGCCACGACATCGCGGTATCGTTCCAGGGAACTGGTCTTGCGGACACGTTTCAGGATTTGCCGCCCGTCTTCAAATCCGTCTGCAAAATAACGCCAGAATCCTTTCATCCGGTCCAGCACATGGCCGGAACCGCAGAACCGGTGACCGTAACCGTCCACCAGCGCTTCGTGAAATTTGGCAAAACGGGCCTTGCCATGGCAGATATGCCGGGTTCCCCCTTGGATCATCTCCGCCAGGAACGGATTGGCAACCAGGCCTCTACCCAACATCCAACCGGACACCGCCGGAAAAAGAGATTTCAGTGTTTGGAATATGGCAAGATCATTGATATCTCCATTGTAAACCACCGGATGATCGATGCACGCCAGACAGGACGCGAAAGCCCTGAGATCGACATTCCCCGCATACATCTGTACGCCGGTGCGCGGGTGAACGATCACCCGGGAAAGGGGATAGCGGTTGAACACGGCGAAAAGCGGCTCTATTTCATCGGCTGAAAAACGCCCCAGCCGGGTCTTAACGGACAGGTTACCGGCAAATTGACACAATATTTTTTCGAGCATGCGGTCGATGATATCCGCATGGGGCAACAGGCCTGAACCGCGCATCTTTTTGGCCACCATGGGGTAAGGGCACCCCAGGTTCCAGTTGATTTCCCGGTAACCCATGTCGAAAAGCGTGTTGGCCAGGCAGATGAATTCATCCGGATGGTTGCTCAGGATCTGGGGGACCACCGGCATACCGTCATTTTCGTCCGGCGCCAGATCCTGCAGGTGGGAAGGCTTGATACGCCGGCCTTTTATCGATGTGACAAACGGTGCCACCGCCTCGTCAATGCCCTGGAAATGGCGCTGGAAAGCGTTTCTGAACACAGCATCGGTAAAGCCGCGCAACGGGGCAAGGATCAGGGGTTTCATCGTCACCGGGTCAACGAAACCGGCACGGCCAGGCTCAAGTAACAGTCGTCCTCTGCAAACATCAGCCGTTTTTTGATCATGGATTGGAAAAAAGCGCGGATCTGTTCCGGGCGGTGGGCGGCAAACGCATCGGCCACCTGTACGAGGGGGCGTGGGATATGGCAGTATCGATAGAGTTCCGCCGAGATTCCCGTGAGCCGATGTCTTTCGGTGGCCTGATCCGGAAAATGTTGGTCGATCAGTAAAAACAGGCCCCCATCACGAAAGGACAAGGCCGGTTTACCCCTGGTCTGCCGCTGCATGCACGCGTACTCTTTTTGCCATTGGCGCATTTTCATTTCAACGGATCGCCAGCTTTTCTGCTGCCGCTTCCGGTCGCCGCGATATCCCTGAATCATGAAACGAACCCCTGCGGCCACCGACTCCGGAAACAGCTTTTTCAAATTGGGATGATTGAAGACGGATTGGATATGAAAACGCCGGGCAAACCGGTGCACCGGGCTTTCCAATCCCAGCCAGAAACTGACGGTTTTCAGTGGACGGTACCACCGCGCAAAATCCAGGGCATGCAAGGTATCATTCACATCGGTATCATCACTATCGGGAAAATGCAGCATCAGGTTCGAGGCGTTGACGATGCTCAGGGATTCACAATGTTTCATCAGGCTCAGGTTGTCGATGGTACGGACGCCTTTGTTCATCTTGGCCAGCAACGGGGTAGACAGAGCTTCGATCCCCACTTGAATCGTATCCACCCCCGCCTGTTTCATTGTGCGCAGCAATGCCGGCGAGGTGTTCGCCCGCAGTTCGGTAAAAATGGACAAATCCAGGCCCAACCCCCGGACCCCGTCGAAAATCGACCCGGCATGATTAATGGGAAAGGCATTGTCGGCAAAAGTCAAAGAAAGCACCTGATGCCGTTGAACCAAATGGTCCACTTCCCGGATCACCTGATTCGGCCGCTTCGTGCGATACCCTTGCCACTGCAGGTTCAAGTTGCAGAAGGCACATCCCCTAAACCGGCCACGGGTATCCTGTCGACGCCACCAACATCCCCGGGAGGCTTCCACGGGAAGGGTGGCAAAAAACCGACGCTCGGCAGAGAATCCGGCCAGAATTTCGAAATAGTCATCGTAATCCGGCACGGGCAAGCGGTCCAACCGACTGAGTTGGCAAAAGGGGACCCCTTCACCGACCCTGGTATCCTGTGTGAGTACACCCTGGGGAAGATTGGCCAAGGTTCGGGGAGGGGGGGCGATCAGATGCTGCAAGAGGGCGGCTAATGGACGTTCCCCCTCCCCCACCACCAGGTAATCGATATGGGGGAATACCTTCAGCAGCCCGGTCGATCGTTCCCCGGAAAAAGAGGACCCACCCACCACCACCGGCAGGGAGGGGCGGATCGCCTTGATCCGTGAGATCAGGTAGAGGGAAGCGGTCACCTGACAAAACGAGATGGAAAAGCCGACAAGGTTCAGCGCGGACCAATCAACCCGCCCGATCCAGTCATCGATGACATTTTTTACCTGTTGCACCAGACGCTGAAAATCGGCGGGTGCGCTATGACCCCGCTTCAGGGTACCGGTGTAAAGTGATTCTGCCTGGTCGGCCCGCTCGGGATAGAGCAGGGCGGAGAAGACGGCTTCGGCACGCCAGACCCGCCGGGAAACACCCTGATATTCCGTGTATCCCAAAGCGTTGGCCACCTGTAGGAAAAGGTGGCAGGCCTCCGTCTTAAGATGCGGTATCGTCGCCGACAGATAGGCTTTCAAGGCCCCCAACGGCAGAGAAGGGCGGTTGAACAACGGCCAGGGGGCAGAAATCAGAAGTACCCGCCCCCTGATCTTCGTAGGATTGGCTGACATGATCGCCGGCGGCTATCCCGTCAGACCGGATCGGACCCGCAAGCATCGGGCACGCTGATCGGCGACCATCATAATGTTATTGATGAGGTGTTTGAATTTAAACCAATGATATAAATATGGTTTTCCAAACCCGCTGATACAGGCCGAAGGGGGTAGCGGATCACCGTATCCACCCAACGTATCCAGATGCAGTCGACCGTTTTTAACCACGGCCGCCAAGTTGGTCTTTTTCAGGTCGTCATACCGGCCGTCCAGAGCGATGGACACCCGGGTGACGCCATTGCCCCATTCACTGGCAAGCACCTGGCCCACGACGGTTCCCATGTAAACCACGGATGAATCGAAGATCAGCGGTTCACCATCAAACATCACCCCGATGCCGGCCGAATTGCCGATCGGCGGCATGGAACAACCGCATAAAACAACCATCGCCATCAACAAAGTAACCAAAGCCGCTTGTTTCATTATCCCCCCACAACGCGAAACGGGTTATCCGACAAGTGGAACGAACATCAGCCGACGGTGGATGACAAATAAAGGGATTATAGCGCTAAAGTGCAATTTCATCAACCCGCAAGCGTTTTTTACAGGGATATTTTTTACCGCTTCCGCCATCCGTTTGCCGCGCTTTGGGATTTTTCACTTGAAACCTGACCAAGCCTTACATAAGTATAGGAGATCCGCGGGTTAGCACGGCTTCATGGACCCATTGGGAAATTCAGTTGAAATTACTACGGAAACATCCAAAATGAAGATGAAAATTTCTATTCGCTGGGCGCTGATTGCCGGATTTCTGGGCCTAATCTGGGGAACCCATCTGATTACCACCACGTCCTCCTATCTGACCTCCCAGGCGGTGCTTCACCAGCATGCCCGGGAGATCATGCAGAACATCGCCGAACTGGCCATGGAGCAATCCCAGTGCCATCTGTTGCATGCCCACGGGGCGGCTGCCTTGACCAGGCAGTTGCTGACATCCAACGTGGTGAGCAGCCAGTCCAACCAAATCAACGCCCTGGAACGCTATCTGCACGAACAACTCTCGGCCAACCCCCATTTTGCCGGTATTTATGTGGGCACCCCACAGGGGGATTTTTATGATGTGCGCCATTTTGAAGCCAAAGTAAAGGGTGGGTTTCGCACCAAGGTAATCCTGAACAACGCCAAGGGCAAACAAGTCCGGCAGGTCTACCGTGATGCCCTTTTTGAGCCCCTTTCGGAAGAAACCGGCGGCTCCGACGCCTATGATCCGCGAAATCGGCCCTGGTACCGGAAATCGGTGGCCGAAAACCGCATCGTCTGGACAGATCCTTACATCTTTTTCACCTCCCAGAAACCTGGAATCACCATTGCCGGTCCCTTTTTCGATCCGTCCGGAAAACTCAGGGGGGTTGTCGGCGTGGATATCGAAATCGATCAGCTGTCGGTATTCCTCGGGAATCTGAAAATCGGCAAAAACGGCCGGGCATTTATGCTCAACCGCAATGCCGACGTCGTAGCATTCGGCGATATGGACAAACTGAAAATCAATGAAACGACCCGGAACGGCACCACCCGTCTGGTAAAAATCGATGAACTGGATGATGCGCTCAGCCGCAAAGCCTTCGAAGCGGCGGCAATTCAAACCGATACGTCGGGAATGCTATTTCTGGACGGATCACGCTTTGCCAGATTTGGCCACGACGGTAAAGTGTATCATGCCATGTTCACCCCCTTTTCAACCACCCAGTGGCCCTGGATCATCGGGGTTTACCTGCCTGAAGACGACTACCTCGGTGCCATTAAAACCAACCGGCTACACAATATCCTCATCACCATGGCAATCTCCCTGTTTGCCGCCTTCATGGGATTTCTCCTTGCCCGGGGGGTCGTCCGTCCCATTGCATTGCTGGAAAGCACCGCCAGGCAGATGAAAAAGGGCCGGTCGGCACCGCTGCCGAAGATCCGCTCCGCCTACACCGAAATCCAGGAGACGGCCAACGCCTTCTCGGAAATGAAAACTGCCGTTGAGCGCAGCAAAAGGAGATACCAGGGGATTTTCAACAACATTCAGGATGTGTACTACGAAGCCTCGCCCAACGGCACGCTGATCGAAGTCAGCCCATCCATTGAAAAGATGTCCCGATACCGGCGTCAGGCTTTGATTGGAAAAAACCTGCGCCGCATATATGCCGATTCGGACCAGAGAGATGGCGTTGTTCAAGCGCTCCTCGAGAAAGGACAGATCAACGACCATGAGGTGCTATTTAAGGACGAGGACGGACGCACAAAGCACTGCTCATTGAATTCCATTTTGCTGCGCACCCGGTCGGGCAAACCCTACCGCATCATCGGTTCCCTGCGCGACATCAACGATCGCAAAATGGCCGAACAGGAACTGCTGCGCTACAAGAATCAGCTGGAAGCCTTGATCGAAGAACGAACCCTCGAATTACAAAATGCCAATGATGACCTAATCGGACAGATCGAACGGCGCCGCGCCACCGAAAGGAAGCTTCGGATCAGTGAAGAGAAATATCGAACGATCCTGGATACCATCGAAGAGGCCTATTTCGAGATGGACCTTTCCGGCACCATCACCTTCGTCAACGATGCGGCATGCCGCATCATGGGGTACACGGACAGCGAACTGTCCGGCATGCGTTTCAGACACTTTTCTGCGCATCAACCGACCCGCAAGATCATCCGGACCTTTCGCAAAATGGTTCGGTCCGGTGATCCGGCAGGAGGCATCACCTACCCGGTGGTCACCCAGAGCGAAAGCACCAAGGTGCTGGAGCTGAGCGCAACCCTGACACGAGATGCTTCCGGCACCATCACCGGTTTTCGGGGACTGGCCCGCGACGTTACGGCGAAGATCATTGCTCAGCAGGAGAAGGAAAAGCTCCAGGGACAGCTCAACCACGCTCAGCGGATGAAGGCGGTGGGTACTCTGGCCGGTGGTATCGCCCATGACTTCAACAACTTGCTCATGGGAATCACGGGCAACGTATCCCTGATCGCCGCAGACATCGACCCGTCCTCCCCCTTTTCCGACAATCTGCAGGCCATCGAACAGTGCGTAGAGAGTGGGGCCTCCCTCACCCGCCAACTGCTCGGATATGCGCGCGGCGGCAAGTACCAGGTAACGGTCGTCGATTTGAACAAAACCGCCCAGCGAACCGCCGACATGTTCGGCCGAACCAAAAAGCAAATTAAGATCCATACCCGCTATCAGGAAGAGATCTGGCCGGTTGAGGCCGATCAGGGTCAGATCGACCAGGTGCTTTTGAACCTGTACGTAAACGCATGGCAGGCCATGACCGAAGAGATGACCCTGATTCTGTCAACGGCAAACGTTGTTTTGGATGCGGGCTACGCCACGTCCTTTTGTGTTACGCCGGGACCATATGTGTCCGTCAGTGTCCAAGACCGGGGCAAGGGTATTGACCCGAAGATCATGAAACGGGTTTTCGAGCCCTTTTTCACCACTAAGAAAATAGGGCGGGGAACCGGCCTGGGACTGGCCTCGGCATTCGGTATCATCAAAAACCACGGCGGCATCATCGATGTGGAAAGCCAGGTGGGTCAAGGTACGACCTTTACGATCTATCTGCCGGCCGACACCCGAATTCCTGAACGCGTACCGTCCCCGATGCCCGTCCTACCGCAAAACGGTTCGGGCACCCTGCTGCTGGTAGATGACGAGCCGTATGTCCTGAAGGCCCTGACAGACATTCTCCGGGCCCTGGGATACCATATTATCCCCGCCAACAGCGGGCAACAGGCCGTGGCCCTGTTCGAAAGGCAAAAGGACCGCATTGACGGGGTGCTGTTGGATATGATCATGCCCGATATGGGCGGCCGTCAGGTTTTGGAACAATTAAAAAGGATCCGACCCGACATTAGAGTGATTCTATCCAGCGGGTACAGCCTCAACGGCCTGGGCGAGGATGCCAAGCAAACGGCAGGAGACGGGTTCATTCAAAAGCCCTACCAGATCGACAAGTTGGCTGCCGTGCTGGATGAGGTATTGCGCCGCCGCGTTAAATCAGATTCCGCATAGCCCCAAAAGGGCATCGAAAAATCCGGTCGGCACGGTCCGGGGGAAAAATTTCCTCAAGTACGTGCCGCAAAAAAAGCGCCTCGCTTGATGGTGCGAGCAGCCTTTTTTTACGATGGCGTACCCTCGAGGTATTTCCGGTCCAATCGACGGTGGATGACGGGTAATGATGTCGTCGAGGGCGGAACATAGCCGAATATGATTTTCAAAAACCGTTCGGTGATTCGGTAGGTTGCCCCCCACAACAATTCATCACGGCCATTTTGATGATGGACAAAACAGGGCATCTCCCGATAGGGCCGGTCCGGCGAACCAGGGGTATCGGCCGTAAAGGAGATGCTGTATCGGGCATAGTTGTCGGCGTCAAAGAAGGCCGCCACGGGGATGCGGATGATTTGATCGACTTCCCAGTTGGGATAAAAGCGTTGCTGCCACGTCACCCAGCCGACCAATGGGTAGATGACCCGCTTGAACATGACCAGCTCTTGGGCGGGCATGGGGCCCAAAAATTTCACCCCGAATGGATTGAGCCGCATCTCTTCCAGTCCTTCCCGGAGGGCAGCAGCCAGGAGGAGGGCCAGTTTTGGAAGATCGGTTTTGCGATAGCGCCGCCACCACTTCCTGTGAGACCAACGGGTCAATGGCGTTCCCGGCAGATTGAGCCATCTGGCCAGCCCAAAATCCATGAACGGCGAAATGCCACCGCCAGGAAAGCACAGGTCTCCGACCTGGCGAACATGTCGGGAACGCTTGTTCAATATCAGAAATGGTTTCCCCTTTGAATCATTTCCCAAAAGGAAAAGCACGGCGGAGATTTGCCGTAAATCACCATTCGCATTGAAGGCAAAGGTATCCCGAGACCGGTGATGAAGTCGGTCCAGTACGAGATGGATAAATGATTCGGGTGATCGGGGCATTCTTCTCATAGCGGATTCCTGGGGTATTTTCGGGTTCACTTGACGATCCGGATACGGCAGGTGGCGCGCAACCTTTCCCAGAGCGCACGGATGACCACAGCAGCTGCGTTTTCAGGCGCCATATCCCACTGCCCGAACCGGTGCCGACAGTCGTTCAGCAGCCCGCTGTTGGCGCGGAACAGATCAAAATGGGTGTTGATGTATTCTCCTAAGGTGACCTGCAGGGAAACGAGTTCGTCTGCGGCCATGTTGGCGATGGTGGCCCTGTCTTTCAACGACAACACCCCTTCCAGATGGTCCAAGGCCGCCGCCACGGTCTCTGCGACGGCCGCCGGTTCAGACATGGGTTCTTGTTTGACGGCCGCCGGCAGTGGCGAGGTGATGTCAGTATCCATCATCGTCAGGAAAAATGTCGCTTCAAGAATGTTGGCCACACGGCCCGCCGCCGAAAAAGATTTCCGGCCATCATCCTCCCCATCCACGTGCAATACCGCAATTTGGTGTTCCGCAATCCACACGGCGATCTGTCGGGATGCGGAAAACCCGCTTTCCCGGGCAAGATTTAAAACCAGAAGTGGTTTATTCAAGCGCAAAACGGTTTTTTTAATCCTTTCGAGTCGAAGGGAGCCATTACCGCCTTCAGTGAAAACAAGGGACCCCTGAGCGGCGGCGATTGTTTTTTCGGTGACTGCGTTATGGGCGGTGACGGGCAACCGCTTGAGCCGATACTTGTCCTGAATCGGCTCACCTTCACGGCACCATCCGCCATAGTCCAACCCCAGCTTGACGGCGACGTCAAGGGCCACTGTGGCCGCACCGGTCTGCCCACTGGATATGATCTTTTCAATCATCCGCCAAAACCGCCGTCGATGCCTTTGCGACCGGTCTTACGTTCCCCTGCCCCGGGAAAAATGACCAGCCGTTGACCGGGATGAAGCACTTTATTAACGCCGATACGGTTCCAGATGAGCAGCGCGGCTAAAGGAACGTCGAATTTTTTGGCGATCCCCGAAAGGTTGTCCCCCTTTTTAACCACATATACCCGCTGGTTGCGTTGTTTGTTATCCGCCTCGATGCCGGTTGCCAGACGGGCCTGAAATCCACCTTTTGCATCTACGGGGATATTGACCATGCGGGTACCGGCAGCAAGATAATGTCCCCGCAGCTCCGGATTGAAATCCTTGATGGTTTTGAAATCGGTTCCGGCGGCGTCGGCGATGAGGCGCAGGGGTATTTCCGTAAAGCCATTGATTTGAACGGAAGAAAAAGTTTCCAATGCGTAATAATCACTGGGAGAAAAGAAAAATCCATGTTTTTTAGGCGCTTCGATAATTCGTTTGATGGCCAGGATCCGAAAGATGAAGCGCTGGGTTTCCAAGGGAAGGTAAAGTCGGTAATAATCGGTGATCCCCTGCTCCAGGATCTCTCCTTCCAAGCCATCTTCCCCCATGTTGTAGGCAGCCAGAGAAAGGCTCCAGGAACCGAAACGGTCATAAAGATCTTTGAGATAGGCCAGTGCCGCCGGGGTACTCAAATACAGATTGCGGCGCTCGTCGAAATTACGGTCGACCACCAGGCCATATTTCCTGGCGGTCTGCGGAATCAGCTGCCAAACGCCCATGGCTCCTTTGCGGGAACCGGCATGCATTCTCAGGGCACTTTCGGCGATGGCCAGGTACTTGATGTCATCGGGAAGGCTGTTTTCGGCCAGCTCCTGTTCGATGTAGGGGAAATAGCGGGTGGTTCGCTTGAGCCAGAGAATCACTTGGGAATGATCTCCCAGGGATAGCAGCATCTCCTTTTCAAATCGCTCCACCACCTGCGGGTTATCCACAGGCACCGTTTCACCACATAACGCAACCGAGGTTTCCAGGGTTAGGGACGAAAGCATGTCGTCTGCCGATTCCTTGGCCGTGGTCATGCCGGCAGACGGCGCTGAAATAAAGAATGCCAGCATAAGTCCGACGAGGATGGGCCCCATCGATATAGTCATATGCTTGTTTTCATCGAACATCTATCTGTACCATCAGTTTGGTAATTCCGACAATCACCCGGACTGTTTTTCCAAGCGGTTTCGATCCGTCGGGTCTGGAATTGCCGTCGTGAACCAAACCGTTGGACTGAACCGTTTATTCCAGGTTGAGCCAGCGGCAGATGAGTTGCTTCACATCGGCATTACTGAGCTTATCGCCAAATACGGAAACCAGCCCCAAGCGAAGCGAGATCCGCTCATCATCACCCCATGGCCACCACGTGGCATAAAGCACCACACCATTGACGGGATCCATGGTAAAGATCTTTTGACCCGGAACGACACCGAAACCGGCCTGGAAAAAATCACCGATCGCCGCATCGGCATCGCCGATGGTGTCAAAGTCCCATTTGTTGGAAAATTCAAGGGTCAACGGAAGTTCGACCATGATTTCATCCTGTCGATCGATCACCGTCAGTGCCAGGTTGAACTCCTTGTCCCACTGCCACGGGCAGTTTTCAGGAATATTGAGGGTAACACGTTGGCAGATGGGTTCCAGGGTTTCCAGGTCGGTGCGTGGCATGTTTTTCCTTTTCTTTGAAACAGATTTCTGTCCAGAGCTGTCACCGTCCATGGGCAAGGCAATTGCCAAGACAAGGCCGTCGGAAATAATTTGTCGGTATTTATAAGTCACCGGGCCTATCCTTGGCAAGGGGGGTCACGGTGGGGCCCTCAAAAAAGCGTCCTTTTGTATTAATGGTGATGAAATTGTTACGACCTGGTTTGATGCAGCAAAACACGGTTACCGAAATGATTTGCTAACGCGGCCCGACTCCCGGTTCTGGAAAATCAGTTCCTTGGGTAGGATCTCCGGGCTGTATTCGATCTTGCCGTGGGAAAGGCTACCCGGTTCCAGGACGCTGTCCAGACTGTCGCTGATCCGACACCTTGTCTCATCGCCATCACTGTCCACCAGGATAAAATTATCGGGATGGGTGGTAATAATCTGCTTGCTGACGTTTTTCACCCAGACGTAAAGGGAACCCTTCCCCATGTCGTGCACCGCCATCTCGGCGGTGCCGTTTCCGGTGTATTGCCGCATGTTTTTGTTGCGCGTTTCCCGAGCCATCTTCCATGTCTGCCGCTGCCTTTCTTTCGCCCGACGCGCGGCGTGTTCCCGACGCGCCTTTTTTTGCCGGGCCGAACGTGCTTCGTATAAAGTCACCTTTTTTCGATACCGGGCGTTGCCGGGATCCAAATCCAGCAGTTGACGGTACAGCTTTAGGTTCAGGGCAGCATTGGAGGCGGGAATGGGCTTAACCGCTTTTTCCAGGTCATCAATTTCTGCCTGACGTGCTGCCGATTCCTGATGTCCGGCGGCTTTTTCTTCTTCGATCCGAACCCGCTTGGATTCGGCGATTTTCAGTCGGCGTTTGCGTTCTTTTTCCTCCTGGGTCCAGCGTTCGGTCGGGTCTTCACCGACGGCAACCACGTTCCCGTTATCAAATGCAACCGGTGTACACAACGTCGTCGTCATGGGGGCATCGGACGAATCATCGGGCGTCGTCTGGTAAAAAGCCACAAAGCGCCGGTCGGAGATGTCGTGGCGAAGATCCGGCGGGCCCAAGGCCTTGAAAACCACCGCTTGTGTGTCACCCGGCTGAACCCGCTTCAACGCACGCATGTTTTTGTTGATGTTCAAATGACTACAGCCGGTCAACACAACGGCTGCCAAAAAAACGATCACCCCGATTCGCATTGCACCCACCTCCTTTTTTCGCACACCTGTCCCGTGAACAGGCTGATCTCGATAATCCGGTTCCTGCGGCCAACGATTGTTTTCATGAAAGCGAGAGCACTTTATCGACCAGTTTTTCGATACCGGTGGCCACATCTTTGATGCCGGGCCCAAGCATGTATGCCGGTGTTGTGACGATCCGATTCTTTTCATCCACGCAAATATCGGCCACCGAGCAGACGGTATGCACCCCCCCCATGGTGTCGATGGCCGCGGCGGTTCCGACGTCGTTGCCGATGGTTACCCGGGGAGACCGCTTGGACAGGGCACGGACAAGCGTGGTCGGGGCAATGCAAAGGGCACCGATGGGTTTTGAACGATCGGCCATCTCCTCAAGCAACCGCTGAACCTGGGGATGGACCTGGGCCTCGGGGCCCTTAACCGCAAAATCACTGAGGTTTTTGGCGGCACCGAACCCACCGGGAATGATCAGGGCGTCGATATCGTCGGCACTGACCGTACTTGCATCCTGAACCGCTCCTCTGGCGATGCGAGCCGACTCCACCAAAACATTGCGCCGTTCATCGGCGGGCTGTTGGGTCAAGTGGTTGATCACATGCAGTTGATCCACATCGGGCGCCAAGCACACGACCGTTGCCCCCGCACGATCCAAAAACAGAAGGGTCAACACGGCTTCGTGGATTTCCGCACCATCAAAAACACCGCATCCGGACAATAGCACCCCAATTTTTTTTGCCATTTTTACCCCTTCGCGCGACCGTTAGACACGGTTAGACACAGTGCAAAACTCAATTTTGCGGATCGACGTTCTTGTTAACATGTGGTGGTCATTCCAGCACATGCTTATCCAAAACAAAACAGGTAAACATACCTTGAAAGACCTCTAAGCCATCTTTGGTCACGCTCACGGAGACCCAATATTTTTTTCCCCTGACCTCCCGGACCTGAGCTTGGGCCATCACCGTTTCACCCACCCGGACCGGTTTGAGGAATTTCACATCCGATGCCCCGAGGACCACATGGGGATGATTTACCGCAATCATGGCCGCGTAATCCGCGGCACCGAAAACAAATCCACCGTGGACCAGGCCTTGTTCGTCAGCAGCCATCTGCGGGGTCGTCACGAGTTCGACGTGGCTCTTTCCTTCTTCCACGGATAATGGTCTACCGCACAATGCCTGATCGATATGGCGATGGGTATCGATTTTCATTCTGACCTCCAGAGGCATATCGGGCAGCGGACCACCCGGATCGATGACAAAAAAACGGTTGCCTGACGATGGTGTGGCTTGAAAAGAAAACCCGATCATAATAAGAAGAACGCTATTCTGTCAATCCATTGCGCATGGCCACCCCCGTGCAACGAAAGGGAGCATCGTTGAATTCGATCATTCAGGAACGCATTATGAGTATCAGGCAGGCGCTGAACGAAAAGGAACTGGATGCCCTGATGGTGTCCGTCCAGGAGAACCGTTTCTATCTCAGCGGGTTTACCGGTGAAGACACCCAATTTGACGAATCCGCCGGTGTGCTGATCATCTCCGATCGCCAGCTGGTAATAGCCACCGACAGCCGCTATGAACTTCAGGCCCGGGCCGAAGCCACCGGCTTCGACGTCGTCTGCTACAAAAAGGGGCTGGAAAAAGAATTGCCGGAGATTGCCGGAACAATGGGAATTCGCCGACTCGGTTTCGAGAGTGTACGCCTTTCCCAAAATAATCACGCGTCCTACACCGGCGCGTTGGGCAAACTGAACCCGAAGGTTGCCTTGGTGCCCACGGAGAACATGGTCGAAACACTTCGACAAATAAAATCTGAAGACGAAATCAGGCGGACCATCACGGCCCTGCGGTTAGCCGAAAAGGCTTTTTCGGAGACCATTGATGCCATCCGGCCGGGCATGACGGAAAAACAGGTCGCCTGGGCCTTGGAAAAGGCCATGCGCGAAGCCGGCGCCCAGGAGCTGTCGTTTCCCGTTATCGTGGCCTCGGGTGCAAACAGCGCCCTTCCCCACGCCGTGCCCACGGACCGCAAACTGGCTCACGGCGAACCCATCCTGATCGACTGGGGTGCTCGAGTGGACGGATACTGCTCGGATACCACCCGAACGGTGGTGATGGGCCAACCGGATGACCGCTTCAAGAAGGTGTACGACACGGTGGTCACGGCCCGGGACATGGCCATTGCCGCCGTTAAGGCCGGCGCCGGCGGTACCCGGGTGGACAAGGTTGCCAGGGACCACATTCACCGGAACGGTTTTGCAGGTAAATTCGGCCATGGTCTGGGCCACGGCACCGGCTTGGCGGTTCATGAGAACCCCCGTTTGAGTCCGATCAAAGACGACCGTCTGGAAGCGGGCATGATCGTCACCGTGGAACCGGGTATCTATCTTCCCGGCTGGGGGGGGATCCGCATGGAAAACCAGGTCGTGGTTCGGCAAACGGGTGCCCAGGTGCTCAACGATCCCGCACCTTTCGATCCCATGGTCAGGGTATAGGGGATGGACCGTGCCCGGGGTTACCACCAGCACCTGGATCAGTACCAGACATTTCTGGTGATCGAAAAAGGCCTGAGCGAAAAGACCATTGCGGCCTACAGCGCGGACCTGATGAAATTCGGCCGCTTCCTGGAAAAGCAAAAAGCTACGGTTGTCCCCGGGATCGACACGGGATTGATTCTGACCTACCTGATCCAACTCAGGGCCCAGGGATTGAGCGCCCGGTCCCGGGCCCGCCACCTGGTCAGCCTGCGGGGTTTTTTCAAGTTTTTAACCCATGAAAAGATCATCGAAAAGAATCCGGCGCAACCAATCGATCTGCCCAAAACCGGATTGCATCTGCCCGACGTGTTGAGCGTGGCCGAGGTGGAAACCCTGATCAATGTTCCGGACCACAACAAACCCGAAGGGCTGAGGGATGCCGCCATGCTGGAACTGCTTTACGGGGCTGGCTTGCGGGTATCGGAACTGATCCTCTTGGAAATGAACGGTATCAATCAGGAAGCCGGATTTGTCCGGGTTTTCGGAAAAGGCGCCAAAGAGCGGGTGGTTCCCGTCGGCCGCATGGCCCTAGACGCCGTACGAGATTATTTGGACCGTTCGCGACCGCTGCTGCTCAAAAACCGTCCCAGCGTTTATCTGTTTGTCACCCGCCGGGGAAGCGCCATGACCCGGCAAAGCTTCTGGCACCTGATCGGCCGTTATGGCCGGCTTACAAAGTTAAATAAAAAGATTACCCCCCATAGTCTAAGACACTCTTTTGCCACCCATTTACTCGAAGGTGGCGCCGACCTTCGTACCGTCCAGATGATGCTGGGTCACGCGGATATTTCCACAACCCAGATCTACACCCATGTGGCCCAACGGCAATTGATGGAAGCCCATAAAAAGTACCATCCCAGAGGTTAGGCCATTCGATCATGCAAAAAGACCACCTGATTCGGTTAAAGACGTGGTTCGACACTTACACCCGGTCCTTTCTGACGGGCGAAACACTAAGCGATAGCCCGCTGGTGTTAAAAATTGAGCATACGGCGAGGGTCTGCGACAACATCTGCCATTTGGGACGATCCATCGATTTGACCGGCGGACGAATGCGCATTGCCGAGGCCGTTGGTCTGTTTCATGACGTAGGACGCTTTGTGCAGTACCACCGCTACCGAACGTTCAACGACCGGGAATCGGTCAACCATGCGTCATTGGGTATCAATGTGTTAAACGAAGCCGCCGTTTTGGACACTCTTCCCGGCGATGAAAAAGACATGATTGCCGATGCTATCCGCTTTCACAACGCCCCGGCCCTGCCCGAGAACAAACCGCCGGGATCCATGGTTTTCATGCGCTTGATCCGGGATGCCGACAAACTGGACATCTGGAAGGTATTTGCCGATTGTTATCGGCACCATCAACGACTCGAACCGGCCATCGTCCAACACCTGCCCGACTTGCCGACATGGAATGACAACATCCTCAACGCCATCACGGATAAACGGATAGCGAGATTTCAGGACATGAAAAGTCTGAATGATTTCAAATTACTCCAGCTCAGCTGGGTATTCGATCTTTATTTCCCCGAGACAATTATTCAAGCCAAAAAAAGAGGCCACCTGGCCGCTATTGCCCGCACGCTGCCCGATGACCGTGCCGTGCGCCATGCCGTTGCCGGTGTGATGGATCAGCTGGAGGAGATGGGAATAACAGATCCAAAATGAGACAACCCCTTCCTGAAGATGACCATCGCCGATAATTACCGCTTAAGAACGGATCTCCTTCCGATTGGGTTGACAGATGCCGACAGGTTGGATAGTTGAATCTGGTTTGCAAAACGTATTCAACAACAATTACAAGTTATTATAACTATTCACCAAGAAGGGGTGCCACGTGCCCAAAACGGATACGACAATGACAACCCACGGTAGCTGGACCCCGGACCCCCATTTGCCGAGAACCGGTGACAAGGCGCTTTCCGAAGCCTTGCGCAATCTTTCACGGCCAGTCTACGTGTTGGACGTAAACGGCCAAATCGGTGTGGCGCAGGATGGAATCGCCACCCTCGGAGCGCCACGGCGGGCAGCGGCCGGCAGCTTCCGTCTGATGGGATGGTCCCCTCCCATCTCCTTGGAATCCCTCGGTGATCCGGGTTTTAAATCGGATCACGGCTTGAGGTTTGCCTACATCTGCGGGGCCATGGCCAACGGCATTACCTCCACAGCCATGGTAGAGGCTATCGGCAAGGCCGGCATGATCGGTTTTTTCGGTGCCGGTGGGTTGTCTATCGAACAGATTGAATCGGCCATCGATACGCTTACAAAAGACATGGCTAACATACCCTACGGTTTCAACCTGATTCACAGCCCCAACGATACGGATCTGGAGCAAAAGACGGTGGCGCTTTACCTGGCAAAGGATGTCCGTCTGGTTTCGGCATCCGCGTACCTGGATCTTACGACGCCCCTGGTTCAATACCGGATCCACGGCATTCATCGAAACGACCAGGGGAAGATCGTCTGCCCCAACCGGATCATCGCCAAGGTGTCCCGCGAAGAGGTCGCCCGCAAATTCTTTTCCCCGCCTGCTGAAAAACACATTCAACGGCTTCTGGAACGGGGGGAAATCACCGCCGAACAGGCAGACCTGGCCCGTCGGGTACCCATGACCCAGGACCTGACTGCCGAGGCCGACTCGGGCGGCCACACCGACAACCGACCGGCCTTGTGCCTGTTTCCCACCATGAAGGCCCTGCGGGACGAGATGGCCATGCGGCACGACTACGGCATCCCTTTGCGAGTCGGGCTTGCCGGTGGTATCGCCACGCCCGAATCGGCCGCCGCCGCCTTTGCTATGGGGGCGGCCTACATCCTTACCGGTTCGGTCAATCAATCCTGCGTGGAGGCCGACACCTCCCGATTGGTTAAAAAGATGCTGACTGAAACCCGCCAGGCGGATATCATCATGGCGCCGGCCGCGGACATGTTTGAGATGGGCGTCAAGGTTCAGGTACTCAAACGGGGAACCATGTTTTCCATGCGCGGATCCAGGCTTTACGACATCTATCGGACCTACGACCGGTTCGAAGATGTACCGGAGAACCAGCGAAAACTGGTGGAGGGATCCTTGTTGAAATGTTCTTTCGAACAGGAGTGGGCAAACACCCGGGCCTTTTTCATGCGCCGGGACCCGACTCAGGTCGATCGGGCGGAAAAAAACCCAAAACACAAAATGGCCCTGGTGTTCCGCTCCTATCTGGGGCGGGCATCGCTGTGGGCCAAAAGCGGCGTTCCGGATCGGGTCATCGATTACCAGATTTGGTGCGGTCCGGCCATGGGCGCATTCAACGAATGGGTCAAGGGTTCCTTTCTGCGATCTCCGGAGAACCGAAAGACGGTGACTGTCGCCATGAACCTGTTATATGGGGCTGCCGTGATCGGACGACTGAACGGGTTAAAAAACCAGGGAATCGACCCGTTTGGTTTTCGGGACGCCATCGCCCCCATCTCCCATGGGCGGATACAATCCTTGACGAAATCGCCGGCGGAGGTCATCGGGGTTGATGGTGAAGCTTTTCGACCAGCACGTCCACCAGTGCGCTGACGTTGATCATTTGCACATTCGGATCCCGAAGAAAGACAAACCCATCCGGCGCACCGGATCGGAGTAGGGTCTCTTCCATCGTTTCCGTGACCTGATGTCCTTTTGTCGAAACGTCGATTACAAAGCTGACGGATCTGCGGATGAGATAGGTAAATCCCGGTCTACCTTTAGCACCAGTCGGAGGTAACGGACAGAAATAGATGCGATAAGGACCGTCTTGGGCCCTTTTTCGGGTCGATGCCTTGTTGGATCCATGCAAATCGAAAAATCCATTTGCTTTCAGCCATGGAGACAAATCGGCCAGCACCTGCCGGCAAGCCGGCACGGACAGTTTCAAGTGAGACAGCAGGTGTCCGCCTAGAAAAACCTTGAACAAATCCCTGAAGGTATACTGCCTGGCGTAGCCCGATTGCATCCCACCCAGCGGATCAGGTGGTAAAAATGAGCGAGACCAGCGTTTCCAGCGCGCCAGGTTAACCTCGATTTTTTTCGAAACTTCCCGATTGGTATAGTAATGAATCATAGATGGTTGTCCTGAGAGGTTGTTATACCTACTTAACAACTGAAAATGATTGTGTCAATCCCTTGTGTTTTGTGAATCAATGAGTTATATTAAAAAACTTGATTTTTATATTCGGAGCAGTGAAGCCCAGCTCAGATATCGGGCTTTCTGCGAAACCGGCAATCGTCTAACCACAATGCCAACCCATAGCGGAACAAAAAAATGACACCCAAGACACAATCTGTTCGGCAACCGGTAGCCATCATCGGCATGGGCGGCATGTTTGCCGGATCTAAAAACGTGAAGGCGTATTGGCGGACCCTGTTCAACGGCATCGACCGTATTACCGAGCCACCGGAAACCCACCGTCAGCTGAACGACTGCTATGATAGTGATCCCAAACGCCCGGACCACATCTATTGCAACCGTGGCGGTTTTCTTCCGACGGTGTCCTTCGATCCCACCGAATTCGGCATTCCACCGGCAGCCTTGGAGGCCACCGATACCTCCCAGTTGTTGAGCCTGGTGGCCGCCAAAATGGCCCTGGCGGATGCCGGATACGGCGGAGAACGGGAATTTGACCGAGAACATACGTCGGTAATTCTCGGTGTTACCGGCACCCAGGAGCTGGTTATCTCCCTGGGATCGAGGATGGGACACCCCTTCTGGCGTAAAGCGCTGGAAAACAAGGGCCTTTCCGAACAGCAAAAAATCTCCATTATCGATGATATTTCAAGCAGTTATGTCCCATGGCAGGAAAATTCATTTCCCGGCCTGCTGGGCAACGTGGTGGCCGGCCGCATCTGCAACCGCCTGAACCTGGGCGGTACCAACTGTGTGGTGGATGCGGCCTGCGCCAGCAGCCTGAGTGCCCTTCATCTGGGGCTCATGGAATTGTACGCCGAAAAAAGCAAGATGGTGATCACCGGTGGGGTGGACACCATCAATGACATTTTCATGCACATGTGCTTCTCAAAAACCGGCGTGTTGTCCCATCGCGGTGACGCCCGACCCTTTTCCGCCGAAGCCGACGGCACGGTTCTGGGCGAGGGAATCGGCATCCTGGTGTTAAAACGGCTCGCAGATGCCGAACAGGACGGCGACCGAATCTATGCCGTTATCCGCGGTGTCGGTTCTTCCAGCGACGGCAAATCGCAGAGTATCTATGCACCGCGGCCGGAAGGCCAGGCCCGTGCCATGTTCGAGGCCTACCAAAATGCCGGCATCTCGCCTGAAACGGTGGAACTGGTGGAGGCCCACGGCACCGGCACCCGGGTGGGGGACGAGATGGAATTCACCGCCCTGAAAACTGTTTTTGGCACGGTCAATCCCAACGGCAACCGTTGCGCCCTAGGCTCAGTTAAGTCCATGATCGGTCATACCAAAGCGGCGGCCGGTGCCGCCGGATTGATCAAGTCGGCGCTATCCCTCTATAACAAAATTCTTCCACCGACGCTCAAGGCGGACCACCCGGATCCGAAGCTGGAAATTCAATCCAGCCCTTTTTATCTGAACACCTCCCTGCGGCCCTGGTTTTCGAAGCCCGACCATCCGAGACGCGGCGGTGTCAGTTCCTTCGGATTCGGCGGCAGTAATTTTCATGTGGTGCTCGAAGAGTACCAGCGTGAAAAAATGGAGATCGCCTGGGATGGGTCGGTGGAGATTCTGGCCTTCTCGGGGCCGGATGCCGCGACGGTTACCGACCGCCTGCAACAGATCGATTTGGGCCTCACCGATAGCGATGACCAATCGCTGCTGTCCCGCATGGCCGGGGTGCTGCGAGCCAATTTTTCGGCCGGCCATTCCCACCGACTGGTCATGGTGATAGACACCGCCCTCGACGCCAAGGAACGGCACGGACGATTTCGATCGGCCATTGATCTTGTCGCCGGTGGCCAGTCGACCGTCCTGACCGCCCAAGGCATCTATTACGCTACGGCAACACAATCCAAAGGAAAAATCGCCTTCATGTTTCCCGGCCAGGGAAGCCAGTATCCCAATATGGGAAGGGACTTAACCTGCTGCTTTCCCGGCGCCATGGCTGCCATTGAAGCCGCCGACGGCCGAATTGACCACACGATCTCACTGGGTGAAATCCTTTATCCGCGCCCCGCCCTTTCCGACCACCAGCAACAGCAGCAGGCGGATGCCCTTCGCCGAACCGATGTGGCCCAACCCGCCATCGGTGCGATCAGTCTGGCCATGCTTTCGGTTCTGGACGACTTCAACCTACGGCCGGATGCCACCTGTGGACACAGTTACGGGGAGTTGCCGGCACTCTATGCCGCCGGTTGGATTGACCGTGAAACCCTTTTGAATTTGAGTGTCACCCGCGGTCGCCTGATGGCCGAGGCCGGCAAAATCGGTGATACGGGGACCATGCTGGCGGTAAAAGCACCCATAAACGCCTTGCAGACGCTGGTCGAACAGCTTCCCGATGTGGTGCTGGCCAACATCAACAGCCCCAACCAGGGGGTATTGTCCGGAACGACCCAGGCCATCGAATCGGCAAAGGCGGCATGTGCGCAAAAAGGATATCGGGCGATTGCCCTGCCGGTCGCCGCCGCCTTTCACAGCCCGCTGGTGCAAGGGGCCGGAGCGCCCTTTTGCCGGGCTGTCAAAAAGGCGACCTTCACCCCCACACAGATTCCGGTATACGCCAATGTGACCGCTGCACCCTATCCGACCGATATGTCACAAGCCGCCGATTTACTCGGCCGGCAGCTGACCTCACCGGTACGCTTTCAAGATACGGTCGAAGGCCTTTACGACAACGGTGTGCGCACCTTCGTCGAGGTTGGCCCCAAATCGGTGCTTAGCGGACTTGTTCGGTCCACCCTCAAAGGCAGGGATGTCACCATCATCTCTCTTGACCGCTCCTCCGGGAAAGCCTCGGGCATCATGGATCTTGCCCACACCATCGGTCATCTGGCCGCCCTTGGCGCTGATCTTGACCTCAACCGGTGGGAAACCGAACCGCCGGCGCCGCGCGAGCAGAAAATGATCATCCCGCTGTCCGGGGCCAACTACCGGACGCCCAGAAAAATCGATCCGGCACCGAAGGCGGATCGCACACCTTCCGTCTTCTCGACGAAGAAAATGGATCATTCGCCCACGCCCATGGATACCCGTAAACCAATGAATAAAACCTTACCGACAGCGCCATCGGAAAATCCGGTTGCTCGGCCGGAGAAAATGAATCCGACTGCCGGTGCCAACATGAATGAGACGCTGGCCATCGTCCAAAAGGGACTGGAATCGATCCAATCCCTTCAACAGCAAACGGCCCGGGCGCATCAGACATTCCTGGAAACGCAAGCCCAGGCCGGCCGCACCCTTCAGGAAATGATGAAAAGCACCCGGCTGTTCGTGGGATCCGCCCTGGGTATCTCCCTGCCGTCTGCCACGGAGATCCAGGCGCCGGTTGCGGATCCGGTTGCAACACAGCCGCGGTCAATGGAGATCCCTTCAACGGCTGTGGCCGTGACCACCACACCGGTTGCTACTGCCCGACCCATTGAGCGGCCCGTTGCGTCGGCGGTATTGCACCCCATCGAACCCGTTCCTGAAAAAAACAGACCGGCCATGGTTGCCGAAACCATATCAAACACCCTGATCGCCATCGTTTCCGAGCTCACCGGTTATCCGGAGGAGATGCTGGGACTGGAGATGGACATCGAGGCGGACCTGGGCATCGATTCCATCAAGCGCGTGGAGATCCTGTCCGCCATGGAAACACGCCTGCCTCACCTGCCCCAGGTCACCCCGGAG
>DEIP01000018.1 GCA_002352605.1 Desulfobacteraceae bacterium UBA2771 | reverse complement strand
ATCTCCGAATTCGACGTTCAATGTTCAATGTTCAATGTTCAATGTTCGACGTTCAATGTTCGACGTTCAAAAAACTTCTGCTGGTTAAATGTCTCGCCGGACCGATCCAAACCTCTTCGGGTCGCTCGGGCATAGCCTGAGGTTTAATTTACTGCAATCATATTTTGTGACTATCCACCGGATTCCGGATTCACCCTGGCGTCCGGTGGGTCACGAACGCTCCAACAACGCTTCCCGGCCGCGTTCTTCGATCCCATAGCCGGCATAGGATTGATAGGATTTGTAGTACCCCCCGTAGCCGTATTTTCTGTTGAAATCCACCTTGTTGACCACGCATCCCAAAATCGTGCCGTTCACGTTGGCAATGGTTTTTTTGAATTGACCGATGGCATCACGGCTGGATTCGCCGATGCTGCTGACCAGGACGATGCCGCCGACGCTTTTGGACAGAATCAGGGTGTCGGCAAAACCAATGTGCGGCGGCCCGTCCAGGATGACCCGGTCGTAACGGTCGATCAGCTTGCTGAGCAGGCGCTTGAATCGCCGGGAAGCGAGTAATTCCGCCGGGTTCGGCGGAACCGGGCCGGAAGGTATGATGCCCAGGTGGTTGCTGTATTGGTTATGGATCTTGAGCGTATTGGTCACGCCGGCCAAAAAACTCGACACGCCGTTGCCGTTGACCCGATGTTTCAGGTCGAAAACATGATGCAGACGGGGTTTGCGCAGATCCGCATCGATGAGAACGGTCTTTTCTCCGCTGGCGGCAAAACTGAGGGCCAGATTGACAGCCAGCGTGGTTTTTCCTTCACTGGGCAATGTGCTGGTAATCAGAAAGGATTTGGATCGGGAGCCGGAACCGGAAAGCTGAACGGACACCCGTGTGGAGCGGATGGCTTCGGAAAAAGATGAGCGCGGATGTCGCAAGAATGCGTTTTCCAGTCCTTTCGCATCTGGTTTGGTCTGGGGAATCGTGCCCAGCAGCGGGATATGAAATCGATCCGGTATCTCGCCGGGGTGGGTCACCGTATCGGCAAAGTATTCGGCCAGGAAGGCGCTGCCGATGCCGCCGAGCAGGCCAAGTATAATCGATAACAGCAAATTGAGTTTGACGTCCGGTTTGACTGCCAGAAGCGGAAGGTCGGCGCGGTTGACAATCTGAATGTTGCTCGAAGAGACACCCGCCATGGATTCGATCTCCTTGGCGCGTTGCAAGAGGCTCCGGTAGATCTCTTTGTTGGTGTCCACTTCGCGCTCCATGATCGAATACTGGGTGGCACGGTCGTTCAGATCCAACACCAGGTCTTTCTGGTGCTCGATTCGCCTTTCCATGGCCACGACGATCTTCTGCGCGGATTCGTATTCGTTGACGATGGATAAAAAGATGCCGTTTTCCTGCGCTTCAATCAAGGCCGCAATGCTGTCCATGCGTGCCTTCAGCATCCTCACCTTGGGATACTCGTCATGGAAGGTCGCTTTCAACTCCTCGTACCCGGCGTTCAACTCGGCGTACCGGTCTTTCAGACTGGCGATCAGGTTGCTTTGAAGCACCCGGGGCAGGTTGGCAGGCCCGTCCTTGACGGCCTGTTCATAGGCGGCCGCTTTGGTGATCGAGTCCGCCTCGGCGCCGGCGAAGGCCGAGTTCAATTCCTCCAGGTGGCGGTAGATGCTGTTAATCCGGGCATCCAGGGATACGATGCCGGCATGTTTGGCGAATTGGTTGAGGCGCTCTTCGGCTTTTTCGAGGTTAATCTTGGCCCGGTCCATCTGCATCGCCAAGAAATCCCGGGCAATGGCGGAAGCATCGACTTTCAGCTCCATCTTCCAGCTGATGAAATCTTCGACCAAGGTGTTGACGACCGACTGGGACACGCTTCGGTCCGGTGAACGAAAGGCCACATCGATCAACATGGACTTGCGGCTTGGGGTGACCGTGAGATTTTCCGTAATGTACTCGACCACCTGCTGGCGCCTGACAATATCCTCGGCCACTGCCGGTTTGGCCTGCCCGTGAAACAGGCTCGCCGCCAGGGATTTGAGCGCCTTTCCGACCCGTTGAATGGTTGCCGATTTGCCCTCATTGAAAACCGTTTTTTTAATCACGGGATGGTCTATTAAATCGAGGTTTTCGATTACACGCTTGATCATGGCCTTGCTGCGAAGCAGTTCGACCTGGGTCTCATAAAATTCGCGCGCCTGGATTTCCGATCCCAATACCTCCTGAAAAGTGGTCACATGGGGCGTTTGCTGACTGACCTCGACGACTGCCGATGCCTCATAGATTCGGGTAACGGCCAGGGTGAAAATCAGTGTCGACAGAAACACCAGGGTGAGCACGGTCAGGATCAGCCACTTTCTGCGGGTGATCACATCGATGTAATCACGCAGCTGGATCTCTTCGGTCTCCTGCCATCCGTAAAACGGCTGTTGGAAATCTTTGGGCGGAAAATGATTGCCGGCAACATCCGGTAGCATGGTATCTCCGGGTTCATTAACGATTTTAGCTTGATCTGACGCCATATGGTTTCCCCGTTGCTTAAGGCCATGGAAATAAATAATTCCAGGCCCCTTATTCTTGGCCTATCGTGGTGTTCACGTACCGCTTTTAGTATAAAACTTCAAACATTCAATGCTCGGTTGCTTCCATCCCCTTCTGCTCCAGCCGAAAGTTGTCCAACCAAACCATGCCCTTGATTTTGGCGTCGAAACGCATGCTGGCGCGGCGCCGCAAACGCAGCACGGCCGCATGACCATCCGGGGGCATCTCAAACGCAATGGCTTCATCATGCCAGCCCTGCGTGCCGGTGATCATGGGGCCGGCTCGGTAAAGCCCCTTTTTGTCATAGCCGACAATTTCCACAAAGGGCCCCTGATCCGTGGTAATCCCTCTGCTTTTCCAGGCATAGGTGAGGCGGTATCTTGTGTTCGGTTCCAACGCGACAATCTGGTAAATATGATGAAAGGAGATGTTTTGGCGACCATTGAAGGTGATTTTCAATGCCGAATTTCCTTCGGCCGCCTGGTAGTTGACCCGCTTCAAGGCCCAGTTGCCTTCCTTTTCACCCCAATGGCGCCAATCGAAGCCCCGCCCGGTGATCTCCTTTTCGAACCCCGGATTGGTCAAGCCCCTGCTGCCGGTCACCTGTTGCCAAATGTCCCTGGATTCGCCGATGCGTTTATGGCCCAGCAGGAAATGGGAATAGCGCAGCGCGGTCTCCTTGTCCGGCGCTTCGATGGCCGTCATGGCCTGCCAAACCACGTCGCTTTCGTCAGGCATGCCCCAGCGCATCAACCAGTCGAGATAGGCAGGCAGATGGGAAGGTTCCAACGCCGCCGTCACGGCTGAAGCGTTTCCGTCAAGGTGGGTGTGCAGCAGTTGAAACACATCCTGAACCAGTACTTTGCCGGATAACAAATAATTCATGTTACCGTAAAAAACCGTGTCCATGCCCAGTTCACTTGCCAGCACGATCTGCGGCCATTTCCAGCGAAATACCTGATCCGTCATATGGGTGGTGAAGGTCAGGATCGCTTCGGCTTTTGCCGTACGTCCCTGTTCAGCCTCGGTTTCGGCCAGCTTGAGCCATGCATCGAGATGAAGGGCGTTTAACAAAACGGCCTGCCTGAAAAAGGTTGCGGCCCGCTCCGGCTGAATCTCCATCCAGGCCTGCATGCCGTAGGCGTACCGGGCGTTTGGATAGCTGCTGAGATGCCGATCCTCTTCATCTGAAAACGTATAACTGCCGTAACGAATCGATCGTTGCGGCCAACTATAGTAAACCGTCCAGCATCCCAACACCAATAGCATCGCCGTTACCAGAATACGAAAGCGGATATGCATTAGTTTATTTCGCCATAGAAAACATAGCCCTTATTGATAACGTTCCCTCGCCCCTTTGGGGAAAGGGACGGGGTGAGGGGACTCCTGCATTCAGAATCGCCACCATCGCTTCTTCCTTCTCCCGCTCATCGCAGCCGATGGTCTCATCGGCTGCAGGGGCTTACCGCTCAACACACGCGAGGGGTTGTCCACGGTCAGTTGCTGAATGTTCTCCTGCCCGATCATTTTACGCAGCTTGGCTGTTGCCGCCTGAATGCGTTCAGGGGTGTGTCCGTCCGGGTGATGGCTGTCGGTTGCCAGGCAGTGGATCCAGCCGTTTGTGGCCATCAGTCTGGCCGTGCGGGCAACTGCCCGGCCGTATTGGCCGAGGAAGCTGCCCCAGTTGACCTGCAGGTAGATACCCGATTGAATCAGTTGCGCAATCAGGTGCGGATGGGTCCCCAGCTGTGCACATCGCTCGGGATGGGCCATTAGAATCGAATAGCCTTTGGCCTGGATGGCAAAAATGACCTGTTCCCATCCCGGCGGAAGCTGTTGAAACGCCGCTTCGATCAACAGACAGGATGTGTTTCCGAGGGGAAGCAATCGGCCTTCATCGAGCAGATCGGGAATCTGCGGATCCAGCGCGATCTCCATACCGGAAACGATTTCAAGCCGCAGGCCCTGGTCCTTGACGGTTTGATGCAAACCGGCGACCTTTGCGTTGATCCGATCGATGGTCGGCATCCAGGCGGTTCCCGGAACCATGTGAGGGGTGGCGGCAACAATGCGGTATCCGGCCCGGACAAAAACCCGGGCCATCTGCAGACTCTCCGCTTCGGTTTCGGGGCCGTCGTCCAACGCGGGCAGAATGTGACAATGTAAATCGATCACTTGGGGATTCGATGGTTGTTTGTTGGTGACGGTTTTCGACGGCCTTGACCATGATCGGCGTGTGGGGAATCGTTCACTTTATTTCGTCCCCAATCCTAAGGGCTCGCGCAAAAATAACTTCACATTTTAGCATCTCAGCTTCAGCCCATCTTTGGCTGATACCTCACTCTCAAAAGCATCGAAATAGCTTGTTATTCCTGTGGTTTTGCTCTCTCCGATCAGCCAAACCTGGACCAAATCTGAGCGCCAATTCTGCGAAGTTATTTTTTCGCGAACCCTTAGCTGAGAATCCGAAAGCATACGTATCCTTGGATGCTGCGGAGGTGACTGAAGATAGGGGCGGTTGAATGACATTATGAGTTCATATGGACATGCAACCCTGTCTGGCGAAGCCATCGGGAAACGATAGTTCCTGAATCTTCCCCAATAATTCTTTCATCGTGAACGGTTTATTGATAAAGCTCGCGTTTCCATCGAGGAGGCCACGATGAGCGATCAGATTCGCAGCATATCCTGACATAAATATGGTTTTCACATCAGTCCTGATCTTTTCAATTCTTTCGCTTAGATATTTTCCATTTATCTCCGGCATTATCACGTCGGTTAACAGTACATGAATTTCAGGATTTTCTTCTTTACAATATTCCAGCGCGTCATTCGGCGATAGAAAAGGTATAACTTTATGACCTCCATTCCGAAGAAATGTCTCTGTTAGCTTCAGATGCAATTCATCATCCTCAACCAGCAGGATTGTTGCAGGTTTTGATGTATCAATTTTTTCGGGTTCGGCCATCTTCTCTGTTTTTACCTGGTTCCTTGACCCCTTGATCATGCAGCATGTGCTACCCAAAGGATTTCGCAGGGTCAGAGACTATGGATTTCTTCATGGTAATGCAAAAAAATTGCTGTTTCTGGTGCAACTGATTCTGCATGTTGCTATCCAAGAGATTAAACAACGACCAAGGCCTGTTTTTAAATGCCCCTGCTGTAAGTCCCCCATGATTATTTTGGGCTTTCGTCAAGCCGCATGGGGGTCTGGATAGCGAATTT
>DEIP01000147.1:36175-36335 GCA_002352605.1 Desulfobacteraceae bacterium UBA2771 | reverse complement strand
CCATTTTCATCTGCGAGAGATGGAGACCGACGGCACCCTTGGGCAGCATGGCAGCGAACATGTTACCCATGACATCCTTGCCGCCGACGGATTTGTTCTTGTCTCGCAGGACCGGCGGTGTGCCCCAGAAAGTGAAAAACAACACGGCATCCATCCCCAT
>DEIP01000147.1:27463-36168 GCA_002352605.1 Desulfobacteraceae bacterium UBA2771 | reverse complement strand
CACGGCCACGGCCACGGCCACGGTGGCCATAACCGGGGCTGCCAGAACCTTGTCCGGATCGCCGCTGAAACACATGGCCAGCTTGTTTTCCGTGGAGCGGCCCTGAAGCATCTCCAGTTGCGATTTGAGCGCATCGATCTTTTTTTCGATTGGCTGCATGAGTTCCTCCTCCTTATTGGGTTACCGATGCTTGTAAATAGAATGGATATCTTGCCTGATTAAGGACCGTGGAAAAATGATACTGGCTTCAAGGTGGCGGACTGGATGGAGAAGATTCAAGGTGAATGAAGATGAACGCCCAACAGATCATGCAAAGCGACGACTTCAAACGCTACCCCATTCTCCGTCCTTCCGGAAACGGACCGGGCCGGGGCCATGCCGCCGGATGAACGTCTCAGGGAAAGCGTATGCCCACCGGAAAAGGATTCCTATCATTGATTGGAAGTATTTGCCTCATCCAATATTTGCCGTACTTTTTGTGAAAGCACAGAGACGCTATAGGGTTTTTGGATATAACCATTGCAGCCCCTGCTCAAAATCTTTTCTGCCTGACCGTTGATGGCATACCCGCTGGAAAGTATAACCGGTATTTCCGGACAGATTTCACGAATACGATCGAACGTCTTACCACCGTCCAAACCCGGCATAATCATGTCCAAGATCACCAAGTCGATTTTAAAACCCATACGGCGAATAACTTCAACGGATTCTTGACCACTTTCGACGGCGATGACCTGATAACCCAATTTTTCCAACAGGGATTGGCCGACCTCGATAATCATCGCTTCATCATCAACCAGCAAAACGGTCTCGCAACCATTGCTGATCGTTTGCTCCGATGAACATTTTTCTACCACTGATTCTTCAGAAATCGGCAGGTAGATGTTAAATGTCGTACCATGGCCGATTTCACTGTACGCATTAATGATACCATCGTGGTTATGGATGATGCCATAGGACGATGCCAGACCCAATCCCGTCCCTCGGCTTTTGTCTTTGGTCGTAAAAAAAGGATCAAAAATGTGCTGAAGGGTCTTCTTGTCCATGCCCATACCGCTGTCGGTGACTGACAGGTAGACATAGCGTCCGGGCAACACCTGATAAGACCGGCACTTTTTTTCATCCAAGGTGACATCCCTGGTCTCTAATCGCAGCGTCCCCCCTTCGGGCATCGCCTGCCAGGCATTAACATAGAGGTTCAGCAGTACCTGCTCAAGCTGCCTGCGGTCGGCCTCAACCACAATGTTCGCGTTATGGAATTCGGTTTCGATAATGATCTCTTTTTTTGTCCGACCAAACATTTTGGAACTTTTCAGAATTAACTCATTTAGATTGGTAGGCTTGACTTCATACTTACCCCCGCGAGCAAGGCCCAACAACTGTTTGGTGAGGTGTGCAGCGCTGTGGATGTATTCATCGATGGCATTCAGGTGTTCTCTATGGGGGTGACAATCCTCCAGATCCATTGCAATCAATGAAGAACGGCCCTGAACGCCCATCAACAGGTTGTTAAAATCATGGGCGATGCCACCGGCAAGCGTACCAAGGGATTCCATGCGATCGGCGTTCTGGAGTTGGGCCTGGATCCGTTTTCTTTCGTTGATGTCTCGTATAACGCCATGGGTGCCGACATACAACCGCTGTCCATCTGGTGTGGATTCTTCGTAAATCCCCATCGCTTTGAGTTCAACGGTCAGATATTGGGGGACATCTTCGTTTGGCAAGGCCTGCCCGACCACCTTCAAGCGCAACTCAATCCCTGTAGAGGTCCGCGCCCTCGATCTTCTCTCGTTGAAAAACCATCGGGCTTTGCCTCGATCTTCCTCGCCCACAACCAAAGAATAGTGTTTTCCGATCAAGTCATCGATCGTAAATCCCAACAGATGTTCGACGGCCTCACTTATAAAAGTGAAATTCCCATCGGCATCCAAGGTGTAGATAATATCCGGGCTGTTCTGAACCAGATACCGGTATTTTTTTTCCGAAAGGTACAGCTTTTCGTTGATTTTATCCTTTTCCCGCTTCAACGCGCTTTGATTCAGCGCATTCTCGATTGTTCTGAGGAGTTCTTCGAATTCAAAGGGTTTTCTCAGGTAATCATAGGCCACGCATTTTAAGGCGGCCAATGCTGAATCGAGATTTGCATCTCCAGTGATTACGATGACGATGGTGTCCGGACTGCCGACCCTGATGGTGTCCATGATTTCGGTGCCCAACATATCGGGTAAATGGACATCCAATACGGCCAGGTCGAATCTCTTTTCGGTTAGCAGCGCCAAGGCATCCCGGCCGCAGTTCGCCGTGGCGACTTCATAATCCTTGGCCTTAAGAAGATAGGCCAAACTGTCACACATTCGGCGTTCATCATCGACAATTAGAATTTCAGGCGATTGCGGTTTCGATAATTGCGTGGTTTTATCGGTCATGTGCCACCTTGAATAGGCAATTCAATGGTAAAGACGGTCCCTTTGTCCAAGACACTCTCACAGGCTATATGGCCTTGAAATGATTTAACAATGTTATAAACGATGGAAAGACCTAATCCGGAATGTCCGCTCTCCTTGGAACTGATATAAGGGTCAAACAATTTTTCCTTTATGGCATCTGGGATTCCGGGGCCATCATCCACGAATTGTATCTCGACACTCCCGTTAACACCTTTTTTTCCCCGCACGCGCTCGCTACCAATGGGAGACGGAATATGTCGGGTCCTTATGTGAAGATTCCCACCCGATTGCATGGCTTCAGCTGCATTTTTGATCAGGTTGATAAAAACTTGTTTGAGTTCTGACTTTTCTGCGCCGACGTTTGGCAGATCCTGTTCGAAATTCGTTAGTAAATTTACATTTGAATGCCTGCGCAGGGAATCCTTGGTCAGTTTGACAATGTCCATCAGCAATGCATTAATGTCTGTCATTTCACGCGTTGGTACTTTTTTCGTGGAAAAATCAGTTAGTTTCCTCAGGAGCAGGGAGACCCGGTTAATCTCCTCGTTGATAATTCGGATCTCATCCTGGGCGACATTTTCACCAGGCAACTTTTTTTCAAGTATTTTTAGATAGTTTTTAATAATGCTCAACGGGTTGTTGACTTCGTGAACCACTCTTCTGGCCAAATCGCTGGAGGCATCAACACGCGTTGCCTGAATGCCTTGCAACCGGCTGCACTTCAAATAGTCGAGACGAAGCGCCAAGGCGCCCTTGTGAATAAAAATGTCCAATAGTTTTTTATTTTCCAAAAGGTGCGGCAAGTCACTTTTTTGGATTGGCAGAACCACAACCCCCACCGAATCTCCACGTGCAATCAGGGGAAGGCAATAAATGCCTTGCCCACCGAACAGGCGAATGATTTGTTCATCGAGGATCGTCAGCGGGCGTTGGGGCCCCGCGTCGAAAGAATCCAGCACTTTATTTTCGATGATGGCCTTCACCGGCAGGCTTTGACCCAGATGCATAGAAACGGCGAGACTGCGCATCCTTATGTAACGGCCCGTTTTATCACGAGAATATCCGAAAAGAACACCTTTTTCCGCATCGACCAGGAAAAAAAGCAAACCATTAATATCCAAGAGGATTTTCAGGCCATCTGCGATAACGGACAGAATCTCATTCTGATCCTTTGCCGTTAAAAATCCCTCCATCGTTCCCATGAGCAATGATACGTTGCGCACCTCCCGGGCCAGGACGTCATGAACGTTCTGATCTTTTTCATCGATCATTTCTGAGACCGGCTCATCGGCCGTTATGCAGATGTCTAACGCATCGGCCACATCCCTGGCCTCCTTGCCGGCGCTTTCAATCAAAGCATCACATTCCTCCGTGCTCAGCCCTAAAATTTTTTGGGCCAAACCAACGCCTTGGCTCGTTGCGGCTTCGGCGTCCTGACACAACAAGTTGGCAACATAGAGGATCTGCGTTATCGGAAGCGCCTGTGCAATACGGATAGGGTTCGCATGATGATAGCGCACTGAATCGGAAACCACGGTCTGAAAATTCCAGCGATCAAGCAGCCATGCCCCAACCTCGCAATGAGTTGCCCCCAACCGGGATTCCTCCTCGATCAGGCGCCGCCCGTCATTTCGGCAATTTTCAAGGAGAACGTCATATGACGCATTAAAATTAATCCATAGCACAACCTTGCCGATGTCGTGCAATAGGCCGGAAACAAAAGCTTCATCCGGTTGGTCGATGTTCATTTCGGCGGCCATGTTTTTTGATAAAAAGGCGCACCTGAGGGAGTGCCACCAAAACGATTTCAGATTGAAGCATCCGTTCTTTTTCGGTTTGGGGAACGCTTCATAGACACAGGCACAGATTGCCATGTTCTTGACACCGCTGGTGCCGACAAGGACCACTGCCTGGTTGATGTCCTGGACTTTTTGGGGCAATCCAAAATGGGCTGAATTTACCAACTTCAGGAGCTTGGCACTCAACGCGGGATCCTTGCCTACAATGGCTGCAATCTCATCGAGATTAATGCTGTCCTGGTTGCAGGCGTCAAAAAGCTTCAGTAAAATATGAGGAAGGGTGGGAAGGTTTTTCAGGGTTGATATCTGATTAAAAAAAGATTTTTTAGCTTTCATCGGCACCGGCCTTACCAATCAGAAACGATATCAGATCAGATATTTCCATCCTCTATACGTCTATATCACTCGGTTTCACTCATCGGATAATATATCGGCACCGTCGGTTCAGGCATTAGCTTTAACTTTGTTTTTCCGGGGTCCTCGACAATCCATGCGACATCGGCAGACCGACACCAAACCAAATATCCCCTCCCCCCATGGGGCGGAGAAAATCGGCGTTCAATCATCTTTCCCTTTTTTGTACAGCTCGTCCAGCACCTTTTTCATGTAACTGTCCCCGGCTTTGAGCAGCTTTGAACCGCGGGTGATTTTGCAGAGGCTGATTTTGTGATCGGTGGCAATCTTACGCTGGGTCTTACCTTCGTAGAGATCTTTGAGCAGTTGCCAACGAAGGGTGAGGGTATCAATTTCGCTGGGTGTGAAGATCTCCCGGAACAGCACTTCCATCTTTTTTCGGTCGGCTGTCCGGGCGAAGACGTCAACCAATTCCCGGGTGACGGGTTTCATGGGTCGGCCTCTTGGATTGCGGCTGGATGAAGCCGGGTTGACCCTTTTGGGTTATCATTGATGCGGGCGGTAAAAAGGGCTTGATTGCGCCCGCCTCCCTTATACGGAGAAGAATCGGTCGATGCTGTTCCTATCTATCAGAACATAAAGAATGTTCCGGGAAAAGGAAAGAAAAAAAGTTGAGGTCAAGGTCCAATGGTCAGGATTTAAAGTTTCAGCAACCGGGCGGCATTTTTCCCGCAGACCATCTCTCTATCCGCCTGGCTCAGCCCGGCCTCGGTCATCTCCATGATGTAACGTGCAGGTTTGAGCAGCGGGTAATCAGTACCCAGCAGCACCTTGTTCAGCCCCACCAGATCCTTGGCATAGCGGTAGATTCGACTGTCGTATAGAAATGGCGATGCGGCGGTGTCGTAATAAACGTTTTTCAAGGTCTCTTTGACCGCTTTTTTGAGCAGCTGATAAAAGAAGATCCCACCTCCCCAGTGAGCCAGCACGATGGTGTTGTCCGGGAAGCGGGCCATGGTTTCGTAGATCTGGATCATGGTGTTGGGGGTCTTGCCCGGGTAGAGATGGCCCACCTCCTCGTTGGTATGCAAAAGCACCGGCATATCCCGTTCCCGACACATGGCCATGATGGGGCCTAAGCTCCGCTGGCATTCATCGTCGATGCCGCAACCGTAAAAGGCCAGTTCCCCCACCCCGCTCAGGCCGGCGTCCAGGCAGCGCCGCACCTCTTCGGCCGCATTCGGATTGAGGCTGTCCACGCAGCACAGGCCCCGCAAGCGGTCCGGATATCTGTTCACCGCTTCGATAACATAGTCGTTATTCCGCCGACAGGTCTCCGGCGTGCGCCAGGGAAAGCCGAACACCACCGACAGGTCCACCCCCTGGTCGTCCATCGTATCGATGATATCCGATGCGGATACCAGTCTGGACTTGGGGGATTCGTATAACAGCTTGAATTCAGGTTCGGCGTCGAAAAAACGCTCCCGGTGATCCCGGATTTCAGCGGGAAATGTGTGAACGTGGAAATCGATGATCATGGTTTTGCTCCTATGTAAGGCGTTTTCCATATTGACTATGGGGCTTTTTTTATACAATATAATTCACGCATGCAACAGCCAATCATCCGGGACGACGCATTCGACGGTTGGCGAAGTATTAAAAGGGTATCATGTTTCTGATCGCCGGCGTTCAACCCAAAACCAGACGGGTGGGAGAATATCCACAACGCTGCCCGGCCTGCGGGCTGATACGGGCCTATACCACCCGGGTAGACCACTACCTGAGCCTGTTTTTCATTCCCCTGTTCCGGGTGAAACAGGGGAATCCGTTTTTGTTGTGCGAAGGCTGCCGGCGACCGGTGGATGAGCCTCAGGACTCACCACAAAAGAAACCGGCGGCAGGCGCTTCCAGAACATGTGTGGCCTGTAAACGGCCTGTTGATGAATCTTTTAAGTATTGTCCGCATTGTGGGCAGCGGACAAAATAGAGGTTTTTAGATATCATTTTAGGACTGCGCTATCGATCGCCGCCGTATTGCTATGCGGTGTCCGCCCTCCACCCTTGCCGAAAACATTATTATCAGACCTTGATGGGTCAGACGAAAACCAATTTCAAATAAAATCTTCTGAATTTTAAGGTGCGTATGCGTGTTTCCCAAAAAACCGTCAGTGGGCTGAGCCGCCGAGAATTTCTCATCATGACCTCCATGGCGGCCACCGGCCTGGCCATGGGTTGTGCCACCAACCCCGTTACGGGGAAATCCCAGTTCATGATCATGGATGAAAAACAGGAGATTGCCATTGATAAACGATATGCGCCCTCCCAGTTCTCCACCGACTACGGAACCGTTCAGGACCAGACCCTGCAAAACTATATTGATACCTCCGGGAAGCGGCTGACCACCATTACCCACCGCAAACATATGCCGTACAACTTTCACTGCGTGAATGCCAACTATGTGAATGCCTACGCTTTTCCCGGCGGCAGCATTGCCTGCACCCGGGGCATCATGCTGGAGCTGGAAAATGAAGCCGAACTGGCCGCCCTGCTCGGTCACGAATTGGGCCACGTCAATGCCCGACATACGGCCGCAAGCATGTCCAAATCCCAGATGGCCAACGTGGCCGTGGGGGGACTGGCCGTATTGACCGGTGTGACCTTGGGTTCCGAAGCAGGCAACCTTGCCGAACAATTGGGACAGCTCGGCTCGGGCGCCCTGCTGGCTTCCTACAGCCGCGATAACGAGCGCCAGGCGGACAATCTGGGTATGGATTACATGACCCAAGCCGGATACGGCCCTCAGGGCATGGTGGACCTCATGGAGATGCTCAACAGCATGAACCGCCACCAGACCGGCATCACGGAACTTCTCTTTGCCACCCACCCCATGTCCTCCGAGCGATACCGGACGTCGGTAACCCAGGCCACCAATGACTACCGGCAATTCGACGGTCAGCCCCTGCATAAAGAGCGATACATGGACAACACCGCCGGCCTGAGAACGCTTAAAGGCGCCATTAAAAATATGCAGGACGGGGAAATGGCCATGGGCAAGGAACAGTTCGGCCGAGCCGAAGGACTATACGAACAGGCGTTGCGTCAGGCACCAAACGATTATGCGGGGCTGCTGCTCATGGCCAAGTGTCAGCTGGTTCAAAAAAAGGACCGCGAGGCGGAGCGCTATGCGGACCGAGCCAAGCAGGTCTACCCGGCAGAAGCCCAAGCGTACCATATCAGCGGTATCACCAAGATCCGCAATAAAAAGTACGATGCTGCTTACGAAGACTTTACCAACTACGAAAACCGGCTGCCCGGCAATCCCAATACGGTGTTTTTTAAAGGGCTGTCGCTGGAGGGAATGGAGAAAATCGAACCGGCCGCCCAGGCCTACAACAGCTATCTGAAGCAGGTTCAGCAGGGAAAACAGGCCCAATATGCATACCAGCGGCTAAAAGAATGGGGATACGTCAAGTAGAGGTGTTCATCAAATCGGATGATATGGATAATGGCGCTGAATATGCCAATGCTGCTCCTGAGTGTCACGTGGTTCTGGTGGCCCCCGAAATACACTGGAATACCGGGAACATCGGCCGCACCTGCCTGGGTGCCGGTGCCCGGCTGCACCTGATCCGCCCCCTGGGGTTCTCTTTAGACAGCCGCCAGGTGAAACGGGCCGGCCTGGATTACTGGGAGCGTGTATCCGTCGACATCTGGGACAGTTTCGATGCCTTCGGAGAGGCGCTCAATCCGGTAAACGGTGAAATTGCATTGTTCACCAAGGGCGGCTCCCGGCTCTTCTGGGAAATGCCGGCCCGCCGGCGCATGTTTCTGGTGTTTGGATCCGAGACCGACGGACTTCCTGAAGGGATTCTCCGCCGCTACCCCCGGGCCTGCTTCCGGATTCCCATTACCGGAGAGATTCGATCGCTGAACCTGTCCACCGCAGCGGGTATCGCCCTGTATGAGCGCCTGCGAAGCACAAGAATGGTTGCCGGCGATGACCGACGGCAAAATTGATACGCATCAGCCTGTTTTTCAACGTTAAGGGCTCGCGCAAAAATAACTTCACATTTTTGCATCTCAGCTTCAGCCCATCTTTGGCTGA
>DEIP01000147.1:0-27430 GCA_002352605.1 Desulfobacteraceae bacterium UBA2771 | reverse complement strand
AAGTTATTTTTTCGCGAACCCTAATCTTTAACACGCGTCCCCGGGGACGACCGAAAAGGAGGATCACCATGGCAACTCATTTACTTCTCAACAAGCGTCTCATCCTTCGTTCCGCAGGTCTGGCGGCCTGTGCCTTCACCGCCCTGTTTCTGGTGCGGTGCAGTGACGGCGATTCGGCAATCTTTGTAAAAGAACCACTGCCTTACAGCCAGGATGCCCTGGCCCCCACCATCAGTACGGAAACCATGGGCCTTCATTACGACAAGCACTACGCCGGCTATGTCAAGGAGGCCAATGCGCTGATTCAAGGCAAGGGGTATGGCGGCAAGACCGCCGAGGCGGTGATCCGGATGACGGCTGATGACGCCTCCAAAGCAGCCATCTTCAACAACGCCGCCCAGGCATGGAACCATGCCTATTTCTTCAAGTGCCTGAAACCGGAAGGCGGCGGTGCCCCGGAGGGTCTGCTGGCAGAGATGATCGACGAAACCTTCGGCAGTTTCGAAAATTTCAAAGCGGTTTTCCTCACCGCTGCCAAGGACCAATTCGGCAGCGGTTGGGTGTGGTTGGTGCTGGACGGAGAAACGCTGGCGGTGATCACCGGCGCCAATGCGGACACACCCCATGCCCACGACCTGACACCGCTATTTACCGTCGATGTGTGGGAGCATGCCTATTATCTGGACTACCGGAACCGGCGGGTGGATTTCGTCAAGGCCGTGCTGAACAACCTGGCCAATTGGGATTTTGTGGCTGACCGGTTGGAGAAGGCCCTGCCCCCAAAGGAATGATCGTTTATCCTGAAAAACAGCTTGCCGGCAGGTGTGGATCGGCCGAGCATCCTGCCGGCAACCCTTTTGGCCCATTCATGCCGTCGAGGGCATTTTTCGGCTTCGACACCTACCCGTTACCCCGGCAGTGAACAACACGGTTAGGATCCATGCCGCAGTTGCGGGCGTTGCCGACAGGCAGGATGGGTCTTGCAATCCATCGAAGATTCAAATACAAAAGGTATATTAGAGACCGATTGATTGACGCCTTCTGCCTACCTGGTTCTCATTGCGTTACCTACGGTTCAGGCAACTGCAGGTTTTACACGCCCCAGCAAAAGTGATCATTATTCCACCAGGAGGTTGCCATGAGGCTTACGATCCTCAGCCCGTTGTGTCTGGTGCTTGTACTGGCCGGACTTTGCACCCCGGCTGTTGCCCGGGTCTTTATCGGGGTAGTCAAGACGATTGAAGGCGGGGCAGTCATCGAACGCAAGGGCGAAACCATCCCGGTCGTCACCGGTATGGAAATCCGGCAGGCGGATACGATTAAAACCGATCGTCATGGATACGTCGGGCTGGTTTTCTCAGACGACACGCGTATATCCATGGGGCCGAACACCGAAATCGCCGTCGATGACTACCTGTTCCAACCCTTGGATAAACGGCTCTCATTCATCGTGCGCCTGATCCGGGGCACCGTATCTTTTATATCCGGCCAGATAACCAGGCTTGCCCCTGAATCGGTCCAACTGGTCATGCCTGAAGCAACCATCGGTGTCCGAGGAACCCATGTGCTGGTCAAGGTAGATTAACCATCCTGCTCAAATGCTGATCACTTTTTAGGCATCTACCGTTTTCCCTGAGGATAGGATTTTTTCAGAAAGGTGGAACGAACCATGCGCGAATGGATATGTGTCGGGTGTTACTTGGCGGCATCACTTTTTATCACGGCCTGTGGCCATAAGAGCACGGTCATTCTGGTGCCGGATCCGGACGGATCGTTGGGACAGATAACCGTTTCCAATGCAGCCGGGTCGGTAGAGATCGACCAGGCCAATCAGTCGACGATTGTACGCGACCGGAAAAAGCCTCCCGGCGCACCGGACCAGCTGGCACCGGTGGAGGTTGAGGCGCTGTTTGGAAAGGTTCTGTCCAACGAGCCACCGCCGCCCATTCACTTTTTCTTGCACTTCCAATCGAATTCAGTACAGCTGCTGCCGGCATCCAGCCAACAACTGTCGGAAATCATCACCGCCGTTCAACGGCGGGCGCCGACACGAATTTCCGTGGTCGGACACACCGACACCATGGGAGATAAGGCCTATAACATAGACCTCTCCATGCGCCGGGCGCTGGCGGTCAAGCAACGGCTGGTAAACAGCGGGGTTGACGACACCTTCCTCGATGTCTCTTCCCACGGCGAAGAGAACCCGCTGGTCAAAACTGCCGACAATGTTTCCGATGCTAAGAACCGGCGTGTCGAAGTGGTTGTCCGCTAACCCGGCGTTCAAATAACCGCAATCATTGCACACAATGGACAAATCCACACACAGCATAGATCCTTCGGTCGGTGTGATCATTACCCTCGGCGTCCTGCTGGCGGCCATCGGGGCCGCGATCTATCTCGTTCAGCCCGATTTCATCGAAGGTATCCAATTCAAGTTGACCGACACCATCGTCGCCGATGCCACCGAGCCCGATATCACCGATCAAGTCGTGGTGGTCGATATTGATGAACAATCCCTGGAGGCGTTGGGCCAATGGCCATGGCCCCGTTCTCAAATAGCCACGTTGTTGAACGAAATTGCCGGTATGGGCGCCCGGTGCATTGCCCTGGATTTCATTATGGCCGAACCGAACCGAACATCCCAAAAAACGACCCACGGGGGCTTGAAGCATGATTCCGGCGATCCACAGGATGACAAATTGGATACGGCAGCGCTGCAGGAGAACGATGCGATCCTGGCAGCCACCCTGTCCAACGGACCGTTTGTTTTGGGCTACCAATTTTATTTTACCGATGAACACCGTAAAAACGCGAACTGCCATCTCCGCCCACTTGAGTTGATCAACATTCAAAAACAATCCAATGGGGCCGGGTCGCTCAAGCTGTATCAGGCCCAGGGTGCCGTCTGCAACATGCCGCAACTGGCACGCGCAGCACCGCATTCAGGGTTTCTCAACGGCCAGCCAGATAGCGACGGGCGGTTGCGTCGCCTTCCTCTGGTAATTCGCTACGGTCACGCCGTATACCCCAACCTCGCCCTCGCCGCACTGCTGTCCACCGTCGATCATCAACCGGCAATGCTGAAACAGCGCCAGGGGGAGCAGAGCTTTCTGATCCTGGGCCACCATACGATCCCCATCGACGCCAACGGAAATCTGCGGGTCCGTTTTGCCACCAAACAGTCCAACCTGCGCTGCATATCGGCAGTCCGGGTGTTGGCCGGTCGGATCGGTGAGTCGGAGGTCAAAAACCGGGTGGTATTGGTGGGCCTTGATGCCTCCGGCCTGGCGTCGACATACCAGACACCGGCCGGTGGTCCGTACACGGCCGTCGAGGTCCATGCCCAGGCGATCGAGACGATCCTTTCGCAAAACTATATTCGCCGCCACGGGGGAATCGTTGCGTTTGAAGTCATCCTGTCCATGATCGTGGCGGTTTTGTACAGCCTTTGCATCGCCCGTTTCGAGTTCGTACCCACCACGGCAATCGGTACGGCAGGCATCATCGGGTGTTGGGGGGGCGCACAATGGCTGTTCAGCAGCCGGCAGATGCTTCTGTCGCCCCTGTTGCCCATAGCCGTGATCACGACCAGCGGTCTTTTTCTCATGCTTTTTAAATACTGGACGAGACAGCGAAAAGCCCGCCGGAGCATGCGGGAAGCGTTGATATTGATGAAAAGCAGTGAGAAGTATCTGAACGCCATCATCAAGACCATCCCCGATATCGTATTCCGGCTCGATGCATCGGGCCGGATCACGTTCATCAGCCCTGCGCTGGCCAAGTACAAGAAACGGTCCGAAGAGATCATCGGCAAACCCATCCTCGATCTGGTCGCCACCGAAGACAGGGATTTGGCCACCTGCCGGATCAACGAACGGCGCACGGGCAAGCGCGCCACGACAGATCTGGAGATTCGCCTGCTGCTCTCCCCGACCGAAAACAGGGAAGATGGCCAAGAGCGATACTTCAGTGTATCTGCAGAAGGAATCTACACGAAGGAATCACCGGACGGACAATCGTTTTTGGGCACCCAGGGAATCGCCAGAGATATCAACCGGCGCAAACACCTTGAACACAAGCTGGAGCAATCCAAGAATATGGAGGCCATCGGCAGCCTTGCCGCGGGGATCGCCCATGATCTGAACAATATCCTCAGCGGGCTGGTCAGCTACCCGGAACTGCTTCTTCTGGATCTGCCGGCGGATAGTCCGATGAGAGATAAAATCGAAATCATCCAGCGCTCCGGCCAGCGGGCGGCAGACGTTGTCCAGGACCTGCTGATGATCGCCCGCCGCGGGGTCAAGGACCACGGCATCGTTAATCTGAACAAGTGCATCGACGAATATCTGAAGACGCCCGAATTTGAAAAATTGTCGGATACCCATCCCGGCGTGCATGTCACCACCGAACTGGCCGACGATTTGATGAGCATCAAAGGCTCACGCGTTCACATCTTGAAGATACTCATGAATCTGGTCGGCAACGCAGCCGAAGCCATGCCGGCAGGCGGGACCATATGCATGCGCACCGATAACCGATACCTGGACACGGCCATCGATCGCTACGAAACGATCCCGGAGGGCGAGTATGTCGTCTTGCGTATCACCGATGAAGGGGTGGGTATCCCGCCCGATGCTTTTCACCGGATTTTTGAACCCTTTTACAGCAAGAAGCGCATGGGCCGCAGCGGTTCGGGCCTAGGCATGACGGTGGTTTGGAACACGATCAAGGACCACGGCGGCTATGTGAACATCCAAAGCAGAGAGGGAGACGGTACCCGGTTCGACATTTTTCTGCCGGCCACCCGGAAGGAGAACAGCAGTACCCAACCCCGGGTCGTCCTGCAGGATTACACCGGTTCGGAACGGATACTGGTCGTTGACGACATCCCGGAACAACTCGACATCGCGGTACGAATGCTCGGCAAGCTCGGCTACCGGGTCGCATCGGCGACGGGTGGCGAGAAGGCGGTGGCCTACCTCCAAAAACATGCTGCCGATCTCCTGGTCCTCGATATGATCATGCCCCCCGGCATTGATGGCCTGGAGACCTACCAGCGCATTCTTGACGTTTGCCCCGGTCAGAAAGCCATCATTGCCAGCGGCTATGCCCCGTCCGACCGCGTCAAGGCCATGCAGAAACTGGGTGCCGGTGAGTACATCCGCAAACCCTACACCATGGAAAAAATTGGTCTGGCCGCCCGTCGTGAATTGGACCGCAAATGACCCAGCGGCGGCGCGGCACGCACGATAGATGATCGACAACCCTACGGCACATGAACCGGAAAATACGCGATGCCCTGGCCGAACTAACCGTTGCCGATACCCCCAAAGCGGCTGCCCACATCGCCCGCATGCGCGGGAATCCCGCCCAACTGCTTGATTTTTCCCCCTCTCCCGACGGGTCAACCGCAAGATCATACAGAACCTGTGAATTGCCTGAATCTATAACCGGGTCGGCATCCCCGTGGCCATGAGCGGCCTGCTGCCCCCCTGGTGGCCGCCAGGGCTATGCTTTTTTCCAGTCCGACCGTTATCGGCAGCACCCGGTTTCAGGTCCGGCGGGATTGACTGATTCTGTGCCACCGGACCTTGACAAACAGAGGAAAAGGGATCATTTATATTATTTATATTATTACAATCGTTAATAACAGTTTAATCGAGAGGTTGAAAATGGCCCAGAATATTGTCATCGTTGGTGGCGTCGCCCTCGGGTCCAAGGCAGCCTGCCGATTCAAACGACTGGAACCCCGCTCGAAGGTTACCATCATCGATCAGGACCGATTCATATCCTACGGCGGATGCGGCATCCCCTTCTATGTCTCCGGAGATGTCAGCGATGTCAACGATCTGCGGAAAACGAGTTTTCACATGCTGCGGGACGAAGCCTTTTTCAGGGATTGTAAGGATATCGAGGTACTCACCCAGACCCGGGCCCGACGGATCGACCGAGAAAACAAACGACTTCACATTCTCCGGCCGGACGGCACCGCCGACAGCCTGGCCTATGACCAGCTGGTGCTTGGAACCGGCAGCCGCCCCCGGCGGCTGAGCATCCCCGGCGCCGACCTTCCAATGGTGCACACGGCGGCCAACCTGAACGATGCCCGGACGATCAAGGAACTGGTCACCAAGGGTCGGGTAAGGCGGGCCGTCATCATCGGAGGCGGTTTTATTGGACTTGAAATGGCTGAAGCCCTGGCCGACATGTGGGAAGTGGATACCGCGGTTGTAGAATATTTCGATCAGATCATGCCCGGTTTCGTGGGTCCCCAGTTCGCCCGTATGGCCCAGCAGCAAATGGAAAAACATGATGTCCGCTTTTTCCTCGACGAAGAGGTGCAGGCCATCGAAGGCACGGACACCGTTGAAGCCGTGATGACAAACAAACGCCGATTGGAGGCGGACCTGGTTATTATAGCCATAGGGGCCGCCCCCAATGTGGACCTGGCCCGGAAAGCCGGACTGCGGATCGGCCCAACCGGGGCCATCGCGGTAGATGAACACATGCGCACCTCCGATCCGACCATCTTTTCCGGCGGTGACTGTACGGAGATCCGCAATCTGATCACCGGCCAGCCGGGCTACTATCCCTTAGGGTCCATGGCTAACCGGCAGGGTCGGGTGATCGGCACCAACCTTGCCGGGGGAAGCGCCATGTTCAAGGGTGCTGTCGGTTCCTTTGTGATCAAGACCTTCGAGGCCGCCCTGGCCGGTACCGGATTGAGCCTGGAAAGCGCCCGCAAAGCGGGCTTCGATGCCGTCAGCGTCCAGGTAGCCCAGCTTGACCGTGCCCACTTTTACCCGGACAAGGCCATGATATACCTGGAACTGGTTGTAGAAAGGAACTCGCGGCGTATTTTAGGCATCCAGGGATTCGGAGAAGAAGGCGACGCCGTGGTGGGGCGAATCAACATGGTGGCCGCACTGCTGGAAAACCGGCCGACCATTGACCAGCTAAGCAATGTGGAGCTGGCCTATTCACCGCCTTTCTCGTCCGCCATGGACGTGCTCAACGCCTTGGCCAATGCCGCCGAAAACATGCTAGACGGCCACTACCAGCCCATCGACGCCCACGGCTTCGCTGAAAAATGGGATAACGGGGACGACAACCTCTTGATCCTGGACTGCCGCGCCCGCCAGGATGGCCAAGCTTTTGAAGAAAAATATCCGCGACGCTGGGTCAACATTCCCCAGGATGAACTACGCCGGCGCATTGGGGAAATTCCGGCGGACAGGGAGCTGATCCTTCTCTGCAACACCGGTGTACGCTCCTACGAGGCCCAACTGAATCTGAGGGACATGGGCCTGACAGGTCCGGTCAGCGTGCAGGGCGGCATGGTGAGCCTGAACAAATGTGGCTTGGATCTCTAAGGATTGGGGACGAAATAAAGTGAACGAAAATTGCGAAGGATATCCGTTCGTNNGCATACGGGTTGTATGTGGCCGTTGATGTAACGCAGAAAACAGATGGATAGACAAGTAATTGGGTTCGCTTTATAAAGTTCACAATCCTAATTTTCCTCGGCCCTATCCGAACCGGCCCTAAATGGATTACGCCAATCCCAAACCAATATCGAAGATCCGATTGTTGTCTTTATCGCTTACCATACCCGTCCGATTCACCTGGTCGGGATAGAACGAATTGAGATCATTATCGATGGAAACGACATCAACAGCGAGGAGAAAAACATGAAAACACAATTTTTCGTACTGGTAACGCTTATCGCCTTAATCGGCGCATGTGCGACGACCCAACCAGAAAGTATGTTAACGGGCAACCCTGCAGAACTGGTCAGCCAACTGGAAGCAGAATTGGCCAGCGCAAAGTCCGAACAGATGGATGTGCTTGCACCCGGCTTGTTCAGCGACGCCCAATCTGCATTCATGAAGGCCAAACAATCCTTGGATAAGGGCGCCAAGCTGTCTACCATCTCAGAATATGTCTCCAGTGGGAACGCCAGTTTAAAAAAAGCCGAAGAGATTGCTCAGGTCTCACGGACCATTCTGGGTGAGACCAGCAAAGCCAGAGACAAAGCACTCAAGGTGGGGGCCGACAGGTTGGGTCAACCCTACATGGATGTGGAAAACCAATATCTGAAGCTCACCAAGGCCATTGAAAACGATAATTTGAGTTATGCGCAGAAAAATGCCGCAGACGTTCAGGCCGCCTTCCGGGATGTGGAAATCATGGCAGTCAAAGACAGCGCGCTTGGCGAGGCGAGAAAGATGATGGCCGACGCCGATAATGAAAAGCTCCGGAAGATTGCACCGACGGCATATGGCGCTGCCGAACAAGCCTTGAACGAAGCGGACGCCTACACCGGACAGAACCCCTACGCGACGGATACGATCAGCCGCAAAAATGCCCATGCGGAATTCATGGCTCGACGACTGATGGCGATCAGCCAGAGCAGTGCAACGTTTAAGGAGATGACACCGGAAGCGTCCGCCCTTTACGTGGAGGACCTGCTCACCGAATTAGGCAGGGCCATGCATACAGGCGATTTAAGGGACAAGAGTGTTGAGGCACAACTCAGTGCGTTGACCGGGGCGGCCCAAACCATGGAGCAAAACAATCAGACCCTTGAAAAGGTGAATCAAACATCCAAGACCCGGATTGCCGGCCTGGAACAACAACTTAACGGTTTAGAAGGCTTTTCTCGCGAACAGGAAGAAGCCAAGCGCAGACTCGCCGCCGAAGGCGAGTTCAACGAGCGATTTAATAAAGTTCAGCGTTATTTCCGATCCGATGAAGCGGAAGTCTACAAACAGGGCAACCAACTGGTCATCCGCATGCGGGGTATTCAATTCCCAGTGGGACAGGCGACCTTGACACCTGAAAATTATACCCTGCTCGGCAAGGTGCAGCAGGCCATCCAGACTTTCGGCCAACCGCGGGTAACCATTGAGGGTCATACCGACAGCACCGGTTCCGCCCAAATGAACCAGGAACTGTCCCAAAAACGTGCCGAGGCCGTGAAAACCTACTTGGTCGCCAACAACACGCTGCCGGAGAACCATATCCAGGCGACCGGTTATGGGCCAAGCCGGCCGTTGGCACCGGAAACCACGACCGAAGGCCGAGCCATTAACCGGCGTATCGATGTGTTAATTACACCATCCCAAACGCCTTAAATTTGACGGGTTCGTAAAAACTCCGATGTCTGTGTTACGCTTCATCCCTCCTCACTGCGCAGCACACAAACTACTGCCTTATTCCTTAAGGATTCGCGAGCCCTTAGGATCAGGGCGGCAATAAAACCGCCGGCAAGTGGTTGGCTACTCCTCAAACCGATCAGGACACATTCGTGTTCCTGATCGGTTTTTTTTGTTTCCGACCACCCGGGCATGCTTGGATGACCATCATTCGATGGTAAGTCTAAATCGATGGCCACGACCAATAAATAGGAAACCAATTTCCTATTTATTGAGAAATTTTCAAGGCGAAAACCACACAGAGGCCTTGTTTTTTTTCTAACTTACTTAAATATTTACATATTTTTTTTGGCATGGATTTTGTTTGCTCCATTTCTATCGACCATGGGACCGCCACTGTCTTGAGCCACATGCGATGATACGAGGGAAGAACCTCGGCAGGTGTGTGTCGCATCGACATCAAATGAAAATAATCGGCGCGTGACCAAAACGAGGAGGTTTCAAATGGCACTTTACGCGGGATTGGAACGACGCACCGGGAACGATCGTCGAAGGCTACCCAGTCCGATACTTAAAAGGTTACGTTTCAAAGGGATGCGCGAATCCTCGAGGCGAGCCGAGGACCGACACCGGATCGTTATCTTGGATCGATACAAACCCTCTCTGCTTATTGCCACAATCGTCATCTTGGGTCTGAGTCTATTAGATGCAGTGCTCACCTTAATTTTGCTATCCCAAGGAGCCAGGGAACTCAATCCGGTGATGCGGTATTACCTCAGCCATGGGCCACAGGTATTTCTCCTCGTCAAGTATGGACTCACCGTATTACCGGTGCTCATCATCGTGATAGGCCATGAAGCCCTCACCACCCGTTACCGGTTTTGTTCCGGACTCCTTCCGCTTTTTGCTTCGTTTTTCGGTGGTGTGGTGATCTGGGAGTTCTATCTTCTATCTCTTTAGGGGCAAGGATAAATCAGCTTACATTAATAATTCCCAAGTGAGTGACGGCAATTGGATGATGCGTTAAGGCGGATCGGTATCAGACGACTGCCTGGAATCATCAGACACATTATTGTTGGCAAACGCATCGCTGCAAAACCCGGGATCGTCATTAGGTTGGCATTTCAGGCGCCGGCATCCGTCGAATCCGTGACACACGGGAAGGTGAACATGCCTGAAGACATAAGAAACAGACCATCCATCAACCATACGGATGTCACCGCATTGAACTTCGTCAGGTCATCGACACCCTATGTGTTACGCAGACACTTCAGGCAGGGTCTTCGGTCCCACATCATGGAGATCCTAAACCCCTCCGATTTGGAAATTGAACGATCAGGAACGATGATCGACGGAATAAAATGGTTTCCCAAAGCGGTACCGCGAAGGATGTTTCGCATTTTCCGGTCCCGCCTGAAAACCCTCGATAACGCCTTGACTGAGATCGGGCGGGTTAAAATCGTCGAGCGCTACCTGGCGCCCGATTTCATTGCCACCTCCACCGAATGCATCGTGGATTACCGTGGTCCCGAGGGTTGGGACCTGATTCTATGCGGTTTTCAGGAATATGTGGAAGGAGAAATTATAGACCCGTGGACCATTCTCGACGCAGCGGATCTGATGCCGGCACTGTATAACACCTTTCGCCCGGCAAAAAAGGCCATATTCCCATCGAAAGACGAATGGGTCCAGGCAGTCCGTCAAAACAGCGCACGGTTTATCTGTAGAATCAAAAAGATGATTACCGAAACCGGGCACATCCCTGATCTCGCCGGTGCGGGCAATCTGATCATCACGGGCAACGGCGGTGTCAAGTTGGTGGACATCAACAACATCTCCCGCATCGCATTCGATTCGACCATCAACCTGGACGAAAAAGGGTACCCCGTGTGCGACAAATCGGTCGAAGCCCTCGCTCTGATCGAAAAGAAGATTCTTGGCAGACCTGTTGACATGGATGAAGAAATCTATAAACGGTTCCTCAATCCGGACAGACGGGATGCGGTCAAGACAAAAGAGGCGTTATTCTGGAAAATGATGGCCAGTGACTAAGGGTCCCGGAAATAAATAATTCCACCAGAAGGTGCTGGCTTTGGGTTCGTCAACAAGGAACATCCGCCGGTGCATATCGAGATGTGTGCCGGCAGATGGAACGCAGGTGACGGATACACAGGCAAGAAAGATGTGAAATTTTTTCCAGGGCCCTGAACCTTTACTGCTTTTCCCACCGACCCTGTCCGCAATATTCAAGCCCTCCCATCATTCCTCAACCGATCCTATCAAATCAGGACGAAACACGCACATCGATCGTTTTCCGGGCAAAACATATCAGGATAAACGAATGGCGGCAACATGTGTATAGAAAAGGACAAGGTGTGTGCCTTCGTGCATTCTATAATGCGGTATGCAGAGAATCGTATTTTTGCCAAAAGACGAGAGCGCTCAATAATTCAGTGAGAAAAATATGTCTTATCTATTAAACGGCAATGAAGAATATAGGCACAAAGCAAGGTTGGCACACAAGGTGCTTGAGAAAAATTTAATTCTCACGATTAGTTGGAAAATAAATGTTCAATGTTGTTGGTGGTAGCGGTAAACGCAAAGCGAAAATTAATCAACGAACCATTCGACCGGATACCAAAGGAGGCAAATTTTGTTCTCATCGATTAGCAATGGCGGACCCTTTATGTACGTAATTTTTGGCGTTTCGATCGTCGCACTGGCCATCTTCGTGGAGCGTGCGGCCTTTCTTTATTTTCAAATGCGTTTGAACATGGACAGCGCGTTTAAAAAAGTACTGATTCCTTTAGAAAAAATGAATTTTAATGCCGCCATCGACGAGTGCGCCAAGATCAAAAAACATCCCCTGGGCAGTATCCTCAAGGCCGGTTTGCTGAAGGCCGATCGGAAGGATCAGGAAATAGAGCGAGCGATGGAGGAAAAGATTGTTTCTGAAATACCACGCGTTAAGTCACGTATCAATCTGTTGACCTTGTTTGCCAACATCGCCACCTTGCTTGGCCTCTTGGGAACCATACTGGGCCTGATTACCGCTTTCCAAAGTGTAAGCGCAGCCGACGAGGCGATGAAACAAGAAGTGCTTGCCAGCGGCATTTCAATGGCAATGCTCACCACTGCCGCCGGTTTGGTGGTTTCTATTCCGTGTCTGGGCGGGTTTTACTTGCTAAACAACCGTGGCGACTATTTGGTGGATAAAATCGAAGAGAAATCCCTTGGATTGGCCAATGCATTGGCCGCCATGAAACAAAAGAGGACGGCAGATGGCACGCTTCAGTAGAATCCGAAGGACCGAGGAAGAGGAACCGGAATTGAACATGATTCCCGTCATGAACCTTTTTATGGTTTTGATTCCGTTTTTGCTGAGTTCGGTCTCATTTTTACATATTAAAGCGATCAACACATCTATCCCCGTCCATGCCGATCGACCATCCCAAACGGTTGTGGCCGATACAACCCCGAAAATAACAGTAGTATTTGAGATCAAATCGGATCAAGTGCGAATCTCAACGCTTTCGGATACACCCAACGATCTGCAACGTTCAGACGAGGAGTTGGTTTTTCCAAAACAAAACGGGATGGATATTTCGGTATCAGCCGTAGCTGATCACCTGAGAAAATTGAAGCTGAGCCATCCGGACAGCGACACCATGATTCTGATACCCGATAACGAGGTAACCTATCGGGAGATCGTCCAAGCCATGGATTGCGTCCGCACGCATCAATCCGATGTGCTTTTTCCAAACGTGGTGTTGTCCGGATCAATAGGATAGGAGGGCAGGCCGTGGCCTTGGGTCAACGAAGAAGATCATCGCGAACATTCGTTCCACCAAAACTCATGCTTACGTCTATGATGGATATGTTTACCATCATTCTGATATTTCTTCTTTTTTCTTTTTCGGAAACACCGGAAAAAATAGTGTTGGGCAAGAATCTCGAACTGCCACGATCAACTGCAGATGTGCAGTATCAGCAGGCTTTAAAAATTATTTTGACAAAAAATGAACTGCTTGTAGACGATAAAGTTATGGCTCAGGTTCGCAACCAACAAATTGTGGGCCTAACACCGGAGACATTTCAATCCTCTCCCCTTTACCGGCGTTTGAAAGAGATCCGTTCCAATGTGAAGGCCGAGGAAAACAAAGATGAGGAAACGCCGCATGTACTTTTTTTATGCGACAAATCTCACTCCTTCAAGACCATCAATTCCGTCATAAAAACATCTGGTCTGGCCGGGTATCCAAATTTCCAGTTTGGCGTGCTTGAAGAGAAAAAGTAGGGGCATCTATGCATAATTTTAAAAATTGGACAAAGGCTTGCTTGTTGTTAATCGCTTTTATTTTGGTACTTACAAACCCTGCGTTTGTTCTTGCCGAGGGCGAGCGCAAGGGTTCTACAGCAACAAACGGGCTACAGCAGCGCATCGATTTCGGCAACGCGCAGATTCTAGGGCAAAGCATTAAATCGGGAGCCGTATACTTAATGCATCGCAAAAAGAGCGACATTGAAAACATGATCGAGGTGCGTCAGCACTATCGAAACGAAATTAAAGAAGATTTTGATCTAGAGAAAACGGCCATCGCACGAGGCGAAACCGATTTGTCCGGCATCGGCCAAACGTTAAAAAACAATTGAAAGTTAATATTTTAAATCATGTTAGCGGTGTGAATGAGATGAATGCAATAGACGAAAAATTTGCTCAGATCCATTCTGAAATACCGTCTACGCAAACGACGACACATTTTCATGTTTATCAAAATCTTAATTTTGTCAGTGAACTGCAGTTTGAGAAAGATCGGATCACCATTGGTCGCAGCCAACAAGCCGATCTTTTTTTAGACCACCGGTCCGTGGCAGATATCCATGCGCTCGTGAATGTTAAAGGGGCGCAGATGATTCTTACCAACCGCTTTCCTCAAAACGGATTGCGTCTCAATGGGTTGCCGGTTCACTCCGCTCTTTTAAAACATGAAGATGTCATCGTCATTGGTCCGTTCTCATTGAAAATTAAAATGAGAGAGGGCCAAACGAAACCGGCTGTGAGTGACGATGCTTCCTATGCCGTGCGTTTGGTTAATCGATACAACTCTCCAGAGGCGATGGATACCGCAATCGCGAACCTTGCCAAGATGTTTCACGTTGATTGTGAGAAGATTAAACCATTGGTAGGCAGGAATCATTTTGTACTTAAAAAAGGGTTAAGTGGGATAGAGGCGGCCCAAATTCAAAACACCATGCTCAGAGCCGGTGTGGTTTGTGATGTGCAGATAGCGGACCCGCCGCCAACGCCCCTTAAATGCAAAGCGCCCTTGGCGGAAGCGCCTCCCATTCCGCTGTCCGATGAGCCAGATGAAAAGAGATCAATACCGGAAACGGTAACGAACAAAGAAGTTGAACATTTGCCCTCAGATTTTTTTCCGGTGGATGAGGAGGAAGATGAGGATGGCGAAATTTGGGAAGCACCGTTTTCCCTAAATCAAGTACTTTTTCAGAACGCCCAACCGGAGGAGAAGGGGGACGCACGTATTGGTTTGCAGATTGTTAAAACCATGGGTGACGCCGTGGTTGATGCGGTATCCCTTGAAAAAAGTCAAAAATATCATATCCAGTCAGATGGTGCTCGAATCTGTTTGGTCAACCACCACCTTTCCGGTGCAACGGTAACCATCCCGGCCTCCTTCGGCGGGGTCGTTTTGGATCAATCCGGTGTCATCACCGCCGACCTAAATAGCTATAAGATAAACACGTATCAAAATCCTAAAGACAGGTCGATATTTGATGTTCCAATGCCGGACAAAGGGGCGATCGTTATTGACGGTGGCGGTTGCCGATACCGCATTGACCGGGTTCAACGTTTTTCCGGTCCCGATGTGGATGTGGCGCCGGCCCCCAAGTATTTGCAATGGCAGCATTGGGCACTTTCATTAGGCATCCATTTTTTTTTGGTCATGGTGATTACGATAACCGCATATTTCCAGACATTAACACCCGAGAAACAAAAACTGCATTTTGTGAAGATTGATCGTTCCATGCTGCAGCAACAGATGGAGGTCCCCAAGAAAAAACCCGAACTGAAAAAACAACCGCCACCCGAGCGCCAACCGCAAAAAAAGGCCGAGGCAGTCAAGCCACCCCAAAAACAGAGGCCCAAAAAAAAGGTAACGCCTGCGGTCAAAATCGCCAAGAAATCCAGGCGAGGGAAGAAGGTCGCCCGTGTCCCCCAGGCAAGTAAACATCCCAAGGCCGGTGGCGGCTTCGGTGAAGGGAATATCAAAAACAGGGACATCAACCAGACCGGCCTTTTAAGTGTTCTGGGCGGCCCATCGATAGCCGAATCTTCCCAGGCGATGGCGGCGGTAACCAATCTCGATGCGGTATCGGTACCCGGGGCCACTGAAAAAAATTTCAGTGTTGGCGGACTAAAAGGCGCCTTGGGCAATGGAAGGATCGCCGTGGCTACCGGTGAAATCGTCCAAACCAAAGGCGCCACCCAGGTCCTTCGCAGCGCCGGGGCACGCGGTAAAGGGGATGTGGCCGCATTGGAGCGGGGAACTACAGGCAAAAAGCGGGTTCAGGCCATGGTAACGGCAAAAATGAATAGAACGGTTAAAATCGAAGGAGGAATGAGTCGGGAGATGGTCAAGCGGGTCATCGATCAACATTTGGATGAGATCACCTATTGCTATGAAACCGCCCTGATGTCCAACCCCTCCATTTTGGGCCGCATGGTATTCGAGTGGAAAATACTAAAAAACGGACGCGTTGGCGAGATTCGCATCGTCGCTTCCAGTGTTAACTCCAACCAGATTCATGGTTGTATTAAATCGGCAATCAAGTCCTGGCAGTTCCCGAAACCAGTCGGTACGGAAGTCGTTGTCAGCTATCCTTTTGTTTTCGATCTGGTTTCCTTTTAGTGCGCCGCCCTGTGTGTGGATAATAGGAGAAGTAAATGAATAAAAAAGTAATTGTCGGAATCGTTCTTTCCATCCTGGCCTTAAGCGGCCAACTGGGTTGGTGTGAGACTCAATTGGAGGAAGAAAGTGTCAGTGCCGTCCAAAATCGTATTTTTCATCGCAGCCATGAAATCGATTTCAACATCGGTTATATTGCAGATGACGATTTCTTCCATGTCTACCCCGTTGGTATCGGATATACATTTCATTTTAATGAAGATATTGCATGGGAAATTGCCCGTGCAGCATATATGTTCGACACCGACAAGGATCTCAAATCGACCCTGCGAGATGAGTTCAATGTTCAGCCGGAGCGCTTTCCGGAACAAAAATATATGCTTCACACCCATTTCGTGTACAAACCGCTTTACGGAAAGCATTCGTTCAGGAACCGTGGCATCATCAACAACGAAATCAGTATTTTTGCCGGTCCGGGAATCGTCCATTATGAATGGGATTACAGCACCGGCGAGACGGTCTCTGAAAATGCACTCTCATTGAGTTTTGGCGCCGGAATGAAATTTTTTCTGTCCGAAAGATGGTGCCTCAACGTTGAAATTCGCGATTTATTGAATTTTCGAGAGAATGAGACCGAGAATAATATCTATTTCGGTCTTGGTGTGGGCTTTCGTTTTGATCTGGCCCCCCGCAAGGTCAAAGAAGACCCAACCATGAAAAAATTAAAGAGAATTTTAAATAATGGATAGACGACCAAAACCATTGGCAAAGATCGCTGCGTTGCTGGTACTGATGCTTTGTGCCCGATGGGGAGATGGCCTGGCATCGACGACGGATTCCGCCCTGGATCCGTTAACGCCTGATCTAAAGGCATCCACCAGAACGGTTGCAGTGAAAACGGACAACCGATCCGGTGGTTCGGAAGAAACGATCGAGCATTCCTTTAAGCTGGGATATGACGCCTACAGCAAGAAAAAATACCAACCGGCGGCAGAACATCTCCTCGAATTTTTAAGCGCACGAACACCGGATGACCAGGATTATGAATGGGCTGAGTTCTTTTACGGCATGAGTCTTTTCAAATTGGGTTATACCCATGCGGCCGTGGATACACTGACGCATTTGGTGACTCGCAAACCCAATCCGCAGATTGTCAACTATGTGCTGGAATTGTTGGAGCGAATCAGCAGGACGATCCCCTATGATAAGGATATGCTGATCGATCGCGCATTGTGCGACCAAAGTTATGGTTTCGTCGAAGGCCGGGTGGCCCATTTCATCCACTATTATCAGGGGGAATATGACTGGGAGCGCGGCTTTTTTTCATGGGGAGACGAGCACTTTACCAAGATTCCCGAAGATACTTTCTACCACAACAAATATCTTTTTAAACGAGCACTTCGCGACATCTATGACAATCGTATCGACCAGGCCGTGTCGTTGCTCAAAATCGTAATCCTAAAACTGGAAAATGGCGACCCGCTAAAGGACGATGCACGAAAAACATTAGCCCGTTTATACTATGAAAAAGGGAGTTTTGCAGAAGCGGACTTGCTCTACCAACAGATCGAAATGAACATCGTCGAACAGGCCCAAAACTTACTCGAGCGCGCCTGGGTCCACTATCGCCTGGGGAATCCGGAACGGGCCATGGGACTTCTTTACTCTTTTGAAGCCCCGAGCTATGTAAACGCCTTCACCCCGGAATTCTATATTCTCAAATCGTTTATCTACAAAGATGTCTGCCATTACAAAACAGCCATGCAGATATTGGATAAATTCAAGACCCGTTACGGCGATTCCCTGGAACATATCTACCGGCGAAAACCTTTGCATGACAACCAAGCCATGCTGCTCGTTCTACTCAATAAACACGGGATCCGGCGCCACTGGCGATTTTTAAATCTACTGGAAAAGGAGCACGGCCTCTCACAAAACAACCCGCATCCGATGCTGACCACATATCTGGACCGACTATACACGCTCAAACGCAAGGAGATCGAGCGAAAATTCAAATCGCTGGTCAGCGATAAGTATGAGGATATGGCCAATTCCATGTTGCAGTTTGAAGAAGAAGCCCATCTCATGGAGTATGAAATCGGTATCGATATGTACCAACGGGTACACAGCTACCATTACGAAGAAGAACCGCCTGATCCTGACACAACCGAAGCGCTCAAGGGCAAGGCAGTATATGCCTTCCAGGGTGAGTTCTGGAACGATGAATTGGACGATTATGAAGTGATATTGCCCAACAAGTGCCAAAACGCCGAAGAATGGGATATATTTTTCAAATGACACCTTTACGTAAAATAACACTGCAATGGATTCTGGGCCTGGTGCTGATTCTTTTGATACCTCAAAATCTGCCGGCATTCTTATTCTCAGGAGCGGAAAGCCGTTCGGGTGAAACGGAACCCTATGTCTACGAAGAAATAGATGCCGAAGCAGAAAAAAAGCGCTACATGGTTAAGCTCGAACAGGACAAACGCAAATGCGAATTGGCCATTGATAACACCAAAACATTAATCGGTCGTTCCAAAAACCGGCCTTACCTGCCGGAACTCTACCTACGCCTGGCGGAACTTTTCATCGAAAAGTCGCGATTGGTCTATTTTTTACGTAAAAGCCAATTTAACGAGGGGGGACAACGGGCCTTGGATCAGTACGAGGCCAATACGCTAAAAACCCAGGCCGTCGAGATATACCAGCGCATTGTCGACCAGTATCCCGATTTTCAGTATCTGGACAAGGTTTACTTCTTCATGGCCCATGAATATCATGAACTGGGCCGCACCAACGAGATGATTGACCAATACCGGAAGCTGATCGAAAAATTTCCCAACAGCCTCTATGCGCCCGAAGCACAATTGCTCCTGGGCGATTATTTTTTCAATCAAAAACAGGATGTCGATACGAGCACGAAGCACTATGAAGCAGTCCTCAAATATCCCAAAAGCCCCGCCGTGGCGGCAGCACGGTACAAGTTGGCCTGGTGTAAAATCAATCAAGCCGATTTTAAAGGTGCGATGAAGTTATTCGAAGCATCCGTTACCAGTCCACAAACGGCCAAAGCGCTCGATATCGATACATACCGCCGTGTGGATGTGCGCCTGGAATCCATTATCGACTTGGCCTTTTGCTACCCGGAAGTTCACAAAAAAGCGACGGCTGAGCAGGCGTTGGCCTACTTCAAGCAGTATGCCTGGTCCCGTCCGGTCTACACAACGGTATTGGAAAAACTGGCTTATCGCTATTATGTGAAAAAAAAGTGGGCCCAGGCCGCTCCCATATACCGGGAATTGGCCCTCATCCGGCAGGATCCGGAGAAATTGCTGGAATACGCCAAGTATATTTTTGAAAGTGTCCAGGCCTTGGGGACCTACAAGCATGCGGAAAAGGACGTGGGGATTATTGTTCGGGCCCTGGAGCACCAGGTCTACTCCGTTCGTATGACCTCGGAAGACAAAAAGAAATTAATTCACGACTATGAAATTTTTGCACGTGATATTATCACCCATTTGCATGCCAAGGCCGGCAAAACCAACTCTACTCAGGATTTTGAAACCGCCGCCAATGCCTACGAGCAATACCTGGGCTTCTTTAGCGAAACCCGGGTGGTAGAAGAGATGGCCACCAACTATGCCGAAGCGCTTTTTTCGGCAGGCTGCTACCTAGAGGCCGGCAAGCAGTACGAAAAGGTAACCCCGTTGGCCACCGTCAATCTAAAACAGCGTAAAGACACCTTATACAGTGCGGTGATTTCCTATTACCGGGCATTGAAAAACAAAGACAACCTGAATTTTTATCAGGCGGCATTTGCCCGTGACGGTTTGCGCAGTGTCGGAAAAATGTTCGTCGGCGAATATGCCGATTCGCGCCATGCACCCGATGTGCACTTTAACGTTGCCTGGGTCTCCTACGACGCCGGTGATTATGCGTTGGCGGTGAAGGATCTATCCGGTTTTGTCGATCGTTATCCCCGGCACAAGGCCACCACCGCCGCCGTCCATTTGATTTTGGACGCCTACCACCTGATGGAAAACTATGAAGGGATGATCCGGTACGGCAACGCCGTTATCGCCAATGCCGGCATCCACAATACCAAACTCAAGGTAGAGGTCGCCCAGATCGTTCGCAACGCCGGATCGAGGGTGGTTTCCAGTATTACCATGGCCGCAAACGATGACTGGGAGAACTCACGGCGGGAACTGATTCAGGTGGCCGACCGGGGCCAAAAAACGGAAATAGGCGAGCAAGCCCTAAACGCGCTGATTCTTTCGAGCAAAGACAAAAAGGATCTGCCCACCTTGTTCGATGCCGGCGGCAAATTGATCGCCCGATATCCGAACTCACCCCATGCAAAGAATACCCTGGGCATTTTAATCAATGCGTCGGTGTCCATCGGACAGGTGCGGATGTTGGCGGATTACCTGGAAACCCTGTGCAAACAATATCCCAAAGATGAAAATCGCGCCGATTTTCTGCTGCAGGCGGCACGGATTCGCGAAGGTCTGGGACAATACGCCCGAGCCAATCAAAACTATCGTCGTCTGCTCGCTTTGCCGAGGCCTTCTTCCACATCATCGGATGAGATCGTATTTGCCATCGTTGACAACATGAAGCAACTCGACCGATCCACGGCTATCATACAGGAATTGACAACCTATCAAGGCCGATTGTCGGCAAAGGGAAAACGCCGCGCCCTCGCCCAGTTGGCCGTACTCAATTTGCACGCCGATCGCCGCGCACAAGCCAACAAATACCATCGAAAGGCCAAAAAAACGTACCGTCCCGAGATGGGAGATCAGGACCCGCACCTACGCGATTTGATGGCCGAACTGGCCTATTACCAGGTAACGGGCACCAGTGGGCCGTATTACAAATTGCGTCTTAAGAACCGGATCGACAATAAAATTGTACAGCAAAAGGCGGCCCTGTTGAAAAAACTGGAGTCGGACTTCCAACAGGTGATGACCTACAAATCACCGGCATGGGCCTTGAAAGCCTGTTTTCGCGCCAATGAGATCAATGCCGAGTTCGCCGATTTTTTACTCAACTCACCGGTTCCCCAAGACCTTACGGCCGAGCAAAAGGCGCAGTATCGTGACCTGATCCGGCAGAAAGCCCAAGCCTATACCGACAAAGCCGGTCAGTATTTAAAGACCTGCGTCGAACTGGCCCGTAAATGGGAAATCTGTGACCCTGCACTTAGTGGCTATTTCCATCCGGCCGACAATCCCCAGGGGGGCAAGGGCGTGCTGACAAGTATTTCCGGGGGTCAAGCCGGCGTTGAAATCGGAACCCAGGGGATGAAACAGGAACCGATGGTCAAGCTTTACGGCAAACTTCTCAACGCCCCCGACGATGGGCATTTGCAGTTCCAATTGGCGAAGCATTACATGAAAGCAGGAGATTTTAGGCAGGCCGGCTTGGTCGCGAAAAATGCATTGCCCAAGCTGGACAGTGGACAGAGACACATCAAGGCGGAATTACTCAATTTGGTGGGGCTGACCCACTTGTATTGCGGGCGAGACCCGTTGGCCAAGGAAACGTTTAAAAGGGCCTTGGAAGCGGATGAAAGCTTGTCCGCCGCCCGTACGAATTTGGCCGGTATTTACAGACATTATGGCCATGGGGATAAAGTTTCGGATCTATTGAAAAACGTTTCGCACACGAATACGGATTCAGACAGTATTCATCCGCGTTTAGGAGCCATCTACAATGAACTGGTCATGGTTAAAAAGTAGACGGATACACTTCCGGGCCGCCATTTTCATCATCGCATTGGCCGCAACCGCTTGCGGTGACGGACCGGAAAATCCGGTCGAACCGTACAATAGCGAAGGCCGGCCCAGTAACTGGGAAATCGTCCGCATCGCTCAGGTGGACGAAAGCGGCACCACCATTCCATTTGTCGTGGCCCGGCCGGACAGAAGCGGTAATGTCCATTTTGCCTGGTATAATGCCGTGGCGGAAGTAGAGTCGCCCCTTTATCACCGGCTTCACCACCTGGTATGGGATCCGGATACGGACGGCATGTCCCGAAACGTGGTTTCCAATCGGCCGGCCCCCTCCGGCATGGACGGTTTCGATCGTTGCGATCAATTCGACATGCACCTGGACGGCGACACGCCGTTCCTGATCTACCCAACATATGAAATCAACGAGGTACTGCAGCAGGTGGAGGCCGATATCATGGTGAACCGGTATGAAGGCGGCACCTGGCAGGAGAGCACCGGCGCCGTCGGATTCGTCGATCGAAATCCGGTGTATCAGGATGGCCACGCCTCTGAAAACATGTCTCTCGGCGTGGACGGCCAAGGAGATCTCCATATCTGTTATCAGTATTTTACCGAGGGTATGGATTCGGCCAATTTCAGGTATCCCGACCTCTACTATGTTCATCGGAGCAGAGCCACCATTGCCGACCCCATTGCCGACATCGAACAATATGCCAATATCGAAGAACAGGTAGACGGCAACGCATTCAGCACTTACGGCATCCATAACAGTGTCGGCTATTTCTGCAAGCTGATTCTCGATGAACGGGACCTTCCGGTTATCGTCTATGCCGAACATGGGGAAAACTTCATGGGCACCTACGCCCTCAAGGTGGCCTTTAAAAACGAAGCCGGACAGTGGCGTAGACAAATTGTGGAAACCCTTCCCGACGGTTGGAAGATCGGCGGTATCAGTGCGGCATTCTATCCCGAAGACCCGGAAGATCCGGAAGCCGAACGACCATTGGCCATCGCTTATTCCGTCAGGCTGCCCAATCCCGAACCGGACAATGGGCATCGCCTCCAATATGCGACCAATCGTGGCGGGGCATGGAGATCACGAATCGTCGATGAGGCCACCTGGTGCGGATCCCACTGCTCACTGGCGTTTACGGATGAAGGACAACCGGCTATCGCCTATTACGATGAGCAGTCCCATTCGGGGCGCCTGCACCGGTTTTTAAAATATGCTGAGTATAACGGGCTGCGCTGGAACCACGAGAGCGCGGAGGAATATGGCAGCGTCGGCAGGTACAATACCCTTTGGTTCAATGACCGGGGCGTGCCCCATATTTGCACATTCTCCGATGAAGACAACGAAATTCTCGTAGTTCGACAGATCAACTGATCAGAGATGAGGAGATTCCATGAAAACACGATTAGGTTTCATTGCGACAATAACGGCATTCCTGTTGGTTTGCGGAGTAAAAGTATTTTCCGCCGATCCGCCGGACTGGAATCTGCTCTTCGATGAGTGTCCGGATAACCAGTGCGGGGCGCCGCCTTCCGGCGGTATTGGCGGCGGTGGCGCCGGCGGCGGCCCACTGATTGTCTCCTATACCTGGGGGCCGCTCTTCTCCGTGCAGGAGGATATCGACGCCGACGGCTACAATGACGAAGTCGACAACTGCATCTTTATACCCAATGACCCCAGCGAAAACGACGACGGCGACGCCTTCGGCAACGCCTGCGACCATTGCCCCCAGCTGGCCACCGAGGACAACATCGATTCAGACGGCGACGGACTGGGTGACGCCTGCGATCCGGACAGGGATGGAGACGGTGTGGCCAACGCCGTGGACACATGCCCGGAGGTCATGAATGCCGGGCAGCTCGAATTTCCCAGCCAGGATGACCCTGACAACGACGGCCTGGGCAATGTCTGTGATGCGGATGACGACAATGACGGAATACCCGATTTACTAGACAACTGCATCACCGACGAAAACCCCAACCAGGAAAACAGTGATTATTACCTCGACGGCGATATCGCCGGTGATATGTGTGACGATGATTACGACAACGATGGCCTGGATGAAGCCCACAACGGAATTCCCGGCGTCGACCGCTGTCCAAACCTTCAAAGTTCCGAAAACGGCGATGCGGACGGCGACGGCATCGGCGACCCCTGTGACAATTGCCCCTATGTGGCAAACCCCGACCAGGCGGACACCGATCAAAATGGTAAAGGAGACATTTGCGATGGTTAGGCAATTTTTCGTGATAGCAGTTTTATCGGCCTGTCTGCTGGGTGCCTCGGCATGCGACAACGGGCCGCCGCTGGAGCGCACCACCGTTCGGGAATCGGGTACCATCATCAGTGAATTCCACACCGAAAACCCGGAAAATATTCAGTTCCCCGTCAAGGTGCTTTTTGCCATCGACTGCTCGTTGAGCATGCTCAGTTCAGATCCGTTGAATCCGCCGGACGAACCCTATGGCAGGCGTATTGCTGCCGTTCGGCGTTTTCTGGAACGCTACAATACCGATGACTACCCCAGTGTCTCCTTCGGCATTCAACTCTGGGCCGGCAGTGTCATCGATCAAACCCGCAATGGCTATGGTGAACCCGGCTACACCCGCTCGGTGGAAGAGCTGAACCGGGTGCTGGACAATGTGCGTAATGACTCCTACACCGACTACGTGGGTGCCGTGACCGATATTCGCCAAGTCGTGGAAAACGACATCATGAATACCTCTTATCAGGAGTCCGGCGAAAACGATTTGGCCCGTTCCAAGTACATTGTCTGTTTTTTCAGTGACGGCATGCCCAACACGGATGCCGGCTCCCAGCTTCCCCAGGATATTTGGAATCAGGTGGAAGCACTGACCCAGATTACTGAAGAAAGAGGTGTGGGCCAGTTCAACTTCCACAGTTTTTTTCTCTCTTCACTCTTTCGGGATGCTTCGGGAGAATATATTCCGGCATACGAAACCGAGCGACAGTACGCCGAGAGCACCTTGTTCGGCATGGCCCAGGCCGGCGGCGGTACCTTTCGCGATTTTGCTTCGGCCGGTGCCATCGATTTTATCAATTTTACCGACATGCGCCTGGCCAACGCTTATAAGATCAAATTCATCGTGGCCTATAACTACAACGTGCGCCCCGGCCTCGATCAATTGCACCTGGACAGTGACGGTGACGGCCTGACCGATGACGAGGAAGTGACCCGCCACGGCACCGATCCCCAGGCAAGGGATACGGACGATGACGGCCTGTCTGACTATTTTGAAATCCAGGTCCAGTCGCTTATGGACGACGGCAATATGTGGCCCGATCCGTTGGTCGACGATAGCAGTTGCCCACCGCCGCCCTCCGGCATATGGCCGGATCAGGACAATGACGGATTAACCGATTGTGAAGAGTCCATCAAGGGAACCTGGCGTTTTGTGGCCGACTTCGATGCGGACTATATTCCTGACGGCATCGAAATGGCCATGGGAACCAACCCTTTTGAGAATCTTTATACCGAGGACAGCGACCTGGACGGCACCCTGGATGTTTTTGAAATCCAGAATCACACCAATGTTCTGACCAATGACCCCATGGTTCGCGACCGGTATGCATACAGTTATCAGTTGACCGACCACGGCAATCCCGACCCTATCCAATTTCCGGACTTGCCCCAGGGGATTCGCCGATACAGCCTCGAGATCGGCAATATCAGCCTCATGGATACCATTGGCGCAGATACCGGCGGCCTATTTTCCAACACGATTCTGGATCCCGGAGATAACGTGATTCGTGTGTATATCGCCCAGGTGCCGGAAGACCGACCCAATGCACCACCGGTCTTCCGCATGGCTGAAGTAACCATCAATACCCTTCAAGACAGTTCATTTACCCAGTCACTCGGATATGGACAATTCGAACTCATCGATTGAGGATGATAGGTGAAAAAGATGAAACACATACAACGAAGCATGTGGCTGTTCATGGTGTTGATTATCATGGCGTGCGGTGGCGCAACCAGCGACCCGGCCGACAGTGAACCGGCGGTGCGGTCGCTGAATATCGGTGAAACCCAGAGCCAATTCATTTCCGCAGAAGGCGAGGTGGATACGTACCTCATGCGGATTGCCGAAACCAACCGCTTTTTGCATATCCACTGCGAGGAAAAAACGTCCGACTCCAACGTCGACCTGCTGGTTACGGTGTTTGAAGAGATTAACGGTCAACGGGTACGCCTGTTCGGCAAGCATAAACCCGACGGGGCCATGCTGGGCGCCGACCTGGACCTTTGGATCTATATCGATGTTCCCAAAGATCTGACAATCACGGTGCGCGATCTGATGGACGACGATGCAGCGATCGATATTCCCTACCATTTAACGGCGACGCTTGAAGATTCAGCCGATGGCAACCACGATTTCTCGACCGCACGACTGCTGTCTGTCGGTGCGGCCGATGCCGCCGGCGATGCCATCGATAAAATCGGCGAGGTGGACTGTTTTACCTTCGCCATCGCTACCACCGGGGTATTTGCGGTAAATGTGGATCACTTTAAACCGGTGGGTGGCACGCCGGTACAGCTGGCCGTCTCCCTATACGACCACAATGGGAACCTCATCCAGCGTCTGGCCGATCCGTATCATACCATCCTGGCTTATCTGACGACGGACAGCAGCCCCTATTTTCTGATCGTCGAAGACGGTGACAGCCTGGATGGTGATGCAGGTGCGCCCTATGACATCACTATCGATTCCGTAGAAGTGGTTGAAGCCCGGGAAAACGATATTATGGACGACGCGATTCCCCTGGCAATCGATCTCCCGGATACCTATACGGCGGCCGGCGCTATCGATTATGGCTGCTCCAGCATATCCCCCGACCACGCCGGCGATCTGGATTGGTACCGGTTTACATTGGGAGTGACCGGAGGTGCCACCACCTACCACCAAGTCCGGTTAACCATCGATAATGGCGAAACCATCGATGGAACCGCACCGATTCGGGTCGTGGTATACAATGCGGCTATGGAAATGGTCACCGCCCACGATTTTTCCACCGGTGGCAACGCTTACCAGAATCAATTCAGGACCCTGAACGGTGAGTACTTCATCGCGGTTGCACCGGCCAACACGCGGCGGCTGGATCGCCGGTCCTCCTACCAGGTGCAACTGAAAGAATCCACGCTGAATGATACAGTCGAAACCACCGACGACAATACGGTCAACAGCGCCATCGACCTGGTCGGCGGCAGCCCCACCGAAGGGATGGTCAGCTATCATTCGGATGTGGACTGGTATGGTTTAACGGTCGACACGGATACACCCCGTATCCTCTCTGTTGAATTGATCGCAGACGCCTCCATCGTCGATTATCAATTGACCATCTGGCGCGGTGTTCAGATGATCAAGAAAGTGACGGACATGAACGGCAGCGATGGCCTGACCCATTTAAAGACATCCGTTCTGGTTCCCCAGGATGATCTCCAGCCAACCGCCACATACCACTTCAAGGTTTGCGATGCCCAAAACAACGAAGGCAGCAACATCACTTACGCGATCACGGCTGACAGCGAGCCGGTGGCCGGCGATCCGGGACACACGGCACAGA
>DEIP01000154.1:1510-4131 GCA_002352605.1 Desulfobacteraceae bacterium UBA2771 | reverse complement strand
CAACAAGGACTACCCCCAGAATGAAGTATCAAATGACTGATGTATACCTCATCCGGAGGCATTTGATCAGAAGTCTTTTCAAATATCTGTTTTAATTTTATAGATACATTAGAACAAAAACACCCTGGCCGCGACCGTATGATGATTGAATTGGTAATTGGATTGTGATAAGGCCGTCTTAAACCGAGAACCCTACTTCTCCCGCGGCCCCAAACGGAGCGTTTCAAATGGAAAAAACATACGATTTAAATGTCCTCGAACGGAGCCCCATTATCACCCCGGATCAGCTTCGGGCGGAATTTCCGATGACTGAAAAAGCGACCCAAACCGTTCTTGACGGCCGACAGGAAATAAAAAATATCCTGGACGGCAAGGATAACCGGCTTTTGATCATAACCGGGCCGTGTTCCATTATCAGCCGGCGCCAGGCTTTAGTTTACGGTGGACGGCTGGCCGAGTTGCAGGAAAAGGTCAAAAAAACCATCAAATTGGTCATGCGGGTCTATTTTGAGAAACCGCGGACCAATGTGGGGTTCAAGGGCCTCATTTCTGACCCTCATATGGATAAAAAAACTTTTGACATCGACGACGGTTTGCGAAAGGCGAGAAAAATATTGATGGATCTGAATGAGATGGGCGTTGCCGCAGGAACCGAAATACTCAGCCAAACGGCTGCCGAACGCCTGTCCGGTTTAACCTCCTGGGCCTGCATCGGTGCCCGAACCACCGAATCTCAGAACCACCGGGAGTGGGCCAGCGCTTTTTCCATGCCGGTGGGTTTTAAAAACGGAACCGATGGAAATCTGGATACGGCCATCAATGCCCTGCTGGCGACCGCCACCGCCCAGGTTTTTGTCGGAAATGATCCCTATGGTGTTACCTCGAGGGTATTTTCAAGAGGCAATCGATATGGCCACATGGTATTGCGGGGTGGCAAACGGCCCAACTACGACCCGGTTAGCATCAGCGAGACGTGTGACAAGTTATCCAAGCATCCCTCTCTGCTTCAATCCATCATCGTGGATTGCTCGCATAAAAATTCCGGTAAAGATTACCGCAAGCAAGGAGAGGTCTTCAACCATGTGTTAATTCAAAAAATCGGTCATACCAATGGCGTTCACATCAAGCCCAATAAGGCCATCTGCGGAATGATGCTGGAAAGTAATCTGGAAGCGGGCAAGCAGCCTTTTGTGTACGGCGAAACGAAAAAAGAAGACCTCAATCCGTTTGTCTCCATCACGGATGCTTGTCTCGGTTGGGATGAAACCGAAGACATTATCCTTGCCGCCCATCGACTACTATAAACCCACCCAAAATGATGTTTTTGTCTGTATTTCCCCTTTTTTTGAGGCCAATCTTTGCTGCCGCATGCTCCTTATTGGAAGATGTCAGTTTGATTTTTGCATCGATATTACCGCCATGCGCCGCGGCATCAATCGGCACATCTTTTAGTTCACTCGTATCATAATAGAGATGGCCCACGGCGATCTTCGCATCCGCTTCGACCTCCTGTAGCATTGCCGGATCAAGCGGCGTTTCTTGAAATACGTAGCGATCACCCAGTTGCCCAGCCGTCGATCATTTTTCTCTATTACCACGATGAGATCGTTGAGGCGCACCCGCTCGATGATCATCATGTCGGAAAACAGTGACACGAGGCTGATGGCCGCATCGACATGTCCCACCCTGACCATGGCTGGTTCGCTGCCCCACGGAGCAGCGAACCAGGGGGACCTCATTTAGGATCACTTCAGGGGAGGGGAATAGGTTGATATCAATCGGACCATTGATCCTAATCTGACGCCCCATCGCCTCGGTGGCAATCTTTTCGATCTGTTCTCGATAGGGGTTCAGATCGGCGAAATTCAGAAATGCCGTACCGGCAATCAAGACGACGCCAATGATCGAGATGCGACCCGGTTTTCCGCCCTGTAATTATTTGGCCTTGAAATTGAACTTCTGGCCACCGATGGCCGCCTCGTACATCAACCCGCCTTTGGTGTGAACGAACACGGCCATGCCTTTATGATAGCCGGATTTGACCTGTTTGCCGGTGGCGGGGCCGGCGCTGGCGCCGGCCGTGCCGCCCTGGGTGCCGGCCGTGGCCTGAACACCTGCCGTGATCGCCACCGCGGAAGCCGCCGCGTCAAATTCGAATTCACCGCTGGTGAATTCGTCATAGGCGCGTTTGTCTTTAAAAAAGATCATCTCGCTGAATGCCTGGCCGCCCGCCTGAAAACCAATGGATATCTTGACCAGTGAGGTTTCACCCGTCACTTGGCCACCCTGGAACACCTGGCCCTTACCGTAGGCGCCCCCGATCCCGAGGCCGCCCTTGCCAATGGTCGGGAAAACCGCATAGCCGTATGCACCCTTGAAGAAGGGCTGGACCGCTTCGGATTTTTTGTAAATCTCGATGGTGTCGGTGAACTTGTCCGCCTGGGCCGGAACCGCCTGGGCCACCAACAGTATCGCCATGGTCGCCATAATGCCAAAATGAAATACATTTTTCATTGGTAATCTCCCTTTTAATATTCGTTGTGTGAGAAGCACGCTCAGCATGGGCCGATAAGGATTGGGGATAAAATAAAGTGAATGAAAATTTCGAAGGATATCCGTTC
>DEIP01000154.1:0-1416 GCA_002352605.1 Desulfobacteraceae bacterium UBA2771 | reverse complement strand
TTTATAAAGTTCACGATCCTAAGCGCCTAATTAACCCCGCCCACGGCAATTTCGACACGCCGGTTGCGCTGACGGCCTTCATCTGTCGTGTTGTCGGCAACCGGGTTGAGGGCACCATACCATAGGGTTACGATCCGATCCCCATCGACGCTGAAATGGTTAACCAGGTAGTCTTTGACACTGGCGGCACGTCGTTCCGAAAGCCACAGGTTGTATTCTTCGTCACCGGCACTGTCGGAAAAGCCATCGGCAACCACATAGGCGTCCATGTTTTTCTCCAGATAATCCCCCAACATATCGAGTTTCTGATTATAATCACTGTTGATGACGGAGCTGTCGAAATCGAACAGTATGTCTTCGGCAATGATGCCGACGACCTGAGTCGTGGGCTTCAGCCGTTCGTAGGAAGAGGTCTTGACCGTGAACAGCGCACCGCCCAAGTAATGCGGGTTGTCAAGAAACAGCTGCATCGGGACGACCCGCGAGCAGGCGTTGACCGAGGAGAGCGCTTCCATTAGTTGCTTGTCCACGGCTTCTACGGCGCTGCTGATCAGGTAAAAGCAGATATCGTTATCCTTGGCAATCTCCTGGACGATCTGCAAGGGGCGTTTGGGCCCGCGGGTGACTGTCGCCGTTCCGTCGGTGAACATGATCACGGCCGTTTTACCGCTCAGACCGGCAACCACCTTGCGCAGGCCGTGTAAACCGGCCTGCAGCATGGTGGGGCCCTGACCCTTTTCGGGCAGTTGATCAATGGCGGCGATAAAGCGATAACGATCGTAGGTTTGCATGCCGTAGATCTCCTTGAAGGTGCCGCTTAGTGTCATGTTGTTGGTATACTCATACAGGCCGGCCCGATAGCCAAGCTCCGGCAGCCAGGCGTTGCGCTCCTTCAAAAAGGTCTTGGCTGCCTGGATCTTGGTGACGGTCCTGCCTGGCACCATTTGATTGGCCGAGCCGGACGTGTCGAACAAGATGATAAAATTATCCACATTTTTTATTAAATCGACTTCCGTGACGACCTCTGTTTCCATCATCTCACGGGTAACGATCTCGAACGCCTGGGCGGCGGTGAGAGGCCAGACGGTTACCAGGCAGGCAAGGGCAATTAGGGCAAAGAAGGCTTTTTTCATCAGTATTCTCCTTTTTTTGACTGGAAACTTCTTAGTTTAGTGCCCATATAGAAACGAGGGATTTTGGTCGAGATCAAGGCATGCGGAAAATTTTACCGTAGGCATATGGCTGATATTCCGAGGATAAAATTTTTTGCATAACGCAGATATCGTACAAAATAACCGTTTGTGGATGGGCACTTGCCAGTAACGGAGAGTGAGGCTAACCATGGAAAAAATAAACAAACAGACTGAACATGCATCACGACTTTTGGGTGGGATCAATGTTGCCATCTTGGGTTTT
>DEIP01000016.1:5923-8963 GCA_002352605.1 Desulfobacteraceae bacterium UBA2771 | reverse complement strand
GGGGAAAATGTTGATCGAAGATCAAATCAAAAAAGCGGCTTTTGACATTATCGGAAAAATTGCGCCGGAAGCCGATATTGAGAATCTCGATCCCGCCGTTCGGTTTCGTGACCAGTTCGATTTCGATTCAGTTGATTTTATGAACTTCGCCGTTGCGCTTCAAGAGCAATTGAACGTGGGAATTCCCGAGGAAGACTACCCGAAACTGGCAACGCTAAAGGGTTCTATCGCGTATTTAAAATCGAAAATCGGCCCATCGTCTTTTTAAACGCCCTCGACCCTCAAAGCGCCAATGTAACGGCCATCACACCCGGTTCGTCCGGATCTGCCGTAAATCGTACCACACCATATACTTGAGTTTTCAAAAAATAGTTCTTTGAAAAAGCCGAGTTTTTTTTCATCTATATGTCACCGATCAAACTTCATGGTTCCGGTGTCATATTTAAGGTCCAGATAGAGATTGCCGTCTTTGAAGAAATAGATTTCCGCCGCGTTCAGGTCCTTGATGAAAGTCTGCTCCAGCGAGTCCGGGGGGCACATCGCCCGTGTGGTGTGGGTCACCTCGATCCTTAAGCTTTTCCCCTTATTGGAATATTTGCCGCCACCCCGGTTGCAGTCCGCCCGGATGTTTAACGTTCCGTCCGGGTTAAAGGCGATCGTGTATCCGGACGGATCGGGAGGAACGGCATTCTGATCGTTGTTGTATCGGGTTTCCTGCCATTTCCAGACCACGTCCGTGATATCTTCAGCATCGGGCATGACACCGGCCCAGATGGGCAATTGCGTTAGGATGGAACATGAGGCAACAAGAAAAAGCACCGCAAAAAATCGAATCAAGTTATGATTTTGCATATCTAACTCCTTTTTGTGTAACATCTCAAATTTTTCAGCGACGCGATCAAGAGCGTGGACGCCTCGGTGTCAACAGGGATCTTATTGAGGCGCACTTTTCCAGAGCCTCAGTTCGAACCAGGGCCTGGGATATGCACCCAGAGAGTTCCTCTGCACGCTCTGACAGCGGTCCGACCGGACCCACATGTTTCCCGGTTATCAATTCAATTGAGACTTCTCTATAGTTGGGATTCAATGGGCAGCAGGCGCATGAAACCGATGCCAAACCGCTGCCAGAAACCGGTGTATGGGTCCACGTCAAATGTTTTTTCTTCTCCATCGACCCGTCCATGCCAGCGAATCCCTTCGGATCCGTTGGCGTTCTTCACCAGCTCCAGCCGGAAGGCCATCTCATCGATGATCTGGTCGAAAACAGCCGCCATGTCATTACCAATCTTAGATGATTTCATCACCACACCGATCTCGGTGTTGTGAATCATTGCGCGGGGATAGAGGTTCAAGGAACCGATGAACACCTGTTTGCGGTCGAAGACGAAGGCCTTGGCATGCAGGCTGGCCGTGGAAGAGCCGCCCGGGCCCTTTTTCGCTTTACGCTGGGCCCGGGTGAGTTTTTTGTTCATTTCATACAACTCCACCCCGCCGCGCAGCAGCGCCTTACGGTATTTGGAATAGCCGGAATGCACGATGCCCACATCGTTGGATGCCAGGGAATTGGTCAGGATATGCACCCGCACGCCCCCCTCGGCCAGCTGCGTCAGCGCTTTGGTTACGGATTTACCCGGCACGAAATAGGGAGTGAAGATAATCAATTCCTCCCGGACCCCATCGAAATAGGGACTCAGCTGCGGTCCCAGGTGGTATTCGGTTTTGTCGGTATCATGAAGGATCTTCTCCGGCTGGTCGTAGACGACTTCGGCATCGCCCCAGTCATAGGAAACGCGGTTTTTCCGGATCTTGTCGGCCAGGTTCGAATTCCGCAAGGCTTGCAAGTATGGTGAATCCGATAGTTCAGCGACAAAATCATCAAGCTGCCGCCGCTTTTCCTTGCGCTCTTCCGGTGTCGGCGGTTTGCCTTTGAGTACCGACACGGGATATGCCAGCTCGCTGTTCCAGTATTGGTCGAAGGCCGTGGAGGCCTCCTCAACCACCGGACCGATTACTATTACGTCCAGGTCGGCAAAGGTCAGGTCCGGATCGGCATCGAAATATTCGTTGCCGATATTGCGCCCGCCGAGGATGGCAACCTGGTTGTCAACGGTAAAAGACTTGTTGTGCATGCGACGCGTTACGGAACCCATCCTGGTGACGAACTGGGAAAGCCGACTCGTTTTTCTGCAGAAGGGGTTGAATATCCTTACCTCAATGTTCGGATGGCTGTCCATTACAACCGCCCCCAGATCACGGCCCGCCATATCCATGTCGTCTACCAGCAGGCGGAACCGAACTCCCCGATCGGCCGCCTTAAGCAATTGGTTGGTGAACAGTCTGCCCACAAGATCATCGTGATACAGGTAATACTGCACATCCAGGCTGCGTTTCGCATAATGGGCCAACAGGGCACGGGCCACAACGGCTCAAAAAAGAGGCTGCCCAGCGATACGAGCGTGTCGGTCTTCGACAAGTGTTGCAAGCCGCCCTGCACAAAGGCGATATCGACACCGCCTGATTCCACTTCCAACTGTTTGAGGTTTTCCGCTGAGCCGGCTGTATTCCTGAGCTTCAATTCAATACCGTCTTCGGCCAACAGTTTTCGATAGGTTTTGGCGTAATCAAAATAAGCACCTTCCCGCGATCCCGTGCCGATCGTAATACTCCGGGGCGGGGCCGGCGCCACGAATTGATAGGCAAGCAGGAAACCGACAATCAGTAGCAATAATGTCGGTCCAAAAATTTTTATTTTCTCTTTGGTCGCGAGCCTGTTTATTGTACTTAATCGAATCATCGCGATTACCCAACAGGGATCGTTGCCGGCGGAAGACCCTCTTTGCCGCCTGATTCAGTCATTGAAAAGAGGATCATCAGACTTTTTATCTTTTACAAAAGGACCTTGCTTATTAAGTGGACCAATGAACCAACTTGATTAATCGATCTGAGACTCGGACGCCGCGCCTCCGATGAAGCGGTAAACGGCTGCACCGATAATCGCACCGATAATCGGTGCAATCCAGAAGAGCCACAACTGTCCAAG
>DEIP01000016.1:1780-5857 GCA_002352605.1 Desulfobacteraceae bacterium UBA2771 | reverse complement strand
AAGGTGAGGCAAAGACCGATGGCGATCGGTGCCAGTCCCTTGGGCGCCCGTTCGTCAGTGGCGCCGAGGATGACGATCAGGAACATCATGGTCATTACTATTTCCGTGACCAGGGCTGCCAGCAGGGAATAACCGCCCGGTGAATGGGCGCCGTATCCATTGGAGGCGAAGCCGGCAGACAGGTCGAACCCCGCCTTGCCGCTGGCGATGAGGAAAAGGACGCCCCCGGCAACCACCGCCCCTAAGACTTGAGCGATGATGTAGGGGGCCAACTGGTTCGCCGAAAACCGGCCCCCCGCCCAGAGACCCACCGATACCGCGGGATTGAGGTGGCAGCCGGAGATATGCCCGATGGCAAATGCCATGGTCAGCACCGTCAATCCAAATGCCAGAGCAACCCCAAGAAAACCAATCCCGACATCGGGAAACGCAGCGGCCAGTACGGCACTCCCGCAGCCCCCAAGCACCAGCCAAAAAGTACCGATAAATTCAGCCATAAACGATTTCATTGTGGTCTCTCCTTCTTCTTAGTTAGTAAATCTTGACGATGTATTTCAGCCGACTACGCCTTGATGGCGTTGATCATCAGCGGGCGATCTGCTTTCCCGTTCGAATCGATGGAGATTTTTCCTTGAAGCCCCTTAAAATCAACCGTCGACCGAACCTGTCGGTTGATACATTGCCGGTCTGCCGGGTCATCACACCGGTTCATCGCATCGAGCAGGATCGCCATCCCTTCGACATCCATGGCGGTATAGCTGGTTCCCCTGCCTTCATGGGCAGCGACTACCCGGTCGGCGAAGCGGGTTCCTTGACTGGCGTTATGGAAAAATTCGGTTGCCAGCAAACCGTCCAGCAGCCCCAATTGTTCCTTGTGTTGGGTAAAGACCGTCGCCAAAAGCCCATCGCTGGTCATCAGCCTCGGCGCCCAACGCATTTGCTTGACTTCTTGAATGATCGTGATCACATCCGTTACCGCAACGGGAAGGTATAGCAATTCCTGATTTTTGGCTTGTACGCGCTTCAGGATATCCGTGCTTTGATCGGTAATCTCGATCACGTCGGTCACCTCGCCACCCAACGCGATGAATTTACGTCGAATTCGGTCGCCAAATTACTGGAGTAAAAGCTGTCCGGTGATTTGAAAATCGCGACTCGATCCAACAACAGATCGTCTCTGACGAAGAACGCGGCAATCTGTCCCGGGAAGATGTTGTCAAAACAGATCTGGCTGACGTAATCATTTCCTTTGGTAACGTCAGGATGGGTGGCCAACGCGGCTATAATCGGTGTCTTGTAGGTGTTGGCCACCCTATCCATGGCGAGCGCCGGCCCGCTGCTGGAAAAGGTCACCAGCGCAGACACTTGTCCGGTTTTCGTCAGTTCCTGCAACGCTTTGACTGCTTTTACAGGGTCGTCTTGATCGTCCTTGATGATAATTTCAATGCGATCCCCGTTATCCAGCAAAGGCTGTATTTTAATGGCCGCCTGAACCCCTTTGAGGCCTTCTTCGCCCTTGGCGAAATCGGATCCGCTAAAGGGGGCGATAATCCCGATTTTAATGTTTTTCCCGCTCGGTTTGATGGCCGGCTGTTGCTCACATCCGCAAAACACCAATACCATGGTAAAGAGCAAAATTTGACACGGCAATATACGTTTCATACGGCCCTCATGGGATATAAATGGTTTTCGCCCGAATGGTCAGTTTGCCGGGGAAATGGGTATGGATTTTCTTCTTGAATTCATTCATGTCTTCGCGGGTCAACACATCACGTACGAGGACATCCATGACCACGATTTTTTTATCGCCCTGTCTGCGCAGGTCCGCTTTTTCGACGATCACATACTTGCCGTTCACCAAAAAGCGCTCTTTCTGCCAGCCTTTCTCGATGATGCGATCTTCGACGATTCGCCCGTAAGAGATGTAGAGCGGGACGGTGATCACCGCCAACAAGCAAAAGACGGTGGCAAGACCGCGCTTGCTACGGATGGCCGGTGAAAAGCCCAACACCCGGAAGGTGAGCGCGGCGGCGATGATGATGCCGATCAGGTTGGTTGAAAAGAGCAAAAACGCCTGGAAGAAGAAATGAAAATCCCCCCGACCGATTCCGGTACCGGCCACCGTCAAGGGCGGAACCAGGGCCACGGCAATGGCCACACCGGCCAGGCTCTGGATGATCTCCTTGTACGATTTGGAGTACGCCGCGGTGATTCCGGCGATGATTTTTAACAGGGACTTTTTGATCATCCCCTCTTCGCCTCTGAGCAGTCCCATGGCCAAGGCGACGATGGGCGCCATCAGCGGTGCCAGCAGCATGGCGCCGATGATGACCGAAGCACTGTCCAAATACAGTCCGGCCGCCGCCAGCATGGTGCTGAGTACCATCAGCACCAGGTAGAGCGTGTTGATCTCGGCGTCTTCGTGCAAGGCGGTGAACAGGTCGCGGAAACGCTCTTCGGAGGCATAGGAAAAAAATGGAATGGTCTTTTTGTTCCAGGCTTTGATCAGCTCTTTCCCCCTGGGCAGATGATCGACTTCAATGCGGACCTTGGCCGGTTCGTTTGAGGCTGTCGCCATACGCACCGCTTTGCCGACATTGACCCGCAGCGCCGCGGGTTTAGTCTCGCAGCGTAAGGGTGTGCGACTTTGTTTGCCACCGTCGATGAATACATCCAATTCGTTTTCCGGTTCGATCTCGATGACGGGGCTTTTCAGGTAGCCGATGGCGTTGGGCAGTTGCTTGTGGCCCACGATGGGTGACAGCAACCGAAATAGAAAATTGATATAGTCGACGATCGAAATTGGCGCGGAAACGACCGTGGAAAGGGACCCATCGGAAAAAAAACTGTCGCTTGAAATCAGCCGGGCCGCCATGCTGCCTTTACGGTGGTGCAGGATCATGCAACCACTGGCGGCGGTAGTAATTTGACGTCCGCCAGCCGTAGCGAATCGATATTTCGACAACTTGATGTTAAAGATCTGCCTGATAGCAGTCCGCAGGATGCTGAACTTACCGACATCGGCCGCGACATCCAGAAGGGGCATACGACCCATCGTGACCTTGAACAGCACGACTTGATTATTGCACAGCACCAGGTCCATGGCCATGGGGTCGGCTTTGAGGGCCAGGTCGATGGCCGCCTCGACACCCCTGGGCAGATCGTAATGCCGGGCCAGGTTTTTTTGGGTGTCGGTCGGCACGACCCCGACGCCGAATCCGATATTTATGGACAGTTTGATTACCGTCTTGATGGTTTTCAAAGAGCCGCTGACCACCGCGTGATCGACCCCCTCGAGCAGATGGTGGTCACCGGCCGTCAACTGCTCGATCCGGACCGGGGTGATGGTCGCCCCACTGGCGTGGTTTCTATTCCTCTCCAGAAGATCAGCGGTTTCGGCAGTGTGAACAAACAGGGCGGAAGTGACATATTCTTGCATGGTAATCGCTCCCCGTTATAGGGCAAATTTCCCCTTATTTTCTCTCGCGAGAGGTATTACTCCAGTCGCTCTGAGAAGTAGCATGTTCACCCATATGACGTTTTTCAACGCATCCACATATTCCTGGCCGCGCTCGGAGTAATTTTTAAAAAATTGCCTTTGATAAGCCAGTGCCCGTTTTGCGTCTGCCGACCCGTAAAGCCCCTCATCATCCAGGTGGAAAAGATCGAAGGTAATTTTCTGGCTGAGACTGATTGGTGAATCGAAAACGAAATCTTCACTTGTGCAGTTTTCTCTATGTGCCACCCGTACAAGCTGCGTCGCCAGAAATGCGGCTTTGTAGTCGGCGCCGAACCCTTCGTCAGGCGGTTCCACAAACTTTCCGGCCAGAACCGCGAAGACGGGTTGATAGCGTTTCGCATCCGGCATTTACCGTCGGTAGGCGACACGAATCGCTTTCATGGCCGGAGATTGATTAACCACAAGTCATTCTGGAGATCGCAGGGTTTGAACGAGCGCACTTTATGGGCGATGGTTATCCATCCTGCAACCAATTTCTCCCGCTCACCCAGTAGCGCTATTTCGATTAATTTATCATTTTTCAGGATCAGAACCGTTGTTTTGTTGACAGATGGCGC
>DEIP01000016.1:0-1763 GCA_002352605.1 Desulfobacteraceae bacterium UBA2771 | reverse complement strand
CGCTCATCGGTTCTTCCGGACAACGATCAGCATATTCTATCACAATCGTGTCGTTGCGTATACTCATATTTATCGGATCAATCCGGTCACCCAACAGTACTGCGTTGGTTCCCTGATATCGTCCATTTACGTTGACAGCCGCCGCAACATAATAAAACGTTCCGCTGCCGCCGGGATCTTGGGTGAGGAGCAATACGGCATCCTGATCACCGTCACGGTCCAAATCTCCGCGTATGGGTTGTCCAAAAACAGTCGTCCTGGTTTTCATTGCCGAACCGGGTGCGGCGGGCAACTCGCAACGGCCATCCATCAAGGTGACAGCCTTCCCCTCGATCAGGTAGGTCGCATTCAAGGGATCGGTTGCAGATTGACCCAACCGATCGGCAGCATTGCCTGCGCCAGCTACCAACCCGATGCCAACACTGAAAAGGAGCCAAACAACAACAGTTTGAACATATCGTTTCATATCGAATACCCGGTCACGCATTGATTGATCATATCTGGATGCCTTTCCATGTGCCGAACCCGGTATTCAGGGCGGCGGCCCCGATTTCACATTCAATTCGTAATTCGGAATTCGGGGTCGGACCAAGCCATGTAGCTGTAATTACTTTTTAATGATCTGTTTTAACCCTGAATTATAGGCTTAGCCGACCTGTTTTGAGGTTAAAATCACCATTCTAAGGCATCTTCCTACTTCCAGGAGATTGCATTTGTAATTGCCATAGCCGAATTTTCTTCTTCTGCTCGGTCTGAGTTTGGCCTCCCATATGCCGCCATGGATTCCTTCAACTGATATCCTGACGGGGGCGTTTCAAAAATGCGCCTGCCGACTGCACGAATGCCCAGCGCATTTTTCACGTTCCTTATAAATTCCTCGCTTCCTACAGCAAGACTTCTGCCAAAGTGTTCCTGACGCTCCTGTCTGATTTTTAATTGACTTTCAACCCATCTTTTATGTGTTTGGGCAAGTGCTTCATTCGTATCTGCATTGAGAAAGCGCCGCAGTTTGTCATGATCTATTAATCGGTAGCGCGTTTTCGGCTTCCGGATCTCATGATAACTGCTCCATTTCCATTTGGAGGGGTGATCCACAACACCGGTCCTGACCATGTTCGAGTCGACATACACAAGGCACTGCCAAAGATGTACGCCCGATTCAATGGCTGTGGCGTGATAGCGGTCCTCCCAAAACGCGTCTTTACGACCTTTCCGTCGATTATACGCCTGGCCGGTTCTACCTGCTATTAATTGCATGGCTCTTGGTATGGATTCACTACCACCGTTGGCGAAAACAATTACGTGGTTGATTGGAGGTGACGATGAAATTCAAAATGGACAACTCGAAACGCTTTTTCGCTTCGAACAGCAACTCTATCCAGCGAGCGCGGTCTTTGGAAAACTTCAGGAGAAACTCCCTCTTATGACATCGGTGGGTCAAGTGCCAGAGATACCCAGGAACGAAATGTCGGTTTGCGCGTGCTACTGACCAGTATTCCACTTAGGATACAGGTTTTGACCCTAAAACTGAACGGCTAAGACCATTTTGAGGCCATTTTTTCACGCATTTTTATATCATGTCAATAGGTTGGCTTGGTACGACCCCGGATCCTGGCCATGATCGATTTCGGCATCGGTTCACCCCAGGCCGCCCTGGTGATCAACGGCCTGGCTTACCTGTAAGGTGTCTCTTAATATAACCTGAGAAGATTGCGGATCTATCTCATGTTTGATCGTACGCTGCTCACCAAACTGAGCCGCTG
>DEIP01000031.1:1496-27820 GCA_002352605.1 Desulfobacteraceae bacterium UBA2771 | reverse complement strand
TTATTTTTTCGCGAACCCTTACCATAAAAATCATCTAAACCTGAACTTGCAATGCATTGGTAGCAATCAACGCTTGCGCAACCGGGCGATGGCCGCTAAAAGCCATGGGAACAAGTTTCGATCGGCAACCGACGAACAGATGAATGAGACGATGGGTAAACAGCGATCTTTTCGAATCCGCAGCGCCCTATTGATTACCGCCTTGGCCGGCCTGCTTTCGGGCGCCACGGCGGGTGCATTCCTGGCCCTCACCCGGGACCTGCCGCAAATACGGGAACTGGAAAATTTTGAACCATCAGCGGCGACGCGTATCTATTCGTCCGACCAGGTTCTGCTGGCCGAATTGTTCCTGGAAAAACGGATACCGGTACCCATCGACCAGATTCCCGCATACCTGAAGTCCGCCCTGATCGCCATCGAAGATCGCCAGTTTTACACCCACAGCGGGATTGATGTGAAGGGAATTTTTCGGGCCGTGGTCAAGGACATCATGGCCGGCCAGTTCGTGGAGGGCGCCAGCACCATCACCCAGCAATTGGCCAAAACACTCTTTTTATCCCGAGAGAAGACCCTCATTCGCAAGATCAAGGAAGCCATCCTGGCCATTCAGCTGGAGCGGCGCTACACCAAAAATGAATTGCTGGCCCTGTACCTGAATCAGATCTATTTCGGCAGCGGTGCCTACGGCGTGGAATCGGCGGCACGGCGCTTTTTCGGCAAACCGGCATCACAGATGGACCTTTCCCAGTGTGCCCTGATCGCCGGCCTGCCCAAGGCACCATCCAGATACAGCCCGTTGGTCAACCCGGAACTGGCGGAAAAAAGGCGCAACCTGGTTCTGAAAATTATGCACAACCAGGGCATCATTACCGAGACCCAGCACCGCTTGGCAACCGCTGAACCGGTGCTGGAGGCCTTACGCGCGAAATCTACCGGATCAGCCCCCTATTTTATTCAGCATATCAAGCCGATACTGGAGGCAGCCATCGGCCCCAGCCTGCTGTACAAAGGCGGTCTGACAATACACACCACCCTTTCCCATCGCCTGCAGCAAGCTGCCGAACAGGCGGTGGAAATGGGGCTGTCACGCCTGCAGCAGCGGAGGCCGTCACCAAAGGAACGAGGCGCCTCTCCCCAAGGGGCACTGGTGGCCATCGACATCAGGACCGGCGGCATTCTGGCCATGGTGGGCGGCAGGGATTTTTCCCAAAGCGCTTTCAATCGGGCCACCGATGCCCGACGCCAACCGGGGTCGGCGTTCAAGCCCATCGTTTATGCATTGGCCATCTCCCGCGGATTCACCCAGGCCAGCCTGGTGCTGGATGCACCAGTCGTCTTCAAGGGCGAGGGCGATAATAAAGACTGGCAGCCCCAGAACTTTTCAAAACGCTACCAGGGGGAAATGACCCTTCGTCAGGCCTTGACCCATTCCAAAAACATACCGGCCGTCAGACTGGTGGAACGGCTGGGACCGTCGGCCGTTGTGCAGTTTGCCCATAAACTGGGCATCGACTCACCCATCTCCCCGAACCTGTCCATTGCCCTGGGAGCCACCAACACCACGCTGCTGGAACTCACGGGTGCCTTTGCCGTCTTTCCCAACGGCGGCAACCATATCCCGCCTTTCGGCGTCACCGAGATTCTGGATAGAGACAATTCGGTGCTCCGGCGTGCCGGGTCGGCCATTCGGCTGGTGATGACCGAAACCCATGCCGCCATCATGGTGGACATGCTCCGGGGCGTGGTTGAGGAGGGGACGGGAAAAGCAGCACGTCGACTGCGCTTGCCCGTTGCCGGCAAAACCGGCACCACCGATGATTTCAAAGATGCGCTCTTCTTAGGATTTTCTCCGACGGTAGCAACCGGCGTGTGGGTAGGCATGGATGATTTTACGCCCCTGGGAAATCTGGAAACCGGCGCCCGGGCCGCCCTCCCCATCTGGATCGATTTCATGGCGGCGACCATACCCGAGTCGACCACGCTTTACTTTGACATACCAAACCACATGAAAAAGGTGTTGATCGACCCGGCAACCGGCCGTGTTGCAGAACATGGTGGGGATGACGTGGTCAATGCGCTGTTTGTAAACGGGACGGAACCCAAAGGGTATTAAGGTGGCATCGACCAGCGTCCGGGTAAGGGCCTTTGAAATAATACAACCGGTTTGAGTCGATGGGCCAAACCCTTTAGCAATCGCTTCTGGTAGCCTTTTAAACAGACCATCTGGATTTTCCCCCTACCGCCGCATGACGCGTTTATGGATCACCGCCACTTTGGTGGACATTTGGTTGACCTGTTTTTTTATTTCGGCGACGTTGCCGTCCGTGCTGATGAGGATGCTTTCGATGGAATCCACGTCGGAAGCCATTTTAATACTCGTCCGTTTGATCGCCTGGACCTGTCCGTTCAGATAAAACAAGAAACCAGTCACTCCGAGCATCCACAAGGCCATTCCGTAAACTATCCACTCCTTTTTCAGGTGAACAACAACCTTCTCCATCGTCTCTCCTTAATTGGACGAAAAGTAAACACAGTTCTCTCTTTGACAACCTGTACCACGAAAATCACGATGAAAAACCGCCGGATCGGGAGAAGGTGCCGGAGGATCTGCAGCAATGGATTGCGCTTCACTACCTTTAAAGCAGATGGAAGCCATCGCGTGTGCAACATTTAGGTATAGATTAGATTGAAGTTAATCGGCGGGTATTTACTTACCCCGAGCTTGGGCAGCACGTGTTCCTCCCCGACGGTAAGCCAGTTCACATCAGGATTAATCTCCCTTAACTTCCTGTCGTCTGGTGGCCGGGAATGGTCGGTATAGGCGTAGGTAACCTGGAAGATGCATACGTTATACTCACCATTCATAGCGACAACGTAGTTCTTCTTGAAGGTGCGGGGAGGTATTTTCTGGGATTCGGCGATCTTCCGAATCTCGTCGTTGGAGAAACAAACCAGCGCCGCTTTGGAAACGCCGCGTTCGGAAATGCGGTACAGGGCCCTGGATTCACTGCTGCCGGCATAAACAGTGGAAATGCAGGGAATCCGTTTAAGGTACTGGGCCGCTACCATAGCGGCCGTACGCCGACCACCCACCATGACGGGCATACCATAGTACTCAAAGAGCTTGCGCTGGGCCAGTTCGGCGTACTTATCTCCCTTCTCATAGAGATCCTTGGAGATATACCGCAAACTCCGGGCCAGATCTTCGGCCGCATCGGCGATGGGCCAGTCGATTCTCACATGATAGTGGGTCAAGCTGTAGCGGTTGGCGGAGCTGGTGATGGGATCACGCTGGATCAACAACGCATAATCCACCGGCAGCAATACATTTATAAAATCGTAGAAATGAACGGAGTCCAAGTATTTTTGGGTCCGGTCGAACTTCTCGGGCAAGGGAAGGGCTTTGGATTGCAACAGGTTCGTTTGGGTGGGTTTGTTTACATCAAAAAATCGGACATACTTCTTATGGGTTGCCGGAATGACGTCCTCCACGAAAAGCACCAGAAATGTCTTCTGACTCTCGTACTCGATACCGGGAATCCGCGCGCGGGGCTTAAGTTCCCTTTTCTCGATGAACGGATAGGGCAGCGCTCGGTCGGCAAACTGCCCGTAGGACTGAACCAAGGCGTAGTCGATCATGAACTGGTCCAGTTCGTCCCGAAGCAGTTCATAATATGAACGCCGAAGACGATTAAACTGGCTGAGTTCTTCTCTTACACTCCAGAAGGCCACCGTGGTTCACCTTGGACAGATTGTGGGTTAAGTGATACGGAAGATGATACGGATGTTATTGTTATCTTTTAGTTATCACGATTATCTCCGGGGGTCAACGACTGCTGTCCGTTTTTCCATTTAGTTTTTCCATCCATCTGTAGATCGTTTCCCTATAGTGGATACTCAGCAAGGCCGCCAGTACCGTCACCCCAAGAGCGACGACAAAGAACGCGTAGTTTTTTTGAAAAAAATATTCGCCCTGAATGCTCAGCATGAGGGTGCCCGGCATTCTGCCGATCGAAGCAATCAACAAAAATGCCTTGAGCGGAATCGCCGAGATACCCAGAAACAGGCACAGGTAATCTTTTGGAAATCCGGGAAAAACAAAGAGGATAAGCAGAACGATGATCCCCTGTCGCTTCAACAGATGATCGAAGCGAACCAGGTAATCGGCCGGGATCCATCGCCGGACAAAGTGGCTGCCGACAAATCGGCCGATGCCGAAGTTAATCCATGAACCTAAAGCCAACGCCAGGCTGGAATAAACAAAACCCTTGGTTGTGCCGAAGAGGTAACCGCCAATAAATCCGGTGGCTTCGCCCGGCACCGGCGCCAGGACCACCTGAAACACCTGAAGCGCCATGAAGGCAATCGGCGCCCCGTTTCCGAAGCCGGAAACGAATCGTTCAACTTGATCACGGTCCGAGATCCATCGGTAAGCCACCATCAGGCCGGTTACCATTTCATGGCGGAAAAACAGCACCGGCAGCAGAGCGCCCAGCAACAAGCCACCAATCCAGAACCATCGCTTTGCTTTTCCTGTTTTCAACAAGGCACCCGGTAGACGAATGGTAACATCAGCGATCCGTCAATGCCGCTACACCGGGGAGGTCTTTGCCTTCCAGAAATTCCAGAGAAGCGCCTCCGCCGGTTGAAATATGGGTCATTCGATCGGCCAGGCCGGCCTTTTCCACGGCCGCAGCCGAATCACCGCCGCCGATTACCGTAATGGCACCCTTTCTTGTGGCCGAGGCCATGGCCCGGGCCACGGCATAGGTGCCACCGCCCGTGGCATCGATCTCAAAGACGCCCATGGGGCCGTTCCACACGATGGTCCGGGCATCGTCTATGATGCCTTGGAACAGCGACACGGAAGCAGGTCCGATATCAAGGGCGATCCCGTCTGCGGGAATGGCGCTGACGGCTGTGGGGACCAGTTTTCCGACGGTTCGGGCATCGAAGTCAAAGCGGTCGGTGCACAGACAATCCACGGGGAGAACCAGTTTTTCGCCACCCTTGTGCAGCAGGGAGCGGGCCAGGTCGACCTTGTCCGGTTCCACCAAGGATTTCCCGATCTCCAGATCGTTGGCCTTGAAAAAGGTATAGGCCATGCCACCGCCGATGATCAGACGGTCCACTTGGGGAAGCAAGCTGTCGATGACATCGATCTTCCCCGAAATCTTGGCGCCACCGAGAATGGCCACGAAGGGCCGTTTGGGAACCTCCAGGGCCTTACCGAGGTAGGCGATCTCTTTTTCGATGAGAAACCCCATGGCGCAGCGCTTTATGAAACGGGTCACGCCGTCGGTAGAGGCGTGTGCCCGGTGGGCCGTACCGAAAGCGTCGTCGACGTACAGATCGGCCAGCCCGGCCAGGGCTTTGGCGAACGTCTCGTCGTTGTCCGTCTCGGCCCTGTGAAAACGCAGGTTTTCCAACAGCAGCGCCTCACCGGCGGAAAGGGCACGAACGGCAGCATCGGCTGAGGGTCCAATGCAATCGTCGGCAAAGGCCACCGGTTGTCCCAGCAGCCTTTCTAACGCGGCGGCACAGGGTTTTAAAGAGAGTTCCGGCACCCGTTTGCCCTTGGGCCGGCCCAGGTGAGACATGAGAATCAACCGCCCATTACGCTCCAGAATATCGCGGATGGTGGGCAGGGCAGCACGCAGGCGCTTGTCGTTGGCAACCTGTCCCTTTTCCAGTGGAACGTTAAAATCCACCCGCATGAGCACGCGGCGATTCTTGACGTCAAGATCAGAAACGGTGAGTTTTGCCATGGGTTCCTCCTTGGGGAGTGGCGACCGGCACATAGGGCCTCGGAAAAAATTAATTGAACCGATAGATGGTTAAATATGATGGGTTCAGACTGAAAACAAAAGCGTCGGCCAACCGTCCGCCGACCTTCAAGCGCACACCCATCGGCACAGCCGTCAGGTTTTTTCTTTCCGCTGCTTTTGTGTGCGCAACGCCTTTTTCCGGGACCAGCGCTCGAAAAAACCAAGCATGCCGGATGCGTATGCCCGGTCCACGATCTCTTCCCGAACGGTAATACCGCCCTCGTCCGCCATGGCTTTTCTCAGACAAGCAGTCTTGTAGAAACAGGGCATACAGGATTCCGGGGTATGTCTCAGTCCCTCTTCTCCCAGGGGAAAGACGGTTTCGAGATTTCCGAAACAGGGAGGAAATTTTTTCTGGTTTACGGTCTCGGCCATGTTGTTTATGCAACGTCGGCGTTTATACGGGCCATGTGACCCTGATCGGCAAAGCTGAAGTAGCCTTCAGTCCCGATGATCAGGTGCTCATGAACGGTAATGCCCATCAGCCCGCAGGAGCGAACCAGTTTTTTGGTGATCGCCATGTCATCGGGCGACGGCGCCGGATCCCCGGATGGATGATTGTGGGCGAAAATCACGGCGGCGGCCGTATGGGCCAAGGCGGCCTTGACCACCTCACGGGGATAGACGGCACTGGCGGTAACCGTTCCGGTAAAAAGAATTTCGTCTGCAATTACCCGGTTTCTGGCATCCAGGTAGATGGCCACAAAGCATTCCCTTTTTCTATCACGAATGGTGTGATTGAGATAGTCGAAAAGTTCACGCGAATTGGTCAGGGGCATTTTCCCCTTGAGCTGCTGTTGAAGGTATCGCCTGGAAACCGCCGGCACCAACTTGAGCCCAAACAGATTTTTGGGGCCGATGCCCGCGACCCGACACAGGTCGGCCGGCGCTGCGTCAAGGACGTTCTGCAGGGTCTTAAACCGGCCTAAGGCGGCTTTGGCCGCGTCCTTGCAATCTTTTCGGGGCGTACCCAGAGCAAGCAGCAGTTCGATGATCTCGTAATCATGAAATCCGTCGAGCCCGGATTTGAGAAATCGGTCACGCAGCCGCTGACGGTGTCCCTCGCCCTTGTGCGGCCTCTTTTTATTATTTTCGGTCACCGGTTCACGCCCTTTGACACCAATCTAATCAGGTATCGTCCAACTCCTGTTTCAGATCCCGGGTCATCAGCTGATACAGTGCCGTTTTCGGATCCAGATCATCGTAGAGCACATGATAAACGGCGTGGGAAATGGGCATCTCGACACCCAGGTTACGCGACAGGTTGTACACCGACCGGGCGGTCTTTACCCCTTCAGCCACCATGTGCATTTCCGCCAGCAAATCCTTGAGCTTTTTTCCTTCGCCGATCTGTTTACCGATGGTGTGGTTACGGCTCAAGTCACCGGTGCAGGTAAGAATCAAATCGCCGACGCCGGCCAAACCGGTGAAGGTTCTGGGCCGGGCCGCCATGGCCAGCCCCAGTCGGCGGATCTCAACCAATCCGCGGGTAATCAAGGCGGCACGGGTATTGAGCCCCAGCCCCAGGCCGTCGATTACGCCGGCGGCGATGGCGATGACATTTTTTACGGCCGCCCCCAGTTCGGCACCGATTACGTCATCGATGGTATAAACCCGGAAATATTCGGTGGCGAACACCTGCTGGACAAACGCCGCCGTTTGGGCGTCGCGGGACGCCACGGTCACCACCGTGGCCACCTGCCGGGCCACCTCCTTGGCGAAACTGGGGCCGGTAAGCACGGCCAGCCGATCCGTCGACATTCCGGGGATGACCTGCGCCAGCACGCCGGACATGGTGAGGTGCGTCCGGTTTTCGATCCCCTTGGAAGCACTGACCACAAACGTGTCCGGACCGATGGCAGGCCCGCAGCACGAGATTGTCTGGCGTGTGACATGGGAAGGGGTCACCACCAGCACAAGATCCTTGCCGGCCACGACCGTTTCCAGGTCACCGGAAGGATGAAGGTTGTCGGACAGGATCACGCCGGGCAGAAATCGCTGGTTCTCCTTCTTCTCCAGCATCTGCGTCTTCACCTCGGCTTCATATACCCAATGATCCACGGCAAAGCCCTTGACCGCCAGCAAGTTGGCCAGGGCGGTTCCCCAGCTGCCGGCGCCGACCACACCGATCTTCATGGTGTTGAGGTCCACGATCGTTTTCATTGGTTCTATTCCTTCGGTGGGGCAGATGGTGCGCCTTCACCATCCGCCGATTCGCCGGTTTCATCTTCTTTTTCAGCCAATCCGGCGGCGCTGACCACCCGCTCCCCGGAATCCATGACGATCAGCCGCACCCCCTGGGTATTACGGCTGATCACCGAGGTACCGGAAACGGGCATCCGAATCAACTTGCCTTTGTTGGTCACCAGCATCAGGTCGTCGTCGTCCTGAACCAGGATAATATTTACAACCTGGCCGTTTCGTTCGTTGGTTTTAATGGTGATCACGCCTTTGCCGCTGCGCCGGTGGATCGGGTACGCATCGATCGAGGTCCGCTTGCCGTATCCGTTTTCGGTTACGGTAAAGAGCGTCTGGCCGTGCTGCAGCACCTCCATGCCCACGATATGGTCCTCCGGAGCCAAGCTCATGCCCCGTACGCCACGGGCCACCCTGCCGGTGGGACGCACATCCGATTCATCGAAACGAATGGTTTTACCCATGGCGGTTCCCAAAAATACGTTCTGGGTCCCGTCGGACAGTTTCGCCATAATCAGTTCATCACCCTCGGTCAGGCCCAGGGCGATGATCCCACCGGCCCGGGGACGGCTGAAGGCCATGAGGTCCGTTTTTTTCACCGTCCCGTTGCGGGTGGCCATGAGAATATGCAGACCGGGTTCAAAATCGGGAACAGCCAGCACGGCGGTCATCCGTTCGCCGTCGGAAAAATCCAGCAAGTTGACGATGGCCTTACCCCGGCTCTGGCGGCCGGCCTGGGGGATGTCGTATACCTTGCACCAGTAAACCTTCCCCAGATTGGTAAAAAAGAGAAAAAAGTGGTGGGTGGAGGCCACGAACAGATGGGAGACAAAATCCTCCTCCTTGGTGCCCATGGCGGTCTTGCCCTTGCCGCCGCGTCGCTGGCTTTGATACAAGGTGATCGGATTGCGCTTGATATACCCGGTATTGGTGATGGTTACGACCATGTCCGCTTCGGCAATCATGTCCTCGATGGTCAACTCCCGGGTATATGTCAGAATCTCCGTCCGGCGCGCATCGCCAAACTCACCTTTGAGGAAATCCAGCTCGTTTTTGATGATGCTCAGCACCAGCCGTTCACTACCCAGAATCTCCTTGTATCGGGCGATATCTTTAAGCACGGCATCATATTCTTCAACGATTTTGTCTCGTTCCAGGCCGGTGAGCCGCTGCAGACGCATATCCAAAATGGCCTGGGCCTGGATGCTCGTGAGGTCGAAGGTCTGCATGAGCCGATCTTTGGCTTCCACGGGGGTCTTGGATTCACGGATCAGCTTGACGACCGCATCCAGGTTGTCCAGGGCCACCTTCAAGCCTTCCAGAATGTGGGCCCTGGCCTCGGCCTTGTTCAGGTCGAATCGGGTACGCCGGATGACGATCTCCTTGCGGTGAAGGACGAAATGCTCAAGAATCTGCTTCAGGTTGAGCACCTGAGGTCGGTTGTTGACCACCGCCAGCAGGATGATCCCGAAACTGTTGGCCATCTGGGTGTGTTTATACAGCTGGTTAATGATGACGCCGGCCATGTGATCTTTTTTGACGCCCATGGCAATGCGCATGCCCCGCCGGTCGGATTCGTCGCGCACATATCGCAGCCCCTCGATCACCTTGTGCTTCATCAGTTCGGCGATCTTTTCGATGAGCCGCGCCTTGTTCACCTGGTAGGGGATCTCGGTTACCGCGATAGTTTCCTGGCCGGTTTGCTTATCCTCCTCCACCGTCACCCGCGCCCGGCAGCGGACAATGCCCCGTCCCGTTTCATAGGCATCCCGAATGCCCTGAATACCGTGGATGACGCCGCCGGTGGGAAAGTCCGGGCCCGGGATATGGGTGATGAGCTCCCCGCAGGTAATCGCCGGGTTGTCGATCAACACCTTTATCCCTTCGATCACCTCGGAAAGGTTGTGGGGAGGGATATTGGTGGCCATGCCCACGGCAATTCCGGAAGATCCGTTGACCAGCAGCGCGGGAAATTTGGCCGGCAGCACCGAAGGCTCGGTGAGGGACTCATCGTAGTTGGGTACCGTGTTGACGGTCTCCTTGTCCAGGTCCTCGAGCATCTCGTGGGCCAGCCGCATCATACGAACTTCCGTATACCGCATGGCTGCCGGCGGGTCGCCGTCGACGGAGCCGAAGTTACCCTGGCCGTCCACCAGCCGGTAGCGCATGGAAAATTCCTGGGCCATGCGAACCATGGTGTCGTATACCGCGGTGTCACCATGGGGATGATATTTACCGATCACGTCACCCACGATGCGGGCCGACTTTTTATAGGGTTTGTTGTAGTCGTTTCTCAGCTCCCGCATGGCAAAAAGCACGCGGCGGTGAACCGGTTTGAGCCCGTCACGAACATCGGGAAGCGCCCTGCCGATGATTACGCTCATGGCGTAATCGAGATAGGACTTCTTCATCTCCGCTTCGATGCTTACCTCGGAACGCTGTAAGACTTCGGCTATGTCGTCATTCATATTCGGAAATTATCCTTCTTGGGCCATCCCGGCACGGGGCAAAGCGCAGGTTCGCCGTCATGACCGGTCCGGTTAGGGTTGAGAGTGTTCGATCAATTTTTGGTAACTGGCATGGTAGATATTGGTCAATGTGAGAAAGCCGGTGGCAATCAACGGCCCATATATGATCCCGAGAATACCGAAGATCTTAAGACCGCCGATAAGGGACAAAAACACCATCAGGGTATGCATTTGAACCCGCTTTCCCACCACCCTGGGCTTTAAAATATATTCGACACCGCCGGACAGCAGCAGATAAAATACCAGGAAAAAGAGACTGGTACCGACGCGCCCCGTCAAAAAGAGAAAAATCACTGTGGGAGCAAACACCGCCCCGACGCCGATGATCGGCATAAACGCCAGCAAGAACATGATCACGCCCCACAAAAAAGCAGACTGAAGGCCGAACAGCCAGAAGATGCCCCCCCCGGCAATGCCCTGGATGGCTCCGCACAACCCGTTTCCCACGAGGATAGCACCGGCCATGTCGCTAAATTTATCGAAAAGCTGGGTGTCCTGTTCTTCTGGAAGGGGCGACAGATCGATGAGAAACTGCACCAGCTTCGGCCCGTCGATGAGCAGGAAAAAAATGACCAACAGCATTAGAAAAAAACTGGTCAGAAAAGAGAGGGTGTTGGAGGCAACCGCCCGGGCCTGATCGAAAAAAAACAGGCCCACCGCCCTGCCGATATCAGAGATGGTTTTGCTCAACTCCTCCCCGGTGATGACGATATCGAAATTGGCCAGCAGCGGATTGATACGGTCCAGCAGGGCGTTATTGGTAAAATGCGTGTTGATGAAGTTGAAAAGCGCCGGACTTTTGGTTAGTTGGATCAGCTCGTAAGCCTCCTGGGCCAGAACCCCCACAAAAAAAACAATGGGGACAAACAGGATAAAAAAAATCAGCAGGCAGGTTAGCAATGAGGCAAACCCGGGACGGATCCTTCCCCGGAACGTCAACAGCCGGTAAACGGGATGAAAGGCACCGGTGACAACGGCGCCCAGAACGATGATGGAGAAGAACGGCGACAGAAGCCATCCCATCAAAGAGATCGAAATGAGAAAGCAGGCCAGAAAAAACCACAGAATCATATTTTTGGAGGTTCGGTCCTCCATGGTTCCTCCAGAAACCGGCAGTGCCGCTTCAGGAAAATGGGCGATTATTTTTTTTCCCTATCCCTGATCACCTGACGGGGCATAACGCAATCTGCGCAAACGCCTGGGTAACGCGGAAAGAGGCATTTGCGCAGAATCGATATTGAATGCGTCAGACCCGGATGGTCAATTTTCAGCCGGAATCGGCGAAGCGGCTTACTTACTGATGATGGCGCCGCCAACCAGGTAGAGAATTATTTCATAAACAGCGACCGGGGTGTAGCTTCCGGCCATCCCATAGACGATCCCACCGCCGATGATGGCCGGAACCCCGCAAAACACCAGAATCCCCAACTTTCTACTAATATCCATCTGTTTTAATCTCCTGTCGCCGCCGACATTTATCTTTTGGATAGGGGTTCGTCTACGCTCCCTAAAATCGATTTTTATTTATCAGTAACAGCCGAGAAAGTAAAGAAAAAAATCATCTTTCGACGATCATCGCCATGCCCATGCCGCCGCCGATGCACATGGTGATCAGCCCGGTGGAATAGCCTTTGCGCTTCATCTGGTTCATGCCGCTGACCATCTGCCGGGCACCGGTGCAGCCGATGGGATGCCCGAAGAACAAATTCACCGTGCCTCTGGTTGTTGATTCTTGGCAGTACAGCTGATATGTTTTAATAACACAAATGGTTGTCAATCGTATGGGCCGCGGTTCTAAAGCAAAAGGTCCAATTCAGACCGTTTTGGTCAATACCACAGATTCCGCGAAGGTGTCCAACAGGAAATGAAACGCCGCCTATATGCTCCGGCCATCCTTTTCGTCGGTCTGCTGAGCGCTCAGATTGTCGCTACCGCCCATGTCTACCTGTCCAATCTGAACCTGCTGCAGGCCACCGAAGCGGTGATGCGCGCCGGCTACCTGGCCGTCCCCAATGCCCGAGTCACCGAGCATCTCAACTCGCTGGCAACCGCCATGGCCGGGGGACTGTTCTTTACCCTGAGCCTCGGTTCCGGTCTGTCTCTGGTCACCCTGATCGGTGTCTGGCTGTGGGACCGGGCTTTCCGGCGCAGCCGGAAGGCAACCTTTTTTTATCTGCTGATATGGGGGATCAGCCTTTTTATAGTCAACGACAACGGCTGGAATCCGGCAGCCTCCGCCTACCTCGTGGTGGTGCCGCCGGTCACATGGGTTGCCGCCATTCAACTGCTGCCCGCCCGAACGACCCTCCTCTCACCTTCCGGTGTAATCTGGCCGGTATCTGCCGCCATCATCCTGGCCTTGTTGTGGGGACTGGTGCTGGACGGCAACATGTTTACCAACATCCGCGACCATCTGCTGCTGGCCAACCGAGCCGGCCGATCCATCAACGAGGCTTATTACGCCTACACCCTATTTCCCGCCGAGGCATTTAAATCCCTGGACCAGAAACAAATCCGTACCTGCGTACTCGGCGACACCCTGGACCGGGCCGAATGGAACCGACTCGAACGCACCATTCGCGCCCATGACTACCTGCCCATTCCGGCCGGCCACCCGGCCGACCTGACCATCGACCTCGATATCAAAGAAAAGCGCTTTTCCCTGGGAGGCAGCCATCAGACCGTCCTGAGCGTAGCCGAACGAGAGCTGTTTGGCAGTCCCGGCAAGGTGCTGGCCGCCTTTTCCCGGAGCCAGGACCGCAACCGCATGTTCAGGACCCTGACCCTGGCCGGCCTGCTGCTGGGATTTCCCCTGGTTCTCTTTGCCTTTCTTTTCAGTGTGATGGGCTCGCTGCCCAACCTGTTTTTATCCGTTGCCGCATCGGACGTTATCGCCGCAATCCTTTGCATCGGGGTGGGCGCAATCCTGCTGGTGCCCGTTTACCAAGGGCATACCGCCCCCGTCGCCCCCGCAGATCCGGCCATGAGCCTCTCCGCATCTTCCGCAATCACCCGCATCGCCGCACTCAGGCAAGCGTGCGACAACCGGCGGGACATCACCGTTGAGGCAAGAAAACATGGAACCGCACGCAGCCCCCACGTCGCCGAGCGTTACTGGCTGGCGCGAAGCCTGGCCTACGCCAAAGATCCGGGGTCACATGCCATGTTGTCGGCCCTGGCCGACGATCCGGTGCCCATCGTGGCCTGTCAGGCCCTGTGGGCCATGGGCACGCGCAAAGACCGGGCCGTGGTTCCGGAAATAATCGACCGGATCAACACCGCTTCTCACTGGTACATACAGATGTATGGCTACCGCGCCTTGAGGACACTGGGATGGGTCCAGCCCCGATCTCCACAGCTTTCCTATTAGCATCACTGCTGGCCGTGGCCCTGCTGGAGACGGCAGCCGCTTATATGGGCACCCGTGTGCACCTGCCCCGGCTATGGCTGATCGCCGGCACCCGAACGGCACAAATGCTGGCGGTAATGATCCTGGCCGTCATCCAGGCCGGTGGACCGCATGTGCTCGGACTGGACAAAAAAACAATGCTGCCCGGCCTCGGAAAAGGACTGGGCTGGTCCGTCGGCTTCGCCGCAGTCGCCGGCGTGTTGTTTCTGGGCCTGTTCATGGCCGGCCAGGACCCGTTGATGCTGGTTCGCTCACCGCTCCCGGATCGGGCGGATCAGCGGATTCTGTTTTTTTTGGTGGGAGGCATGGTGGCCCCGGTGGCCGAGGAGGTCGTCTTCAGGGGATTGATATTCGGTTACCTGCGCCGCTGGGGCCTGCCGACGGCCCTCCTGGTCTCCACCGCCCTTTTCGCCGCCCTTCATCTGCCGGCGATCCCCGTCACCCAGATCGTGGGAGGGGTGGTTTTTGCCGTTGCCTACCACACGGGCGGGAGCCTGATGGTGCCCATCGTCATCCACATGCTGGGCAACCTGGCTATTTTCACCCTCTCCCTGCCCTGGTTTCAATAGGTTACCATTGACGACTTGACAGTTCCCGACGGTTTTAATAAATTTAAGGTTCGCGACGAGGTTTTTTCGTTTCGCGGGGCAGACGCACTCCCGTGACGCGTCTTTCGTATGGGCTTCAATTATGTTGTAAACCTTATCCCAAGCATTCGGTGGATTCAAATGAATACCGATAAAAAAGAAAAACATAGCGGACTGGCCACCTTGTTTGACAAGGTGGAATTGAAAAGTTTTTTTATCAACTATCTCTGGTTCATCATCGCCGTGGAAATTCTGATCTTCCTGGTCAGTTTTCTGGGAAATCTAGGCCCGGACAAAGGCCCCTTCCCGTGGAAGTTCTATTTTTACGTCTCTTTCATTACGCCGGTGGCCATCACCTTCCTACTGGGCGTGTTCATCCTGGCATTCAACCAGTTCATCTTCGGTAATGCCCCGACCGCCGGAGAGGATGGGGGAGACGGCGCTGACGCAGACGACAACCGATCCAAGCTCTTCCGGTTCAACCTTTTTCTGACCCACATAAAGAAGGTACCCTTTCTGCCGATTCTGTTCGTCCTGGTGGCCTGCACGGTATTGTTCTACAAACTGGACGCCATCTTTCTCTTCATCTTTAATGCCGGCGAAAAAATGGTCACCTACAGCCTCATCGCCTGTGGTGTTCTGCTGGTGGTCGGGTTGGTTTTCGGCATCGCCTGGATCGTCAGCAACTACAAACTCAGCAAACATCACATGGTGCACGAGTATCGCTACCGCAATGATGTGATGGAAAAACTCGGTTTTCTCATCATGGAAGACGATACGGTGATCGATAAAAACGGCAAACTGATCAGCCAGAAGCACTCGTCTCCGCCGGATTCACTGCAGCCGGCCGAAGAACGGGAAACCCTGAAAATCATGCCCCCGTCAAAATGAACCCGGTCATTGAGGTGACCTAGCGGCAAAACCGTGACACCCGGCCAACCGACCGCTTCACCCACGGAACCAATACGCCCATTCATGCCTTTTACCCCTCCAGACAATCCACCCAACGCGGCAGGCCCGCCGATGAAGGCGGGTTTTTCGTGAACCCGGTGGCAGCCACCATATTTTTCGGAATGGTCCTGACGATCATGGTCTATTCGGTCCTGGATCTCACCGGCGCCATGACCCGGCTGGGGCGCTTTGGACCGATACTGCCCCTGATCGTCATCGTCTGGCTGATGTACGGCATCTACCGGGGCATTAAACGGCTCAAGCGGCGTGCGGCACGCATCCGTATCAAAAACCCGCTGTTCATGCGCTCGCTGATGACCGACTGCCTCGAACGGACCTGCGGCATGTTGACGACGCGGCTGAACGCCCCGGAGATATCCTCCGCGATAATATTAAACGACATCCTGCGGGACAAGATGCTGCACATCTGCGCCACGGACTGCCTGCGATTTTCGGATATCCGACGGCAGATCGAAGGCAGCCGGCTCAAGGGCACCAACGGTCTGGAACTGGCCCATTTTTTCCAGACCGCCGTGGAATATCACAAACAGTCGCTCCCCGACGAAATCCGGCAGGTAGGGGATACGATATCACGCAGTCGGCCGGACCTTAAGGATCTGCTGGAGCGGCTGAAAAACGCCCATCAAACCCTTTGTAGCGGCAACGGGAACATCCTGCTGCGCTTACCGCCCGATGCGAAAAAGGTGGAGAAAATCCGTTCCACCTACCGTTACCGGCCGCCCACACCGCAGCACGCCCAACGCATGGTCTTTGCCCTGGAAACGCTGGCCTATCTGAAAGCCACCCGCCATGAAAACGTCAACCCCATGGATCGCCGGCGTTACGATACCGTGGCCGGCCAGGTAATCCCCGAACTGGCCGACACCCTGAACGTCTATAAACACGCGTGGCAGGATCTGGTGGATGCCTATGAAAGTCCCGGAAACGACTGAACCCCTTATACCCATAAAGGAAGTCTATTACCGATGGTCGATGCCGACGACGACGGACACAATGGTCCGGCTGCAATCTTTCTGCACGGTATCTTATTTTCGAGAATGGCGGTGACAACCGATGTTTACTTTGGCAAGAGAGACGGTTTGCGAAGAAGAGATCAAAAAAAGTCGTTTTGTGGTTAAGGGCGCACCCGTCACAAGGTCCGAAGACGCCTTCGCCTTCCTGGAACGTATCAGAAAAGCGCGTGCGACGCATCACTGCTGGGCATATCGAATCGGCCAAGACTACCGCTTCTCCGATGATGGAGAACCCGCCGGAACCGCCGGCATACCGATTTTAAATGCCATCGAAAAACAAACCATCGATCAGGTGATGGTGGTCGTCATCAGATATTATGGGGGTATAAAACTGGGGGCCGGCGGTCTGGTCCGCGCCTATGGCGGATGCACGGCAAAATGTCTGCAAGCGGCAAGGCTGAGACCGATCATCGTATCGAAAATGGTTAAACTGAAAGCCGGGTTTGATTGTATCGGGTCCGTATATCCGATCATCAATCAATTCAACGCCGAAAAACTGGCGGAACAGTACACGGAAAACGGATTAGAGCTAACGCTGAGAATCAACCAGGCAGATTTTCACTCCCTGTCAACGACATTGAAGAATGTCAGTTCCGGAAAAATCGAAGTGTTTGACGCAAATCTCCCGGTACCATGCCGAAAAGCAAGCCCATGATGAAAGAATAGAAATAGATTGATGGCCTCATGATCATCTGTTCATGGCCCCCTTTTTCGCATTAACGATACCATACATGTCCCATGTTTCATTGAAAGCCGCCTCGAAGGACCGGTTTTCCATGTAGTGCCTGGCGGCCTTCCCCATTTCCAACCGTCTCCGTGGATCGGCTACCAGGGATGCCATGGCGCTGAAGATCGATTGGACACAATTTGCCGTTACCACCAGTCCGGTCTTTTCCGGGACGACGTTTTCGGCGGGCCCCCCTCGATCGGTAACGATGACCGGAATCCCCGAAGCCTGGGCTTCCAGCACGACGTTGCCGAAGGTATCCGTTGTGCTGGGAAAAACGAAAATATCGCTGGAAGCGTAGGCCGCATCCAGATCTTCGCCTTTCAATCGTCCGGAAAAAATGCAGGGAAGATCGGCAGTCTCACCCATCATCTCATCCAGATAGGGACCGTCTCCGACTACGGTCAGCAGGACTTTGGGTGTGGTTCGAACGAGCTTGCGGTATGCTTCAGACAGCACGTGGAGATTCTTTTCTTTCGATACGCGGCCCACGTATATCAGCTTGATGGTTTTCTCATCGCAGTCCCACTTTTTGAAGAAGCCGTTACGTTTTATCGGATTGAACCGTTTGGTATCGATACCGCGGGGATACACTTGGATTTTCTCACCGCTGACACCCCTGGCCATCAATTCATCCCGGGTGCTCTGGGAGGGCGCATAGATCAGATCCATCTGATCGTAGTACCAGAGGACGAATTTCCAGGCCAGTTCTTCCATTAAACCGCTGCCCGTTAGAATTTGCACATACTGGGGAATGGCCGTGTGGTAGGTACCGGAAATGGGCAGCCGGAGAAATCGGGCGATAGCCAGGGCGGCCAGGCCGATGGGCCCCGGCGTCGCCGTATGGATATGGTTAAAGCCCTGCCGGTGACAATAATCCAGCATCTCCAGCAACGGCGGATAGAAAATCTTCTGCTGCTCGTATTCCGGAAGGTCGTAGGTGCCGATGGGCGAAAAATGAACAACCCCCTTTTCCGGCGGGCGGTTCTGGTCGTCACAGGTGATCAGCGTATAAGGGCGGTTGGCGGCGGCGGCAAACTGGACCTGCTGTTGGAGCGTCAGGGCGACACCGTTAATTTCATAAAAGGTATCCGTAAAGTGAGCCACATGAGGGCCCTCGGCAGACGCTGTGGATCGATCGCTTTCCGACCGACCGAACCGTCGGGAAAGCTTGCACCCCAGCTCCCGCCCCATGGTAAACTGCGAAAAGGCGACGAAATAGGGTGCCAGAAGGGTATACAACCCGCCTGCGGAGCCGATGGTGTGAAAAATGTTGAACACTTTGGCGCCGGAAAGATGATCCAGCAGATGGTTGCCGAAATGCACCATCACCCGGTTGGAGAGTCTGTTGACGAACGCAAACCACTGCTGCTCACGCGCTTCGGCCAATGGGCCGTCGCCATTGGTCGTTACCCGCAGATCCGGGTTCTCATCAATGATCTTCTGTGTCTCGTGGCGCAGGAGAGCAACCAGTGAATCCGACAGGGGATGTTTATCCCGCATCCGTTTTTGGGCGCTGAAAAAGAAATAAACCCGGGTGAGCATGCCGGGTTCGGGTGCCGGTTCGAGGCCTAGTGAACCGTCCAGAAATTGAACCAACGGATCCTTGCCGGAGTATCGTCCCAAATCGAATTTGTGGCGGAAAAACTGCCAGGCGATACCGTATAGATTGTGGGCCATGGTCTGGGGTGAGGGCGCCGTCGCATGCACCGTCACCGGGTTACCTGTCAAGGCCGATAGTTCGGTACCGGCATCATGATCACCGAGGAACTCGGTGTATGTCCTGGCGATATTCAGGGAACTGTGGTCATCGGAACCACCGAAAAGCCTTTTCTGGTGCGGGTTTGGAAACATCGGCACGAATTCGTGTTTTTCCGCCAGCCTGTGGATCTCCTCGGTTGTCAACCCATTGAGAATGTTCCTGAGTGTCTGATTTTCGCGGCTGTTGCGGGCACCGTTCAGTTCGAAGTTTTTGAAAAGCAGCAGCAGGCGTTCAAAATGGTCCGCCGTCAGACGGTCATTGACGGCATATAGGGGATGGGCGATGATGTTGAAGATATTCTCTCGGCAAAAATAAGCGCTCAGGTCAAAAATGTTCTTGCGATGCTTCTGAATCTCCCCGTGCTGGGATTCACTGATATCCAGGGCCAGCACGTGGACCTTGCAACCGTCTTCCGGGAAATAACTGGTGACTTCCTCGCTGATGAAGGTTCCCGGCAGGTGGGCGATTTCCATTGCTCCCCCGATGCTGTTGTGGTCGGTGATGGTCACATGGGTCATGCCCCGCCGTTTGGCGATGTCATACAACCGCAAGGGTTCCGTGAAGCTTTCGGGACAGTCGATTTTTTTCAGGATCCACTGGGATGGCCGCTTGGAATGCTTTGAGTGAACATGCAGGTCGATCCGCATTGCATCTCCTTTTTGTGGTGTTCCAGTTTTCTCAATTCCTCAGGTCATGAAGCACCGCTCATGGCGTGCCGCTTTCGCATCAACCGCCTCATGACCATGCGCATATTAAAAAACGGTTAAGAAACAGATAGTTTTTCGTTAAATTGACTATATTTGAAGGCTGACGCGCTTCCCGCCTCATCGACAGTTGGGGAAAACCGATTTAATTTCTGAAAATCCGGTGGCCGGCGACCATTGAAAAAACTGCATGATCGATAATAGAACAGATCTCCGGCCCATGTGGCCAGCGATCTCGGCCGGCTTGCCATCCGCCGAATCAGACCCAACGGATTCGAAAAGGTCTCAAGCAGGGGACCGAACAATTCCGAGGGATCACGAAAGCATTCCCAATCACACTGCCGGCAGGTATCTTCCTCGACCGGTGGATTCATCCGGCCAATGTCCACTTCCCACAAACTGCCGTATCTTTCATTTCCCCGATAGCCGCACGGATAGACCCGACCATCGGCGGCGTTCACAAAAAAGAAATCGACACCGCCGCGGCACCCATATGGCGGCCACGCCATACCTTCGTTGCCGTACTGACGGATCAGGGATTCCAGGGAACACAGGGGAGAAAAGATGCGAATCATGGATCGGAATCGTCGGATGACTGCGATCAGTGCCTTGAACAACATTTGCTTTTCGGAAGGGGTGAAACGAACGATCTCCGCCACCGTCGTCGCCGCATAGACTGCGTTGAGCCCCTGTTCGCATTCCGGCCGATCGATGCTCATGGGATAGCAGGTGTTGGCCATGGTGAACCCCAGGTCGATCGCCCGCCGGTAGAACCGTTCAAAAGCGGTTAAATAACGGGAGTAAAATGCTTTCAGATAGGATTCGTCCGATCCGAAATCCTGCCGATGCAGCAAACGGGTAGCATCACCCCCCACATTGCGATTGATGCCCAGGTTGACCGCCGGGTAGATGCCGGCCCGGTGGAAGATAGGCAGGGCTTTGGCGATGCCGGCCACCACTCCGGGTAACCCACGCATCTGTTCATGGATTTGGTCCACGGCGGAATCCAGGCTGATCCAGAAATTGCGCAGCGGTGAATCGGCAAGTCGGTCAACCAGGTGACCCACCCGGTTTTCGAAACCCGCGCTTTCCGGGTGCCTGAACATATACCCGTTAGTCCCGGTACGGATAAACGGAATTCCGGCATCACCGGCATAACGGATCAGCGCTACCAGGCGAGGAAGGTCCAACAGCGGCTCGCCACCGGTAAAGGAAATGGCCTGAACCCCTCGGCACGCGGCGGCGTCAATGATTTTCTTGATGGTACCCGTTTCCAGGGTGGATCGGGCAAAGGATTCGGTTGCGCGCATGCCGCACTGGGGGCAACAGGCATTGCACCGATCGGTGATCTGGACCACCAACTGTCCGGGAATCCGGTTGTTTAAAATAGATCTGAGCACCACGGTCACGGGGATCTCCTTATTATAGGCACCAGCGTTAAAATATACTTTAGGCGCGTAATAGCCAGACCACTGTTTCCATCGTGTTAGGCCACGGTTTGTTTTCCATTACGGCTTGCAACGAAGCATCGGTCCGCTCACTTCCCCGCCCCTTGAACCCTCGCCCTTTTTTTTAACCATTTCCTAACCCGCCGATAACACGCCACTCATGCTCACCGATTAGATTGCTCCATAGTCAGAATCTCGGTTTGCCCGTGGTTACGGGTCATGAACTCTATAAAGTGAACCCAATTACTGGTCTATCCATCCGTTTTCTGCGTTACATCAACNNAATACGAACGGATATCCTTCGCAATTTTCGTTCACTTTATTTCGTCCCCAATCCTAACAACGGCGAGTTAGAAACAAGGAGGCATCGATGTCCGATGAAACATTCGGTAGCCTGGTGCTTTTCGCTTCTCTTGATCGAGGCCGACCCGGAATCGAAGTGACGCATGAAAGATGATATGATTCAATTGGCCGGCCGAACAGGCATCGCCCCCGCACGAATCGAGGCACTCAATCCCGCGCCGCCTTCAAAGGCGGCCAATCGGTTTAAACTGATACACGTACTCGGCATCAACACCGCGACCCCGGAAGGACTGGCCCGAACCCTTCCCTTTTCCCCGTCGGACACCACGGTGGGTGCCGAAAATGAATACCAGACAGCGGTAATAGGCAATCGTCATCAGGTGGATCTGGCCCGTGAAATCGAAGATTCCGGATTTTTCCGAAATCTTAGAAAGCGTGCCCTGCGGGGTGACACGCCCCGTTCCAGCGTCACGGCGCTGGAAGCCTTCTTGTCGGAGAACGACAGCGGGGTATGGGAAAACAGTTGGGTCCGGTTGCCCATCGAGGCCCTTTGCCCCTTTGCCCGCTCCGTGTTCGAGGATGATCTGCGTGCCGATAAAGCCTGTGCCGATAGTCCCCGACGAAGCGATGCCCGCCGGTTTTCAATAAACAGTAACGGCCGGGAATATCTTCGTATTCCCATCAGCTACCTGCTGAAACTCGCCCTGGCCGATGCCGTTGGCGAACCGTCCGTTCACGCCACCGTTCGGGAAACCGGCATTTCGGCCATGGACCATTTCCTCTCGGACAATACCTCGCCGGAAACGTTCTCCTTCCATCCGGTTCTCATGGACGAGCAGTCAGGCAAGGGACAAGGGCTTTCACGGGAGACATCCTTGCGCTTCCTGCTCTCTCAACTGCTGATTCAATACGCCAACCGGCAGTTCAGTCTGATCGACAGCGGTCAACGGACGGCCCTCTATTTTGCGCCCCATCCGCCGGTGCGTCAGAAGCGGCTCAACGACCTGATCTCCGACAGCTTCTATCGTTCCCTGTTCATGAGCCCCTGCCTGTCCGGCTGGAATGAAGGGGAAACCAAGCATCGATACATGCACCTGTGCCACACCGTGCTCTCCCGCAGCCAGCTCAATGCGGTCATCAAGCTCCGGGAGGCAGGAATCATCGCCAACAACCTGGTGGTGCTGCCCAACACCTCCAACATCAGCCTGGCCAACAACGGCACCCATATCAGCCTTGGCAGTCGCAAACTCACCCGTCTCATGCAGGACCCCACGTCCGGCTTCGGTCCTCTGGAGGAAAAGCACTACGGGGACCTGGCCATCAAAATTGTGGAGCATTTTCTACCGCTTTTCGTGGGCACCTATTCGGCGGCGCCCTACCGGATCGATTTTATGGATTTTCACCCGGAACGGGTCCTGGGATTCCTGCCCCACGAACTGGATTTCACCCACCTGAGGATGCTCTGGAGACGATGGAAGAAAAAGGCCCACCTGAAAATCCTGGGCCGCAGCGTCACGCCGTTTGGCCCGGAATGGCTGGATCGGAACCTTTCCCGGTGCTTCGGGCTTAAAGGGGATTATGTTCCGGATTTCAGGCTGATCGACTATCTGGTGGCCTTGATGGCAACCGACGAAAGCCCCGCCTTGGATGGCTGCCCGGGAAACGATGCGCGACTGAAAAAAGACCTGGGGGACCTGGGGGTCTTCGACCCCTGCATGCCGCTTTACATGCTCTATCGGGCCCGCTGTTTTCAGACGATGGGATTCACCGGATTCGAAGGACGCCATTACAGTCTTTTTGAGAATCTGGATCGGGATATGGGGCACGCGGCCAACCTTCAAATGCTGATCACGGCGCTGGCCTATAAATATATCTTCACCGGAAACATCGCCCATGCCGACATCCCCGATCATCCGTTTATCGAAAGCGAGCGTCGTCAGGTATTTTTCGGCGCGGCGGCCGGTATTCCAACCTTCTATGTACGCTCGGACACACCCAACCGCCTGCTTGACCGGATGGTTAAAAAGACCCGCAATACGCGATCCAGTCGACGGTACGCCGGGTACACACGGGTTCTCACCACGGATTTCCAACGGATGTTAATCAACCTGTTGAAAGAAGAAGCCTCGGAATTGCTTGAGATGGGCAAGCTTCACGACACGATCCGAGACCTTGAGGATCGCATCGATGACAACGGCCACGATACGGTCGCCAGCCGGCTTACCCGACGCATCTGCGAGGCAGCCGGTGCATCATCACCCATGGCATTGACCAGTGATGAATTCAATGCCACCGCAGAGACCTTTTACCGGGAGCGTCTTAAAAAAGAGCAGGTGGGACAGGCCCTGGACGCATGGTCCGAACAGGTCCGACAACTCGATGGCATGTCGGCCTGGCGTAGCGGGGATTTCAACCAAGCGCTGTTTTCCGTGCTGAAGGGCAAGGATGCATCCACTTTCATCTCCACGGTGCGCTCTGCGGTCATTGCGGAAGAACTTCCGCTGTCCGCCATCACGCGCTTGATCCACCTCATGCTGTTGACCTTAACCCATATGAGACGGCAGTCAAAAGCCGCTCAATCGGAGGCATGACAGATTGACATACCCGCATATTCTCCACCAATACATCGACAGGGAAACCTCCCACGTGGCGACGGAACATCTGATCGCCGATCCGCTCATTAACCGCCTCTATTCGAAGGCCAGGGAAAACGCGCCTGCGCTTTTCAAGGCAGCGACATCCAGCCGTATGTCGGCCATCCTCGGTTTTCTTAATTTTGACATACCGCTTATCGGCAGGCACCGGGGCAACGCCGACCGAATCAGAGCCATGGGCATCGACCCCGCCGAATGCCAGGATAGACCGGAAAATCTGAATACGGCCCGAAAACTGTTTGAGCGCAAAATCCGATACCGGCAATATCGCCCCATGCCCCAGGAGGCGGACAGGATCGTCTCTCCGGCCGACGCCCGCATGATTGTCGGATCCTTCGACTGCCAGAACGCACTATTCCTGAAAGAAAAATTCTTCTCCTTCAACGAGTTGCTCGGCGAAGACAAAAATCAATGGGCGACGGCGTTCGATGGCGGGGAGTTCGCCCTTTTCCGGCTCACGCCGGATAAATATCACTTCAACCATGTACCGGTTTCGGGACGGGTGAAGGAGATCTATACGATCGACGGCCGCTGTCACTCCTGCAATCCCGGCGCCGTGGTCTCCATGGTAACGCCCTTTTCCAAGAACCGCCGGGTGGTCACCATCATTGACACAAACGTTCTCGGCGGCACGGGGATCGGGCTGGTGGCCATGATCGAGATTGTGGCCATGATGATCGGCGACATCGTACAATGCTACAGCACCCATGGCTACGACGACCCGCTGGATCTCTCTCCCGGCATGTTTTTGGAAAGAGGCTGCCCCAAAAGCCTCTACCGGCCGGGAAGCAGCGTCGACGTATTGATCTTTCAGAGAGATCGCGTGGCATTTTCCGCAGACATTCTGGCCAACATGCGGCGTCGGGACGTGACCAGCCGCTATACACTGCATTTCCGGTCTCCCCTGGTGGAAACCGATCTCAAGGTGCGCTCGGAAATTGCGCGGAAGGTCTAAAAATAGGGCGCAAGGGGTCGCGGATTCGGGTAAAAATCAAACACAAAGACATTATAAGGACGATGGCGGTCGCTGATCCCTTAAGGAGTTTGATCCATGGCCAACTGGCTCTTTGTATCAACAATGGCCCTTTTACTGGCACCACTCTACATCTGGTGCTTCAGGGCCCTGCCTCGGGAACGGTGGCAGATCATCTGCGCCATTCCGGTGAAGAAGATGATCGACGGTTCCTGGCAGGGCCTCAACCTGACCTACTACGGCTTTTTCAACGCCACCGCCTTGTGCGCAGCGGTCACCCTGGTGTTTATTCTCACTGCGTCGGCAGGGGTCGATTTCATCGTTTTGGCCCTTATCATCACGGTTCTCCTGGGATTCTGCCTTCCCGGATCGCGGCTGATTGCCCGATGGGTGGAGAAAAAACCGCATACCTTCAGCGTGGGGGCGGCCGCTTTTCTGGGAACTGTCCTGGGCCCGTGGCTGGTACTTCTGATTGAGACCGCCGCGGAGCCGTTTCTGACAATCTCATTTGAAACCATGGCGGTGGTATCCGCACTGATGGTGGGCTATACCTTGGGCGAGGGCATCGGCAGGCTGGCCTGCATCAGTTTCGGCTGCTGTTACGGCAGACCCATGGATCAAATGCCGCGGGTGGTGCAGCGCAATTTTTCCTGGATGGCCTTCACCTATACCGGCAACACCAAGAAAATCGCCTATGCGCATCAGTGGGACGGCAGGAGGATTTTTGCCATTCAGGCGCTCACTGCCGTTTTTTATAGCCTCGGCGCATTGGCCGGTACGCTGCTGTACCTGAACGGCCGATATCCCTGGGCCTATTTCTTCTGCCTGTTGGTGACCCAGGGCTGGCGGTTCCTGTCCGAATTTCTGCGATCCGATTATCGTGGCGACCGGAAAATCAGCGTATACCAGATCATGAGTGTGCTGACCCTCCCTTACGCCGTGGTCGTTCTGCTCGTGTTTCCCTCATCAGCCACCGGCGTCAACGTGCTGGCCGGATTGCACGTCCTATGGAATCCGGCGGCGATCCTTTTTCTCCAGGCGCTTTGGATTACCATGTTTGTGCGCACAGGCAAAAGCCGGGTCACCGGATCGCTCCTCTCCTTTCACGTACACCCGGATCGCGTTTGACAACCGGCACGCGTGTTCCTGGACGATCCGGTTCAAATGACACGCCGGCCGAGAGGCGTTCGCCGTCATGCTAAGGGCTCGCGAAAAAATAA
>DEIP01000031.1:0-1442 GCA_002352605.1 Desulfobacteraceae bacterium UBA2771 | reverse complement strand
AAATAGCTCGCTATTCCTGTGGTTTTGCTCTCTCGTATCAGCCAAACCTGAACCAAATCTGCGAAGTTATTTTTGCGCGAACCCTAACCGTCACCTAACATCATTCTAATAAAAAACTAATAAATTGTTTGACCCCGCAATCGGTTTTGATTAGGATCGGATGGTACTCTTCAGATTCATGGGCGTGTCTGAACGCCTGTGCAACAACCAGAAGCGGGCATCCGATCCAATGGCTTTCAACCACTCTTGGCGGGCAATATTCAGGCCCGGTGCGTCCGATGATTATTTCATGGACGGTCGCCCCATGGCGTTTGCGGTGGATGCCGACGGATTCAACCCGGTTAATGCCTGGTGGCTGTCTGAACTGTCCCGTCTGATCTATCGAAAGGATGCCGGCGAAGGCGTCGATATCCCGGGTCAAGCATCGCGAAGTGACTTTCTGGCCCGAGCGGGACTGGTCGAACGGCAATTTTTCAGCGGGTCCGCCATTCAAGGCGCCCTGGTGGAAACCATAAATGCCGGTGACGGGGCCTTTGCCGCGCTGGTGTTTCGGGGCACCAGCGGCCACCTGTCCAACTGGCTGGTCAATTTGAACATGGCGCTATGCCCCTGGCCTGTCGGCGGCAACGTTCACCGGGGATTCAAAACCGTATTGATTGGGCTTTGGGACACCATTGCGGCCGCACTGGAAACCGTAAAAAAGCCCTTGTATTACACGGGTCACAGTCTGGGCGGTGCCCTGGCCACCCTGGCGGCATCCCTGAGGCCACCGCGTGCCGTTTACACCTTCGGCGCCCCCCGCATGGGTGATGCCGCCTTTGCAGAAACCCTGGCCGACGTTCCGGTGTTTAACGTGTGCAATCCCCGGGACATCGTTACCGAGTTGCCTCCTTCAGGACGATGGGCCCGTTTTACCCATGCCGGCACCATCGTGAAGAACACCGAGGTATTCCTTCCCCGGAGCACCTTTGCCCGGGCCCCCGCCTTCCTTGCCGGCCATGCGCCCTTGAACTATACGGCACAGTTGCCGGTCGCCTTCGACAATTAACGGAATAGGGACGCCCATCGATATACAAGACACACCGTTATCACATATTTATTGAGAAGTTCAGACCTCGTTACATCAAAAATTATCCATGTCCAAAATACCCTGGGAATACAGTTGTTTCAGACAAAAAAACACGCTCTCAGATAAAAATTGGACACTCAGAATTTTCGGGCAGATAGTAATATCAGATAGTTATCTACCGCCCGTTCAATTGAGCACTATTGTGATACGGCGAAATGTCCATTTTTTGCCCCTCAAAATGGGTGGAAATAACGAGGTCTATTGTTTGGAAAAACCAAGATCATCTTGGAATCGGTGGCATCGTATTGTCGGAAATTGTGTCGGCATTCAGATAAGCGGATTCTATTGCGGTGGATTACATCAGCCCATGAAG
>DEIP01000160.1:8702-9108 GCA_002352605.1 Desulfobacteraceae bacterium UBA2771 | reverse complement strand
GTACTCTTTCCGGACCCCGAGGGACCGATCACCACCACCACCTCACCGGCCGCGATGTCGGCGGTCACATCCACCAGCGCGGGAATTTCATCGGGCACATGAAAGGTTTTATATACATTTTTTGCCTGTATCACGATGTCGCCATCCTCCTCTCGAGATATTGCACGTACATGGGAAGGGTAAAGGCAAACGCCAGGCACAACCGCCCCGGAAGAATATACACTTCGAAGGGTTGCGGAGTTGTCGCAACCGCCTCCCGGGCCGCCTTGGTCAACTCGCGGATGGCGATGATACCCAAAAGAATCGAAAAGACAGCTGATTTTTATAATAAGATCCAAACCAAGTAAAGCCCTGATTGGCAGCCCCGACGGCCGCCGCCGGGAAATTCAGGTGCATAACCGCCGGA
>DEIP01000160.1:0-8663 GCA_002352605.1 Desulfobacteraceae bacterium UBA2771 | reverse complement strand
AACCGCCGGATGTAAGGAGGGAGCGCCGAGACCGAAGAATCCCTCCAGCTTATGCAACGTTGGGGTTGACTTGAACCACCGCCCGGGGATAATAGAGTCGATCCAGCAGGCCGATCGCTCCCGGTTACGGGAAGCGCGATCCATAGACCAAGCAATTATCTGTTCAGGAGGGCTGAATGCCGGAACCATCCAACATCCGACTCGACAAGTTGCTCGACCATCCAGCGGTCGCGGACGCCGTCGCCGATGTAAATTTAGAGTTTAAGGAGAGAATTGCCTATCGGCCCCCGGTGTGCGAAGCGTTCAAAAACCCGATCACCCACCTGGTGACCGACGCGCAATACCAGTTCAAGATCGACAAGGAGGCTCACCGGCAGTTGTCGCACATCATCGACAATGCCGTCCAACGGGTCGAGGGCAACGATGATGGCGACGACGACGTGGTGAGGAGGTATAAAAAGACACGCAACATCGGCATCGTCTTCTCCGGCGGCCCCTCCCCGGGGGGGCACAACGTCATTGCCGGTATTTTTGACGCCGCCAAAGCGGCCAATCCCCAGACGCGGCTTTTCGGATTTCTCATGGGGCCCGACGGCATCATCGATGGGGACACCGTTGAACTGACCCACGAGCTTGTGGACCGGTTCCGTAACGTGGGCGGATTTACCATGATCAAAACCGGGCGCACCAAGATTGACGACGAGAATAAAATGTCCCTGTCCCGGGAAACCTGCAAGAACATGGAGCTGGACGCCCTGGTGGTGGTGGGGGGGGACGACTCCAATACCAACGCCGCCTTTCTTGCTCAGGAGATGTTCGAAGACGGCATTCAAGTCATCGGCGTCCCCAAAACCATCGACGGCGACATTCAGGTCCGCGACGCTGGCGGCAAGGTGCTGTGCGCCATGTCCTTCGGGTTTCACACCGCCGCCCGCGCCTTTTCCCAGGCCATCGCCAACCTGTGCACCGACGCCGGTTCGGACGTAAAGTACTGGCATGTATGCAAGGTCATGGGCCGTGTGGCCAGCCACCTGGCCCTGGAGGTCGCCCTCCAGACCCATGCCAACATGACCCTGATCGGCGAAGACCTGGCTGACTATATGGACGATGCCCGACTCGAGAAAGCCGAAAAAGAGGGTGTGGTGGACTACACCGCCTACGGCATGACCCTGCGGCACCTCTCCCGGGTAATCTGCGATGCCATCCTTGACCGCGCCGCCGTGGGCAAAAACTACGGTGTCCTCGTAGTTCCCGAAGGCGTGCTGGAGTTCATCAACGAGATCCAGGTATTCATCATCAAGCTTTCCACAATCATCGGCAACTTCAACAAGCTGCACGACCAGGATTTTCACACGGCCTTTCCCACCCTGAACCTCAAACTGGAGTACCTGCGACGGCTGGTGCGGGGCATCCGCAAGGATGTCTCGTACCATGTGTGGAATGCCCGGGACGATGAGCTATTCAACGACATTCCGTCATTCTTTCAAGAAGGGCTGCTAACCGAACGGGACAGCCACGGCAATTTCCAGTTTTCCCAAGTCGAGACGGAGGCGGTGCTTCTTGGCCTGGTGAAAGACTACCTGGACCTTTTGAAGGAGAAGGGCCACTACAAAATCGGCATCCAGGATGTGCAGTTCGTCAAGACACTGCAAAAAGGGGGGCTGGATCCGGAGCTTTACGGGCCCATTCTTTTCGGCAACTGGAAGCAGGCCCGGTTCCTGATGATCAAAAAAACAATCATCTCTAAAAAGACCCTCACGTCGACACTGGTCAAGGCCGGTTTCCTGAGCGACGAGGACCCCATTCCGGCACCCATCGAGAAAATATTCGAACAATCCGTCCCCAAATTCAAAAACCAGGCCCATTTTTACGGCTACGACGGCCGGGGCAGCAATCCCACCCGATTCGACTGCATCTATACCTACAACCTGGGCCGGACCGTGTTCAGCCTGATCGCCAACGGCGCCACCGGCCAGATGGCCGCCATCTTGAACCTGGAGCAGGATTTTGCCAACTGGCGCCCCATCGGCATTCCCATCGCCCCGCTGATGCACCTGGAGGAACGCAAGGGAAAGCTGGAGCTGGTTCTGGAGAAGAGTATCGTGGACATCCACTCCCCGGCCTTCCGCGTGGTCAAGATGTTCCGTGACAAATGGCTGGCCGCCAACCCTGGAGAAGACCACTACCGGCATCCGGGCCCCATCCGCTTTGCCGGCACGAGCGAGGAAAACCGCCCTATCACCCTGCTGCTCAACGCGATGGGGGGACACCTCTCCACGCAGGATGAAAAGGTTGCCGAATCTGGAACGTGAGTTTCCGGTGCAGGTATGCGATGAAAGCAGTCGGTCTAAGGAGGCGTCATTCATTGTAAGGGCACTGAATTCAGGTGCGATTATCTATTTTTTCTTAACGGTCGTGAAAGGCGACCCTCAAAATTTATCCGTTGGGGTAGATTCTGAAAACCGGATGAGATGGACAAACAATATCGGAACACAGTAAAAGGCGCCACCTTGGCAATGGCGATGGTGCTGATCTTATCTGCCGGAACGGCTTACGGGGATGACGTCACCACTTCGATCAATGAGGCATTGGAGTATTACCAAAATGGAGAATACACCGAAGCCGTCTCGAACCTTAATTATGCTACCCAGTTGATTCAACAGAAAAAAGGCGGGAGCCTGGAATCTTTTCTGCCCAACCCGCTGAAGGGATGGACGGCCGAAGATACCACATCCCAGGCCGCGGGAGCAGGCATTTTCGGCGGTGTTTCGGCCCAGCGCCAATATGAGAAAGGGAACCGTTCGGTGTCGGTTACCATCGTTACCGATTCTCCGATGATACAGGGAATGATGATGATGTTCACCAACCCGGCCTTTGCCGTATCAGACGGTGGGAAAATGGAAAAAATCGCTCGCCAGAAAGCGATCGTTAAATATAAACCCTCAGAAAAACAAGGCGACATTCAAATCATGGTTGCCGGCCGTTTCCTCATCAGCATTGAAGGAAGTGGTGTCACCAAAACGGAATTAATAAAATACGCTGAAGCCATCGACTATAAAAAATTAAAAACCCTTCCCTAGCCAAACACACCATATCCGGTATCGACATCGTCGATTGACACATAACACCATTTTGCCATACGTATCTCAAGAAAAATAAAATTCATGTATCATCCATACCTTAAACCCAGGAGAAAACCATGTCGACGCAGAAAAAAATTTCAATAATGTGGTTGTCTGTTTTACTTGCGGTATTGTTTTTTACCGGTTGCACGACGATGGATCTCATGAAGGTTGAGGTTATGCTTAGCCAGGAAAATTACAGTGCGGCAATTCCGATCCTTAAGGACTATGTGGCTGAAAATCCAGATTCGGTAAGAGAAAGAAGTAAGCTTGGATTTGCTTACCTTAAAACCGGGCGTATCGATGAAGCAATTGATACCCTTGAAAAAACTATTGAAATACAACCCGGCGAGCCTTATGCTGTTTTATATCTCGGACTGGCTTATATAAACAAAGAGAAATACAGCAAAGCGATTGACGTGTGGCAGGGACTAAATGACCCAAACCGCCCTCTGGTTGAATCGGAAATCAAACGATTAACGACCCTCATCCAGATTGCCGACAGTCAGCGGGCGGCTAAGCAGGCCATCGCCAATGAGAATGAGATGCGGAATGAAAAATTGGATGAATCCACGGTTGCGGTCTGCTATTATAAAGATGTCTCCCAAAATAAGGAATTGCAAGGCTTCCAAAAAGGACTAGCTGCCATGGTGATTTCCGACCTCTCAAAGATCAATTCCTTGACCATTGTGGAGCGTATCCGTATGCAGGCGCTGTTGCAGGAGATGAAACTGGGTCAGACCGGCATCGTGGACCAAAAGACGGCGCCCAGGGTTGGACGACTGATTGGGGCCGAAAACCTGGTGGTTGGGACATTGTCCGGCGACATTCAGGTTGCCACGACCCTTGCTTCTTCAAGCACCGGCAAAATAAAGGGGACGACGACGGCAACCATTAGCAAAGCCGCTTTTTTTGAAATACCCAAAGGGATCGTCCTGGATACCGCCCAGATCATGGGCGTTGAACTGACGGATGAGGAAAAAGCCGCCATCGGCACCCCGCATACCAAAAATTATAGCGCTGCTTTGCATTATGGATTGGCGCTCGACGCATTGGATGCCGGACATTGGGAGAACGCAAAAAATCTGTTTGCCAAGGCACTTCGGGAAGATCCACAGTTCAAACTTGCCCAAAATGGTCACGAAGCGTGTCCGGGTGGATCATCACCAACGATCGGACAGCTTGCCGCTATGACGGCAGCGGAGATCACCAGCATGGCGGAAACCACCGTCGATCACGCGATTGAAAATCAGATAGCGGCGGACCAGGTAGCGGAAGAAACCGGCCTGGGCGGTGGTGGCGGCGGCGGCGGACATTAACGTTTCCCCATCCAAACACAAACTAAGGCAGCCAGAATATGAAAACGAACCGATCCTGTCCGGTGGTCCTGATTGGGCTCTACGCGGTGTTTTTTTTCATCGGTTGCGCGGCAACACCCGATACCCCACGGAAGGAGATGAGACCGGTTGCCGACGGTCAGGCACCCAAAACCCTGGCCATATTGCCTTTTGAAAATAACTCGGTAACCGATCCGGATCATTTCGCACCGCTGAGCAAAGGACTTTCCGCGATGCTGATTACCGATCTGAACAAAAACGGAAGTGCCCTGAAACTGATCGAAAGGAGTAAAATTGAGTCCCTCTTAAAAGAGGTTGCCCTGAGCCAGGGGGGAAGCGTCGACCCGTCTACTGCCGTCAGGGTCGGCAAAATTTTGGGCGCCCAGAGCATCGCATTCGGGTCGTTTATGGTTATCGGTGACAGGGTTCGTATGGATGTTAGGATCATCAAGGTTGAAACCAGCGAGATGATCGTCTCCGAGTCCATTACCGGAAGCAGTAACAGCTTCATGGTGCTCGAAGGAAAACTGGCAAAAAAAATAGCGGATTCACTCCGTGTCGTATTGATACCGACGGCCACCGGGTGGGAAAGTAACATGAAGGCGGCTCTTTCCTTTTCAAAAGGACTGGAAGCCCTTGATCAAGGCAACAAGGCGGAGGCCAAACAGCTTTTTCGAAATAGTATCGATCTTGATCCTGCTTTTCAAGGACAGGTCGATAGCCTGGAAGGCTTGAAATAATGAAAAATGTCTTTTTTCTCCTTTTTGCGATAGGTACGATGTGGCTAACCGCAATCACCGTTTTCGCTGCCGAGAAAACCGTGGAAACCGAAGGCATCAGTTTCATTTCCAAAGCAGATGCCATCCGGAAGGCACAGCGAGCCGCGGTGGAAGAGGCCGTGGGTGTTTTCATTCGAGCCGAAACCGAAGTATCTAATTTCGTCCTTAAAAAAGATAAAATCCTCTCGCGCACCCAGGGATATATTACCCATTATACCCTGTTGAAGGAGGAATTAACGAACAAGCAATTTTCGGTTTATATCCGATCAACCGTTTCACTGGATAAAATTAAAGATGACCTTATCGCGATGAAAATCCTTTTGGAGAACCTGGAAAACCCCAAGCTCATGGTTCTGATTGAAGAGGATTACCTGGGTATGTCGAGGCCGCAGATGCGGATTGCGGAAACGGAGATCAATGCCCGCCTCGCGGCCAAAGGGTTTGAACTCGTGGATATGGTCCAACTGGAAAAAATCGCATCCCAAAACAAAGCCCGGCAGGCATTGGCAGGAAACATTGCCGCGGCATCCAGCCTGGGTCTATCCTTCGGCGCCCAGTATGTGATAATCGGGAAGGCGGTCGTCCAGGATGTGGGGGAGGCCTATGCCGGAAGCGGCCTGAAGTCCATCCAATCCAGCATTCAACTCAAGGTGATTCAGAGTCAGAGCGGACGGCTTCTGGGATCGGTTGTAAAAAACGGTGTTGCCGCCCACATCAGTTCCCTTACCGGCGCCACCCTGTCCCTCAAAGATGCGGTTCAAAAAGCCCTGGATGATTATCTCGTTGATGCAATCACCGAATCCTTTCAAGATTACCTGAATAACGGCACCCCCCTTAAACTGCATATCACCGGTGTTAACGCGTTTCGCCTTTATCAGCAGATTAAAGCGGAAATTGAATCCATTGAACCGGTCGTCACCAGCAAAAAGGAAGGCTGGAACAAAACCGGAGGAATACTGATTCTCGATTTGCGATTTAAGGGAACCAGCGAAGAACTTGCCGAACGACTGGATGGTCGGCGCCTGGGTGACAAAAATATTGAGGTTGTCGATTTCGCGCCGGATCGGGTCGACTGCCACCTGAATTGAACCACCGTCGCGGGAATGGCCCGCTCATATAACCCTCGAAATATAAGGGCCCTTGTCACTGATCCCTTCCGCTTTCCGCAAACTTAAGGTTAAGGGTTAATTTTTTGAAACCATTAGTAAGACGACAGCTCTTCATTGCCGCATTGTTCTTGTTATTCAGTTGCACCGTGCAACGGGACCTTGTATGGGACAGCGGTACCAATAGCACGAATCGGGGTGAAGAGACAATTGAAGCGATTGTCGGCCGGACCCTGTCCCATGGGGCCAACGATATTCAGTCGTCAACACTCACCATCACCTATCCCTATCATGAATCGGTTTTCCCTCGGGATATTACCCCCCCAGTGTTTACTTGGAAAGACGCCGACACGGATTCTAACAACTGGCTGTTGACCATCCGGTTCCGCAACCGGAAAAAACCCATCTATGTGCTTTTACACCAAACCACCTGGATGCCGGACAAAGTGCTGTGGGAAACGCTTAAAACCAACTCGATTGCTGCGCCGATGGACATTTCGGTAACCGGCATCAGCGATATCAATACGCCGCAGGTCACGTCCCGAGACACCATTGCCATCTCAACCGCGGCCGATCCGGTGGGCGCCTCGATTTTTTTCCGGCAGGTGCCACTGCCCTTTTCCACGAAAAATTTTGATCAAATGAGATGGTGTATCGGCGACATCTCATCAGATGACCAACCCAGGGTTGTCATGGAAAACATGCCGATTTGTGCCAGCTGCCATATTTTTTCCAACGACGGCAAAACCTTCAGCATGGAAATGAATTACAAGGGTGACAATGGCGCCCAATTTGTCACACCGGTAGAGAAGAATATTTTGCTGTCGGGGGATAATTTTATCAGCTGGAACGATTTTCCAAGGGCCGGAATTCTTCCCAAGAGCAGAGGCCTGTTTGGCAAAATGTCCCCGCATGCCAATTATGTCGCCGCTTCGGCAAATGAAATATCACTGGCCTTAATCACCAATGATCTTCAGTTTTCCCAAGTTTTTTTCCCCACTTACGGTATCCTTGCCGTCTATTCGATAAAAGGAAAACGGTTCGACCCATTGCCGGGAGCAGATGATTACAATTTCGTGCATGCCAATCCCAACTGGAGTCCGGATGAAAAATTCATCGTATTTTCCAGGGCAAAAACCAAAAATGAGGTCCATGATGATATTTCGCATGTCGTCCCGCTCATCAAAGATGAGGGCATCCATGAGCTGAACCGGAAATACAATATTCAATTCGATCTTTTTCGAATCCCCTTTAACAATGGAAAAGGTGGTGTTCCCGAACCGCTTGAAGGGGCCAGCCAAAACGGTTTCAGCAATTACTTTCCAAGATACTCGCCGGACGGGAAATGGATCGTATATACCCGAAGCAAAACAGGAATCATGCTGCAGCCGGATAGCCGGCTTTTCATCATTCCCAGCCAGGGCGGGATCGCCAGGAAAATGAAATGCAACCGGGCGCTGTTCAATTCCTGGCATAGCTGGTCGCCCAATGGCAAATGGCTGCTTTTCAGTTCAAAGGTTAACACGCCGTACACGGAAATTTTCCTGACCCACATCGATGCGCACGGCAACGACACCCCGCCCGTGCTTTTGTCGCAATTCAGCTCCACCACCCATGCGGCCAACGTCCCTGAGTTCGCTAATATTCGGCCGGATGCCATTCAAACCATTCGCGTTCAGGGTTACAATGACTAAGGGCCTGATCACCGTTGCGATCTTTGCACCTCTGCGGTGAATTTCATTTCATCCCGGCATCACGGACAAATGGTTCTGCAAAGCAGCGTATCGAAATTGTAATATGCGCTATAAAAACCGGGTGCGTCTAATCCGGCCAATCGCGGCATGCTCGTTCAAATATAGCACAAAAAAAGAAGTCGTTTAGTTTTTCAAGGACGTCCCTCATCTTCCTATTACAGATATTGGCGCCCAAAACCAATGAGGTCTTGTTAAAAGCGAAGTTTTATGCTGAAAAAGAGAAAAGCGTCCCGGTTTTAGACATCAGAGTGAATGTAATTGTTGGGTGATATTCTTTAGAAGCGTGTCATTCACCCATGCGTTAAGGCTTTTCCCGTTTTTTCGTGCTTGGATGGCAATTGTTTTATGAAGTTCTGGATCTATTCGAACAATGAATTTACCAGAATAAGGTTTTTCGGGATCTTCTCCTCTCTTAGGGTTCGCGAAAAAATAACTTCGCAGAATTGGCACTCAGATTTGGTCCAGGTTTGGCTGAGCCGAGAGAGCAAAACTACAGGAATAGCAAGCTATTTCGAGGCTTTTGAGAGTGAGGTATCAGCCAAAGATGGGCTGAAGCTGAGATGCG
>DEIP01000040.1:18887-21627 GCA_002352605.1 Desulfobacteraceae bacterium UBA2771 | reverse complement strand
GGCGGCGCGCAGCGCCGCCGGAACATACCTTATGTGTTATGACGTAACACGCCTGTTTCCCTGGTTTTTTTAATACCTTTAATTTATTTTATTGAAATGTCAACGAAAAAATGTGATATTGATTATACGATATGATGTATAATCAATATATTTGGGTCGCCATGAATACAAACAAAAACGATATTCGGGTGTTTTTTCAAAAGGCAAAAGGGATCCCCCGGGACATGGCGAAATATTATACGGGGTGGTTGGACCGGTTTTTTCAATTTTACAACGGCAGCCTGGATGAGGTTTCCGACAGCAATATTAAATCATTTGGAGATTTTCTTGAAAAAAACGGATGCGAGGGGTGGCAGGTGAAGCAGGCTCAGGAGGCGGTCTTTTTGTATATTGAAAAATTTTTACACAAGGAAATTGTGTTTATGGAGAAGTATCAAGACGATGAGAGCCGTTGTTCCGTCAAGACATGGGCCGAGGCAAAGGATATCTTTCTCAACCGAATGCGGCTGCGCCACTACGCCTACAATACTGAGAGGAGTTACAGGGCGTGGATCCGTCGGTTTCTTTTGTATACCCGGGTGAAGTCTCCAATGACGGCAAAACCGGAGCATGTAAAACGGTTTCTCACGTATCTGGCTGTGGAAAGAAAGGTGACGGCATCCACGCAGAACCAGGCTTTTAACGCTCTGCTTTTTCTTTATCGGGAGGTTCTGGGGCAGGAGTTTGGCGATTTTCGAAACACGATACGGGCAAAGCAGAGTACGCGCATTCCTGTGGTGCTGACCAAAGATGAGATAAAACAGATATTCATCCACCTGTCGGGTAAGCATGGACTCATGTTGAAGCTGATTTACGCCAGCGGCATGCGGGTAACCGAGTGTGTCAGGTTGCGGGTCAAGGACCTTGATTTCGGCAATCAATCGCTTATTGTCCGTTCCGGTAAGGGGGACAAGGACAGGGTGACCCTGCTTCCCGAATTTCTTCACGGCCCTTTGAAGACACATCTCAAAGCGGTGAAAACCATGCATGACCAAGACCTGGCAAAGGGATACGGCGCTGTCTATCTGCCGGAAGCCCTTGAACGGAAATATCCAAATGCAAGCAGGGAAAGGGGCTGGCAGTATGTGTTTCCTTCGGGCAACCTGGCGGTGGACCCGAGAAGCGGTGTTGTCCGGCGTCATCATATCGGCCAGCAGGCGCTGCAACGGGCCATGAAAACCGCGCTCCGGAAAACGGAGATCAACAAGGCCGCAAGCGTTCACACGCTTCGCCACTCCTTTGCCACCCACCTGCTTCAGGCGGGGTATGATATCCGGACGGCGCAGGACTTGCTTGGTCATAAGGATGTCAGCACCACCATGATTTATACGCATGTGTTAAAGCGCGGTCCGGGAGGTGTGAAGAGCCCGGCGGAGTTTTTGGAAGAATAGGATAGATCCAAAGGAAAGAAATAAAGGTCATAAATTAAGTTTGCTGAGCGCAGTTGATAGGCGCTCCCATTCGTGGGAAGGGAGGGACATTCGTGATTTATTAACTTTCCAGTAAAATACCGTCAACTGGTCAAGGAAGGATTGCCGGTCCTTCCCGTCCTGGAAGATCTTCCTCCTTTCGATCCCTTGGATCATCACATGGATGATCCTCCCGGAGCGGTGATTCTCGATTGATGTGGCAATCGTCCCTCCTGCTACACTGAACAATGAATGGAGAATGTCAATATATCATGAGCGTCCCCATTCTCCCTGATTACAACAATGTGCTCAGTGTGATCATCGGTTTTACCGAACTGACCATGGAGGAGGTGGACCCGACCGGGCCGCTACGTGCCAATCTCGATGAAGTCCTCACGGCCGCAAAACGTGTAACGGGCATCACCCGGCAACTGCTGGCCTTTGCCCGTAGGCAGACCATCGCCCCCGAGGTGATCGACCTGAACGATAACGTGGAAGGTATGCTTAAAATGCTCCAGCGCCTCATCGGCGAGGAGATCGATCTTGCCTGGTTGCCGGGGGCGAGCCTGGGGCCCGTAAAGATGGACTCCTCCCAGATCGAGCAGATCCTGGCCAACCTGTGCGTCAACGCCCGTGACGCCATCGAAGGTGTGGGCAAGGTCATCGTCGAAACAGGAAACCATGCCTTCGACGAGGCCTACTGCGCCGATCACACCGGTTTTGTTCCCGGCGAGTTTGTCCTGCTGGCCGTCAGCCACAACGGCTGCGGCATGGACAAGGAAATACTGGACAATATTTTCGAACCGTTTTTCACCACCAAGGGTGTGGATAGGGGCACCGGCCTGGGGCTGGCCACAATCTACGGCATCGTCAAGCAGAACAACGGGTTCATCAACGTCTACAGCGAACCGGGCAAAGGGACGACCTTCAAGATCTACCTGCCCCGGCATGAAGGCAAAGCTGTCGAAAGCCAGGGGGAAAGCACGGTGGATATCCCGCCGGGCCGCGGAGAGACGGTCCTGCTGGTGGAGGATGATCTCTCACTTCTGAAACTCGCCGAAAAAATCCTCAACGGGCTGGGTTACACCGTGTTGAGCGCAGGCACACCAAATGAGGCCATGGGCCTGGCCGAGGCACACACCGGCAAGATTCGCCTGCTCCTCACCGACGTGATCGTGCCCGAAATGAACGGGCGTGAAGTGGCAGAGCGGCTGCAATCCCTCTACCCGGATCTCAAGCACCTGTTCATGTCCGGATATACGGCCAATACCATCGCCTATCACGGCGTCCTG
>DEIP01000040.1:0-18826 GCA_002352605.1 Desulfobacteraceae bacterium UBA2771 | reverse complement strand
CGATTTATTTGTAGCCCAGATTGTACCCCGAATGAAAAATGCGGAAAATATTCAGATTGAAAAGAATGGTAATGTATAGGAAATATAGTTAAATGCTCTCTTTTAAAGCCATTTCAATGATCATTTCGCCCTTGTCGGTAATGCAGGGAATGGTGATGATGGGCAGGCCGGACGGATAGGAAACCTTGTGCTTGCCGACCACCACACTGGGCACGCTGATGGAGGTCCCCGCGCAGGGGAATTCGGTCTTGGCGTTGCCGGCGATCATGTTTGCGATTTCACCGATGGCGTCGGTGCAGTCGTCATCGAGCTCAGTCACCTCGTCTCCGATGAGCGCAGACACCAGTTGCAGGGCAATCTCCTTGGACAGGTTGATCACCACGCAACCGGTCACGCTTCCGGAGAGGCCGATGATACCGCTGATCTCATATGTCGGGATGTTGCTTTTCTTCAGGCTGGGTTTGCCCAGCCTGAAGGGTACCTCGATCATGGTGTTGAACAGGTTTTTGACCGCGTCGACAAATGGGTTGATGTATTTGACGTCCATTTTTCCCTCAATTAATGGTTGATTGGCAGTTCAGCGAGATCGATCCGGTCGGCATCGTTCCCCGATTTTTCCGCTATACGGCCCGGGTTGGTCAATATGATGCTGGGGCGTACAAATTTATCATCGACCACTTTTCCGCTAACTTAACCCCTGATTTATCGAAAAAAGATTCTCGAGGAATTGATCAGACCGTGGCGGATATTAATTCTTGAGCACATCGATCATGGAAAAGATCAGGCCGCTATCCCCCGCTTTATATCGTCGGGCCAGATAACAGACCGCATCCATGGTGCCCTCCGCATAAACGTCGCGGCCGTTGACGTTGTGCTGGAATTCAAAGGCTACGGTGTTGTCCGGCGAGCGCAACCGATAGGTATGCCATCCATGACCGGACAGGTAGGCCTCGGGAATGCCCCATACCTCGCGTTGAACCGTCGGGTCCCGTTCCATGGCGATCGCTTTCGCTGAAAAATCGATGCCCATGCGCCTAAAACAGGAGACCATGGCCTTGGCCGTGCCACTGGTATCCGCCTTGCCGGCCTGATGGCTTTCCCGGACGGTCAGTGAATAGCCGTTGAAAATGCCGGGAAAGGTGCTGGCCGCGTATTCCATCATGGCTTGAAACCCGACAATCTGCTTTGCCATGTTGGGGGCGATCACCGCGCAGATCGTCGAATCGGCCACTGTCCGGGTCAGCTTCTCCCGATCGCCGCCGGTGGTGCCCATGACAAAGGGCAAGCCGTGTTCACAGTAAAATGTGGCGTTGTCATTGACGGCAGACGGGTGGGTGTAGTCCACGCTGATAAATTCTCCGTGCATCTTGACCAGGCTGTCAATTTTCTTTTCCCGGTCGGCCGGTTTAATCAGTTCGATGGACGTGCCGGAAATGGTGCATTGGTCGGCTTCGATCTCCGGACCGGTGAGCGAGTGGGGCAAAAGCGTGATCCGGGCATCCCCCAAGGCATGGCCCGCGATAATCGAGGCGACGTTGCCCGGCAACCCATTTAGCATTAAACTTATCGTTTCCATATAGATCCCCCATTCTATGTAATATCTAACATTAATTGCCGAGCCAAGCGCCATCCCCCCGGTTATCCCATGGCGATCGCTTTGGCAATGGTGGTCAGTTCGGGAAACCCATGGCGGTCGGCGCGATGGATGTTACCGGCCAACATGGCGGCCGCGGCGGGAATCCATTGTTCAAAGGCCTTTTTCTGTTTGATGCGGCTCAAAAACCCGAAAGCCCCCAGCATTTGAAGATTCCGTGTGATCGTGCAGTAGCGATAGCCCCGGATGAACTGATCATAATCACCGTCCAACCGTTTTGCTGACTGTTTCGCCGCATAATTCAATAGCCGTTGTTGAAGATCCTGATCCAAACCCGCATAGGGATCGATCAGCAGGGAGGCCAGGTCGTACTGGATCGGTCCGTATCGGGTCCCCTGAAAGTCGATGAGATAGTGCCGGTCATTCCGGACCATGATGTTGCGGGATTGAAAATCCCGATGAATCAATCCGTCGATGCCGTTGTCGATGGTGCATCGGGCCAGGCGTTCAAATTCCGCTGCCAGATTGTCGTAGCGGACGGCCATCTCCAGGTAATTGTTTAAAAAAGCGTCCACGAAATAGCGGCACTCCTTGTCCAGTATCAGCTCAACATCGTAGGACCGGGTCTGGCAGGTCCAGGCGGGGTCAAAGCCGTCGGCCGCCTTTTCCGTCAGGTCAAGCAGCGTATCGATGACCCTACGGTAAATCATTTCGACATGGCTATTCCCCGGCGCTTGCCGTACCATCTGCTGTAGATGGCGGTCCCCGAGGTCTTCAAGGAAAACCAGTCCGCTGAAACCATCGTGGGCGTGGATCCGCGGTACGGGAAGGCCGCATCGGTGGAGGTGGGTGCCGATCCTGACAAATGCGTTGACCTCACTGCCCGGCAATCCGGGGTTGATGCCATGGTCCGCCATAACCAGTCGATGTCTGCCGGCGGTCAGGCGGAACCAATGGCGATCGGAACCATCGCCGCTTAATCGGCGGCATTGCACGGCAGCGGGCTGTTCCTCGGGGAAGGCCGTTTGAAAAACCCCGGGTGCCACGGCATCCACGACGGCATCCCGGTAGCGATCCGGGCTACCCACGTCCTGCCAGTAGTGATCGGTGACCACATGGGCATGAATAGGGACGCCTTCGTCGAGCATTTGCCGATAAACGAAAATGATATCGCTGAACCCGTCACCGGGTATCCGCCGGATGATGTCGGCGTCAATGACGTGAATGCCGGTAAAGGCCATTTCCCGGTGGCGACCATGGTCGGCAGGGTTGCAAGATCGTTTGAATCCCACAATTTGATTTCGATTGTCCACCCAGACCTGGTTGAAGGGGGCACGGTCGTGCATGACCAGGGTCACCCGTGCGCCGTGTTTCCGATGGCGGCGATAAATGCCCGCCAGATTGATGTCGGTGACGATATCAGCGTTGACCACCATGAAGGGATTGTCACCCAAAAAGTCAGCCAAGTGGCGGATGGCGCCGCCGGTACCCAGGATTTCAGGCTCGTGGCTCAGGTGTACGGGCAATCCAAAATCGTTTTCCGCCAGGTAGGACCGAATCCGATGGGCCAGATGGTGTGCATTTACGGCAATCTCGCTGCAGCCGGCCCGTTTCAGGTTGGTGATCATGCGTCCCAGCACCGGGATGCCGGCAACCGGGAACAGGGCTTTGGGGACGGTTCGGGTGTGGGGGGCCAGCCGGGTTCCGAATCCGGCGGCCAGGATCAGTGCCTTCATGGGCCCAACAGGTTCAAGTAGGTTTGGATAAGCGTTTCAAAATGGGCGATGCGTGCCTCGTTCTCATGATTTTTAATGCCGTTGGTGGAAAAATAACTCAAGCCATTGGCATAGTTGACCTTGGATATGGATTCGACAAGGTCGATCTCTTTATTTTTTAGCATTTGATGACCCAGGGTCTGAATTTTCTTAAGCCTATCCTTGGTGTCCAGTTTTTCCTTGCGGTTGGTCTTGAAAAAGTGCAGCACGACCCTATAGGATTGGAAATAGGGCTTTAGAAAGGCGGCGAACAGCTTCAATTTCCGGTATCCCGAGGATGTGATCTGGTAACTGTCGGGGATGGTCGGGTGGGGCATGAGTATAGCGTCATCGATGAATGATTTGATAGTTTTTCTCACGTAATGCACCGGTGGACGCTCCAGATCGAAGGCAAACTCATATTTAAAGAGATCCTGGAAGAAATGGTACTCGGTGTGTAATTCGGCGGCACTGAATTGAAAGGCATCCGTTTTCAGGATGGCCAGGGCGGTGAAGGCCGCCGGGACGAAATACGAGATACAGTTGTTCTTGTAAAATTCCAACAAGGCGCGTTTGGAAATGTTGGCCGTAAAGCCGGCCCGGTCTTCCGACAGGTCCTTGTCGCCGCTTGTCTTTTCCAGCCATTTGCGCGACAAAAAGCGGTCGATGGCATATTCCATGGCACCGTCCGGGTTGAGAATAATGGTGTCTGCCAATTTGGCGTTCTGGGCCGTGGCGAATGTCAGGTAGGTACCGACCGTTTCCATCAGCTCTTCTTTGGTGAAGCGGGGTTTGGAGATACTCAAGATGGCGGCGGAAACCAGGCCGTGAGGGGTGACGACGGTCTGTTTGTCGATGGCATTGATGACACGCCAGCCTATATTTCGGCACAGGGCGTTGACCTCTTTTTGGGGCAACCGGTCCAGGGGTAAGGAGTTGTCGGCCAACAGATCCTTTATGGTGATGGGGGTGTGGAAGTTGATATAGATTTTGCCGTAGCGCTTTTTCAAAAAACGCCGGGCACGGAGTATCTGGCTGAGGTTCTCATCTTCTTTCTTGCCGCCTTCCACTTCGTGAACATAGGCCTGCTCTTCGACGATCCGGTCATAGCCAATGTAAACGGGAACGAATGCCATGTTTTCACAGGCGCCATTGCGACAGCAATCCAACAGGATCGAGATCAGCCCCAGTTTTGGCATGAGCAGTTTGCCGGTGCGGCTCCTTCCCCCTTCGATGAAGAGCTCGATATTGAATCCCTCTTCCAACAGTTTGTGGATGTAGGCGGAAAAAACGCGGGTATAGAGCACCGCCCCCCTGAAGGTCCGACGCAGAAAAAAGGCGCCGGCACCGCGGAAAAGGGGGCCCAGTGGCCAGAAGGAGAGATTCTTCCCCGCGGCGACATGGGGACAGGGCATGTTGTTATTGTGGAGGATGTAGGACAGGATCAGATAGTCGATATGGCTCTTGTGGCAGGGAATCAGAATTAGCGGTCCGTTCATGGACATCGCTTTGACCCGGGCCAGTCCGGCCTTGTCGATGACGGCGCCGTCGAACATGGAGTTGACGATCCAGCCCACCACCGATGACATGATACGGACCATGGCCGGACTATAGCGCGCGGCAATTTCATCCAGATATCCGTCCGCTTTTTTTCTGATTTTGTAGATGGGCTCCTGCCTTGATCGGGCATGTTTTTTTATGAAGGTCTGCAAGCGGTCGTTGGTTAGTATGGACTCTTTCAGCTCTTCACTTGATTTCAAGACGGGCCCGGTGATGCTCTGACGGTGGCGGTTGTGCTGAAGCAGGAGCTGGCGCCGCAATCGAAGGGCCTGATGTTCCAAGGGCTTTTCCGAGTGAACCGACCGGCTCAGCCACTGTCGCAGGTTCATTGGTTGGGAAAGCTCAACGAAAATTTTGCCTGGATATCGGGTCAAGGTGACGGTTTTTCTCACGATTCCAGGGTGTTGGGCGGTTCCGAAAAACATGTCCACCAGATTGGGTACTGCCGGCAACGGTTTTTTCCCGAAAAACATCAGTTGGGGCACCAGGTAGATCGGTCGGTCGATCCTATTTTGCATTTCGATCAGGCAGGCGAGCGGATCGGTCCGCTCCTTCACGAATCGGCGATAAAACCCCTTTTTTTCAACCAGGGTGAGCATGGCACAACCCGATGTGAGCAATTCGCGCTGGTAGTAATCGTTGCGGTAAGGGTCCGGGATCCGTCGCCGTCGAACCAGTTCATCCAGGTAGGCCAGACAGATGCGAAATATACGCGACAGGGGCTGCCAGATATAAATGTCGGAATCGAAAGCCAGCTTCGGCACCGGCAGGCGTAGTTCTCGGAACCGCGTGTGGGAAAAGAGAAATTCGAAACGGCTTTTGTATTTGGTCGTATAAATGACAATCGCATCGTCAGGAATGTTTTTGACGATGTCCGTCTGCTCTCCGCCCATGAAAATTCCCGAAAACAGGCGGTTGAAAAAAAGCGCGCTGAGGGTTCCGGTGGGGGATGGCAGAAAACAGAAATAATGGTCGTGTGAATTTTTTAGCAAGCGGTTGATCCACTGACGCATCTTCGACACGATCGAAGAGAAGGGGCGATTTTTTTGATTTTTCATAGTTTTAGAATGTTAGAATCCAGAAGGATGGATGTTGATGATGTTTCGAAAAAATAACAGAAGCCTTGAACCTTTGCAACGCCATATTGACGGGAGAAAAATATGCTTGCGCCGATCCGGCTTCTATGTTATTGCCATAGAACTTGATAGCGTCACTGATAAAGTTGCTATCTGATTGATTCCATTAATATTCCAAAGACTTCAAATCTTCCGGCAAACACTGGAGAAAGCGAAGGAGCATGTCGCGCCGCTGTGGTGATACACGCCCGGATTGGCCGATGAACCATTTTGATCAATCTAACTACAAAAAGGTTAAAGAAGGAGGATGATTCTCTATGAAAACGCTAATTGGTGGAGCGGTGGCAGCGGTTCTGGGCCTGATCGGCCTGTCGGTGTGGTTTGGCGAATTTCTTCAGTTGCTGGCCGGCGCGATTCCGGTGACGCTGTTGCTGGGTGGCGGGCTCGCCCTCTATCTGGGATTTGATGAACTCAAAGATAGCTGGAAAAAGGATGACGGTGCCGTCGATGCCGCCGATGACGATACCGATAACTACAAGCAAGAGATTGATGAGCTTAAAAAAGAGATTGAAACGCTTAAAACTGAAAAATAGGCGCGTCGGTTTCCGATTGCTGAAAAGTGTTGCCCCGATCGGCTCGCCGGTCGGGGTTTTCGTTTTCCGCCAGTGATCCTGCTTGCGATTGACTAATCGTAAATATATACATTTCCGATCATTTTCGTGTATTCAGACAGCGCGGTTTTCCAGCTTGAAATCATCGCCGGCAGTGGTGTGCCGGCTTCGATTTGCGACCGGATTCGACGGTCGCCTAAAATCAAATCCATGGGTAGGTGTTCGTCATCGTACTCATAGGGCGGTTGTTTGTAGGCAAATCGGTCGGGGTATGACTGGTATAAGGCCTGATAGAGTCCGAGCGAGAGGGCGTAGGGCGAATAGGCCGCCGGTTCGGTGACATGCAGTTGAAACCCCTTGCACGGATGCCCGGCCCATTTGTTGGATGTGGGCTCAAACTCAACCGGCCTGAGCAAGGCCCCGCTTAAAAGCATCCTATCGATTTTTTCCATCAGGCGCTCGGGCACTAAAAAGGGTGCCCCGAATAGTTCGAAAGGTTGGGTGGTGCCCCGGCCTTCGGAAATGTTGGTGCCCTCCCAGATCACCTGGCCCGGGTAGACCATGGCCGACGCCGGCGTGGGAAGATTGGGCGACGGCGCCACCCAGGGTAGGTCGGTTTGACCGAAGTGCATTTCTCTTTTCCATGCTTGCATGGCCACTACATCAAGGTCGCAGCCGATGCCGAATTGGGTGTTGAACAAAATGGCCAGTTCTCCGATGGTCAGGCCATGGCGCATGGGGATGGGGTAACGGCCCACAAAGGATGAACACTCGGGAGACAGCAAGTTTCCTTCCACCCGAAGCCCGCCCAGGGGGTTGGGCCGATCCAGAACGATGATTTTCTTACCGTACTGTCGGGCTGCTTCCATGCAGTGGGAGAGGGTATAGACAAAGGTATAGACCCGGGTACCCACATCCTGAAGATCGACTATCATCACGTCGATGGGATCCAGCATGGCCCGGGAAGGAACGCGCGTGTTTCCGTATAGTGAGAACACCGGAAGGCCTGTCGCCGGGTCAAACCGGTCGGCGGATTCGATCATGTTGTCCTGTTTTTCCGCAAAGAAGCCATGTTGTGGCGCATAAAGCGCTTTAAGTTGGCCGGGTAGCTTCCGGTCAATGCGCTGGCGCGCATGCATCAGCCGGCGGTCCACTGATGCCGGATTGCACAAGAGGCCCAGCCGACGGTTTTTTACCGACGGTGGCGGGGAACTTAAGAATACCTCGAGACCTGTAATGGTTGCCATTGGTTAATTTACCTCCACGGTTGGCCGTTGTATGTATGCGGTGATGACGTGACTGCTTTATTTACCACACGATGTCGGCCGGAGAAAGGTGAAAGCGTTTAAGCATCGGGACCATCCCGATCGCTTCCGGCATGTTGCCGCCATTTGCCGACCTCGTTAAACGATTGAAAAAGGATCCATTGTCAGTTGAAACTGGAATTTAAGGGTATCGTCATTATTGTCGGCGCCTACGGGTGTGGAAAAACCGAAGTCTCCATCAACCTTGCCGTCCACATGCATGCGCGGGGTACGGCAGTTCGGCTGGCGGACCTGGATTTGGTGAATCCCTATTTCAGGACCCGTGAGGCGCGCCATGAATTGACCCGCCTGGGCATTGACGTGGTGCTGCCGCCCAAACAGTACATGCATGCGGATCTGCCCATCCTTACCCCCGAGGTGTCCGGCATGCTGCGAAATCCGTCGGGCCTGGCCTTGCTGGATGTGGGGGGAGACGAAGTGGGCGCTACGGTTCTGGCGGCGCTGGCCGATTCGCTGAGGGGAAAGGTCCTGCAGGTCCTTCAGGTGATCAACCCCAATCGCCCTCACACCAATACGATAGACGGCTGCCTGACGATCCGCAGGGAGATTGAGGCCAAGGCCAATATCAAGATTACCGGCATTGTCGGCAATGCCAATTTCATGGAAGAGACCACCGAGCAGGATATTCTGGTGGGCTACGACTTTTCCCGACGGGTGGCCGAGGCCGGAAACGTCCCCCTGGTGTTCATCACCACGCCGGTGAAGCTGTTGACCCGGTTGGATAAAAAGGCTATCCAGTGTCCGGTGCTGGCCCTGAAACGTCAGCTGGTCCCCCCTTGGAAACGGGCGGAATCCTTAGATACATCGGAAAGTTAGGGATTAACCGGCGTTTATCGGCCGGGGTCCGGTTTAAATCTCCACGTTTCCAAATTCCGGCATGTCGGCCATCCGGCGGTGCGGTATCGTCGGTTTTTAAACGGAATATGAATCTCATGCGATAAGGAGCAACGGTCAATGGCCTATCAACACATTATCGATAAGGACCGGTGCAAGGGTTGCGGCTTGTGCATCGCCGTTTGTCCAAAAAATGTCCTTGAAATTTCCCCCGATGTCAATGCGAAAGGCTACTACCCCGTCTTTCAGGCACGTCCGGAAGATTGCATTCATTGCACCATGTGCTGCATCATGTGCCCGGATGTGGCCATTACCATTACTGAAACCGAAGAAGCCAGCGCCTGAGGGCGGTAAACGGAGGAGCACCATGGCAAAGGTATTGATGAAGGGAAACGAAGCCATCGGTGAAGCAGCCATCAGGGCAGGTTGCCTGAACTACTTCGCCTATCCCATTACCCCCCAGTCCGAAGTGGCCGAATACCTGGTCCGCCGTATGCCGGAAGTGGGGGGCGTTTTTCTGCAAGGGGAGAGTGAAGTGGCTGTGGGTTACATGATCTTCGGTGCCGCCGGTGCCGGTGAACGGGTGTTCACCACCTCATCCAGTCCGGGCATCAGTCTCATGAGCGAAGCCATCAGTTATATTGCCGCGGCCCAGTGTCCGGCCGTCTTTGTGAACATCATGCGTGGCGGACCGGGGCTGGGGGGGATATTGCCTTCCCAGGCAGACTATCTTCAGGCCACCAAGGGCATCGGTCACGGCGACTGCCGCCTGCTGGTGATGGCCCCGGCCAGTGTCCAGGAGGCCGTTGAAATGGTGATGAATGCCTTTCCCCTGGCCGAGAAATATAGAAATCCGGTAATGATTCTGGGCGACGGCCTCATCGGGCAGATGATGGAGCCGGTGGCGTTCCCCGACCATTTGAAATCCGAACCGACCAACAAGGACGCCTGGGCCACAAATGGCATGGATCATCGCAAGAGCAAATCCCGCAACCTGGTCAAATCCCTGTTCCTGGATCCGGTGCAACTCAACGACAACAACCTGCAGCTCAAGGCCAAGTACGAACGCATGCGCGCCGAAACGGTGATGTCCGAATCGTACAACACCGACGGCGATTACACGGGGCTCATCGTCAGTTACGGCACCATGAGCCGAGTCTGTCGCACGGCCATCGACATGTTGAAGGCCGAGGGTATCGAGGTGGGTATGCTTCGTCCTCAGACCCTTTTCCCCTTTCCCGAAAAAGCCTTGGCTGATGCGGTCTCGAAACCGTCATGCACCCATGTGCTGAGTATCGAGATGAGTATGGGGCAGATGGTGGAGGATGTCGATCGCTTCGTCAGAGGCTTACTTCCGGTCAGCTGGTACGGCAAATGCGGTGGTGATATTCCCACCCCCGAAGAAGTCATCGACGTGGTCAAGGAACGGTTTGCCTGATCAACCGGCAATCCCCAACGGATTTTAAGGCTCACAAGCGTAAGGAGCACATATAAAATGGGAAAGACCTTTAAAAAACCGGAGGCCCTCTCCGATGCCCATACCCACTACTGTCCGGGATGCACCCACGGCGTGATCCATCGGCTGGTGGCCGAGACCATTGACGAACTGGGTATCCGGGGACGCACCGTGGGCATCGCCCCCGTTGGCTGTGCCGTACTGGCCTACAATTATCTTAACTGTGATTTTCAGGAGGCGGCCCATGGGCGGGCGCCGGCCATGGCCACCGGCATCAAGCGGGTGCGACCCGACTTGATGGTGTTCACCTACCAGGGCGACGGGGACCTGGCCAGCATCGGCATGGGGGAGATCATCCATGCGGCCAACCGGGGCGAAAAGTTCACCACCATTTTCGTCAACAACGCCATTTACGGGATGACCGGCGGCCAGATGGCCCCCACCACCATGCCGGGCCAGCGCACCAGCACCTCGCCCCTCGGCAGAAATGTCGAGGAGGTGGGCATGCCCATCAAGGTGGCCGAACTGCTGGCCGCCCTGCAAACCCCGGCCTATATCACGCGTCAGACGGTCATCAAACCCAAGTATATTAACAAGGCGAAAAAGGCGATTAAACAGGCATTTACCTACCAGTTGGAAAACCGTTGCTTCAGCCTTGTCGAGGTGGTCAGCACCTGTCCCACCAACTGGGGGATGACCCCGGTGGAGGCGGTGGACTGGACCGAGAAGACCCTGCTGGCATATTACCAACCCGGTGACTACAAAATTCCGGCATAACCGCGGACGGGCAACGCCGGAAGTGACTGTAAGGAGGCGCAATGCAGAGCGAAATCATGTTTGCCGGATTCGGTGGACAGGGCATCTTGTTAATCGGCAAGATTCTGGCGCATGCCGCCATGGAGGAGGGCTTCGAGGTGGCTTGGGTGCCTTCCTATGGGCCTGAAATGCGGGGGGGGACGGCCTATTGCACCGTGGTGATCAGTGATCGGCCGATCGGTTCGCCCATCATCAAAAATCCGCTCCACCTGGTGGCCATGAACGGCCCCTCCCTCAAGAAGTTTGCCCCCACGGTGAAAAAAGGCGGCATTATTTTTATCAACCGTTCGCTGATCGACTTCGGGGCCGATCGGAACGATGTGGACGAGTTTCCGGTGTCGGTGGTGGAGATCGCCAAGGATCTTGGCAGTGTAAAGGCCGCCAACATCGTGGCCCTTTCCGCCTTCGTGGCCCGCAGTGATATTGTTCCCATGGAAACCCTCAAGCATTGCATCAAAGCCGAATTCAGCGAGAAAGCGAAGCTGATTCCCCTGAATATGGAGGCCATCGCCGCCGGAGAAAAAGCGGCCCGCAAATAGAACAATCCCTTAGCCGATGATGGAACATGAAACTGACGATACCCGATTACATTCAGGCCATCGAACCCTATCTCCCCGGCAAGCCGCTGGAGGCCTTGGAACGCGAATACGGCATCAGCGATTCGATCAAGCTGGCCTCCAACGAAAACCCGTTGGGGCCCTCACCGAAGGCGTTGGCGGCCATCCGGCAATCGCTGTCCACGCTTCACCGCTACCCGGATGGCGCCGGTCACCGGCTGACCCGTAAGATCGCCGATGCCAACGGCGTTTCGCCGGTGAATGTGGTGATCGGAAACGGTTCGGACGACATCATCGCCCTGCTGGTGAGGGCCTTGGTCCGGCCCGGTGACCGGGTGGTTGTGCCGCGCCCCTCATTTCTCATGTACGACATTACCGCCACCGCCGCCGGCGCCCTGGTGGATGATGTGCCCTTGAAGGCCATGACCATGGATCTGGACGCCATGGCACGGCGGGTCACCGCCGATACCCGGCTGGTTTTCGTCTGCAACCCCAACAACCCCACCGGTACGGTGGTCACCCAAAAGGATTTTGACCGCTTCATGGCCCGGCTTCCCGACGATCTGGTGGTGGTCGTGGACGAGGCCTATATCGAGTTCGCAAGATCTGCCGATGGCCTTAAAACCGGGAAGTCGTCGGATCTGGACCGTCCGCTGGTGACCCTTAGGACCTTCTCCAAGGCATACGGTCTTGCCGGGCTGCGGATGGGTTACGGAATCATGCCGGCTGCACTGGCGGAGGTGCTTAATCGGGTTCGTCAACCCTTTAACGTCAATGCCATGGCTCAGGCAGCGGCGGCGGCGGCCTTGGATGACCGGGCCTTTCTGCAAGAGACGGTGGACATGGTCCATCGAGGACTGAACGAGCTGTATCGCGCATTGGATCGGCTGGGCCTGACCTACTTCAAGACCGAGGCCAACTTTTTTCTGATCGACGTGGGGCAACCGGCGGACACCGTGTTCGAAAACATGCTGCGGCAGGGCGTAATCGTCAGGTCCATGTGCGCCTATGGATATCCCACCTATATTCGCATCAACGTCGGTCTTGAAGCGGAGAACCGGCGTTTTATCCGGGCGCTGAAAACGGCCCTTCATTAGATATTGTCCGTGACGGTTGCAGACGGGAAAACGAAAATGCTTACCAACCCATTGTTGCTGATTACCATTGACGGGCCTGCCGGTGCCGGCAAGACCACGGTCTCCAAGATGTTGGCAGGTGAACTGGGGTACCGGTACCTGGATACCGGGGCCTTATACCGGGCCGTCGCCTGGTCCGTTCGTGCCGCCTCCGTCCGATCGGATGATGATCAGGGCCTTGGCGAAATCTGTGAAAAAATGCGGCTTCGGGTTGGGCAACGTCGTCTGGTGTTGAACGGCGTGGACATTACCGACCGGATCCGCTCACCGGAGATCACCATGCTGGCCTCGGTGGTGTCGGCCCGTCCGGTGGTCAGACAGGCCCTTTTGGGCATTCAGCGTGAGGCGGGGCGGGCCAAGGGCCTGGTGGCCGAGGGCCGCGACATGGGAACGGTTGTCTTTCCCGAAGCGGATCTCAAGTTCTTTCTCGAGGCAACCGTTCGACAGCGGGCGCTGCGCCGCTATGCGCAATACGGCAAAGCCGGTGATCAGACCCTCGAACGGATTGAGGCGGATATCCGTCGCAGGGATGACGATGACAGCGGTCGGGAGATTGCGCCACTGAAGCCGGCCGGCGATGCCGTGGTCATCGATTCGACGGCCATGACCGCCCGACGGGTTGTCGACCTGATCTTGACCCTTGTCGGACAATACATTTGAGGTGGGTACGGAAAAGTTATTTTTGTATTGCATTTTACCTGACCTTTCTGTATAGCTTTTGGGCTATACTGCATGCGGTTGTATCAGCAGTAAAATAAAATGAGGCTAAGGGGGTAATCATCGGTCAATGGACAACTTTTTAGACGACGAATCAACTGAGGAACCGGTCGAGAAAGACAGTGTTACCGGCGAAAGTATGGCGGAGCTCATGGATCTGTACGAGGAGAGCTTCAAACGTTTTGCCGAAGGTGAGGTGGTCAACGGAAAAATCATTTCTGTGGACAAAGATCACGTCTTGGTCGATATCGGCTACAAGTCGGAAGGCCAGATTCGCATCCGGGAATTCGAGATGGATGGCGAAGTTTCAGCACAGGTGGGGGATTCCGTCGAAGTAATGGTGGAATGGTGGGATGACGAAAATGAAGTGGTCGTTCTGTCCAAAGAAAAAGCCGAGAAGGTCAAGGTTTGGGACGACATTAAAACTCGTCACGAAGCCGATGAGACCATCAGCGGAACCATCACCAATCGCGTTAAGGGTGGATTTTCCGTGGACATCGGCGTTCAGGCATTCCTGCCCGGATCCCAGGCGGATCTTCGACCCATTCGCAATCTGGATGAAATGGTCGGTAAGGAATTCGAATTTAAAATCCTCAAGTACAACCGCAAGCGTAGCAATATCGTGCTTTCCCGGCGGGTGCTGCTGGAAGAGGAACGTGAGGAGAAGCGATCCAAGACACTGGCAACCATTCACGAAGGCAAAGTGGTTCCCGGTATCGTCAAGAACCTGACCGAATACGGCGTGTTTGTGGACCTGGGCGGCGTGGACGGGTTGCTGCACATTACCGATATTTCGTGGGGGCGGGTCAAGCACCCCTCCGAGTTATTTACTGTGGGCGACGAAATCGATGTCAAGATCCTGAGTCTGGATCTTGAGCGTGAGCGTGTTTCATTAGGCATGAAGCAACTTACCGAAGATCCATGGGCCAGCGCCAGCGATACCTATCCCGTGGGTTCGCGCATCAACGGGAAGGTGGTGAGCCTAACCGATTACGGCGCCTTTCTCGAATTGGAAGAGGGGATCGAGGGCCTGATTCACGTGTCTGAAATGTCCTGGACACGCAAGGTCCGCCATCCCTCCAAGGTGGTCTCCGTGGGTGAGATGGTGGACGCCATGGTGCTGGATATCAAACCGGAAAACCGGCGGATTTCCCTGGGCATGAAGCAGGCCGCTCCCAATCCCTGGGATGTGATCAGCGATAAATACCCGATAGGTACCACCATCGAAGGAAAGATCAAGAATATCACCGACTTCGGCCTATTCATTGGAATCGACGAAGGCATCGACGGTCTGGTTCACATCTCCGATATCTCCTGGACCAAGCGAATCAAGCATCCCTCTGAAATTTACAAGAAGGGTGATGTGATTCAGGCCATCGTTCTGGAAATCGACAAGGACCAGGAGCGTTTCTCCTTGGGCATCAAACAGCTGCAGGCCGATCCATGGGATACGGCCGCCGAGCGCTATGAGGTGGGCAAGGAGATCACCGGTACCGTAACCAATGTGACTGACTTCGGTGTCTTTGTCGAGCTTGAAGAGGGCATCGAAGGGTTGGTGCATGTTTCCGAAATCAGCAAGGAGAAAATAAAAACCCCGGTGGGCCTGTTTGAAGTAGGCCAGGTGCTGACCGCCAAAGTGATGAACATCAACAGTGACGAGCGGCGTATCGGTCTTTCCATCAAACGACTCGACATGGAAGATGGTCAGGAATTGCTGACCGAGTACGTCAACAACATGGGGCCGGTTACCTCCAGTTTCGGCGAAATCCTTCGTGAGAACCTGCAGGAAAAGCTCAACAACGACGAATAGTAATTTCATCGATCCGAACATCAATGCCGGCGGTTTGCCTGAAAGGCCCGCCGGCATTGATTTATAAGGAGCCTGCCATGTTTTCGAGACGCCATCCCTACCTATTCTTTCTACTGGCATCCTTTGCCGTTTTTACCGGGCTGGCGCTTGGCATCATGGCCATGGCGGGATGGATGGGCAGGGCTGCCGGCGATTTTCGCGGCGAGGCCGTGGGGGTCATTGAAATTGAAGGGGCGATCGCCGATGCGCGGGATACGATCGCGCATATTCGTCGATTCCGGGAGGATGAAGACATTAAGGCCATCGTTGTCCGTATCGATTCTCCCGGCGGTGCGGTGGGGCCGTCTCAGGAGATTTACCGTGAGATCCGAAAAACCATCGGCACCAAGAAGGTCGTGGCTTCCATGGGCGCCGTGGCTGCCTCCGGCGGCTATTACGTGGCCTGCGCGGCTGACGGTATCGTGGCCAATCCAGGTACGATTACCGGCAGTATCGGCGTGATCATGGGTTACACGAATTTTAGCCGGCTGCTTGACAAGATCGGGTTGGTTCCCGTCGTGATAAAGAGCGGACCTTACAAGGATACCGGGTCGCCCACCCGAGAGATGCGGAACGACGAGCGCGAAATCCTGCAATCCATTACCAGCGGCATCCATGAACAATTTGTCACGGCAATCGCCGAAGGCAGAAAGATGGACCGTGCCCAGGTGGCCCAATCGGCTGACGGGCGAATCTTCACCGGCGAGGGTGCCAAGGCGCTGGGGCTGGTGGACCGGCTCGGCAATTTCGAAGATGCCCTTGCCTGGGCCGGTGAATTGGGCGGTGTCGACGGCGCGGTGGTTCCGGTTTATGCCCGTGACGAAAAGCTGTCGTTGCTGCGCTACCTGATGTCCACATCCTTATCCGGTTTGATTTCCAAGGCGATTCACCCCGGTATCTATGCCGAATATCGATACCAGCCATAGGGAACCGTGATTGCGAAATGAATTGAATGCCTTCATCACCGGTCACGATGGAAACGACCGAACGGGCTCTACAAGGGGGCCATCCCCATCGCCTGCAAGAATCTATTCAGAAGAGGCTGACGTCTCCCAATCCTTCTCGGATGATTTCCGGCACATCGTCTTCTAAAGAAACCACACTGGAGGGCTTTCCCGCTACCGGTCCACCGTCGATTACCGTATCCAGTCTTGACCCGAAGTGATCGTCGATCAAGGATGCATCGTGAAAGACATCACCATCAGGCATGGTGGCGCTGGTTGAAATCACGGGATTGCCCAAGGCCTCGACTATGGCGAGGCAGATGTTGTTGGCCGGAACGCGGATGCCGGCGGTTTTGCGTTTGGTGAGCATAATTTTTGGAACCAGTTTCGATCCGGGCAGAATAAAGGTATAGGGTCCGGGGAGAAGCCGTTTCATCGTTTTGTAGGCATAGTTGGAGACCTTTGCATACTGGCTGATGTTTTTCAGGTTGGCGCAGATAAAGCTGAAGGGCTGGTTCTTGTTGCGCTGTTTGAGCAGGTAAATTTTCTCGATGGCCCGTTTGTTCATGATATCGCACCCGATGCCGTAGTAAGTATCGGTGGGGTAAGCGATCAGGCCCCCTTTTTTCAATATATCCGCAATACGACCGATCAGCCGCTGTTGGGGATTGTCTGCATTGATGGTATACAGCATGACGGTGTTACGGCTCCTATTTATAGGCGTTAAGATATCGTTCTCGGGTCGCCCTGTCGGTCGTTGCAGTATTGCTGCGATACGACCTCCTTGCCGCTGTCTTTACCGAAAAGAATATCTTAAAACGCAAGGCCCGAATCTATTACGGACGGTCGGGGGTGTCAAGCGGCCAAATAATGATTGAAAAAGCCGCTTGCATTTGTTAGCCTGCCGGATCAATCGGTTACCGGCCCGAAGCCGACATGAGCCTCCGATCGAGGATTTCATCGCCTGCTTGCCGAAACCCATGCAAACCCCGTTTTTAAGCCGTTTCCGGCCGCTTCGAAGGACCGACCCGGCCGCTGACGGAATTCACCCATAATCACCACCGCCGAACCGGCCGACTTCCATATAGATGCGGAGGATCACATGACCCACCTGATGGCAGAGGAAGCATATTCATTTGATGATGTCCTGCTGACGCCCGGTTATTCCGATGTGCTTCCCAAGGATGTCGATACCCATACCCGTTTAACCCGTGAACTGAGCCTTAATATTCCCATTGTCAGTGCGGCCATGGATACGGTAACCGAGGCGCAGAGCGCCATCACCATGGCCCGCGAGGGAGGTATCGGTTTTATCCACCGGAACATGAGCGTCGAGAGCCAGGCCGTGGAAGTCGACCGGGTGAAAAAATCAGAATCCGGCATGATCGTGGACCCCTTGACCATCGGCCCGGATCGGCCCATTGAAGATGTCATGGCGCTAATGGCCCATTACCGCATTTCTGGGGTGCCGGTGACCCGGGGCGATCAACTGGTGGGCATCGTTACCAACCGGGACCTGCGGTTTGAAGCGGACATGACCAAAAAGGTCAGTGATGTGATGACCAGTAAAAAGTTGGTAACGGTGAGCGAAGGCATCAGCCTGGAAGAATCCAAGAAGTTGCTCCACGAGCACCGTATCGAAAAGCTGCTGGTGGTGGAGGAAAACGGGCGGTTGACCGGAATGATTACCATCAAGGATATCGAGAAGATAAAAAAATATCCCACGGCCTGCAAAGACGCCATGGGACGGCTTCGGGTGGGGGCCGCTGTCGGCGTGGGCGAAGACATGATGCTCCGGGCCGAAGCCCTGCTTGGCGCCGGTGCCGATGTCATCGTTATCGATACCTCCCACGGCCACACGGGAAACGTCATCCGGGCTGTGGAACGCCTCAAGGGGGCTTTCCCCGCCATGCAGCTTATCGCGGGCAATGTGGGCACCGGTGAAGGCGCCCAGGCCCTGATCGACGCCGGTGTGGATGCCGTTAAGATCGGCATCGGTCCGGGGTCCATCTGTACCACGCGCATCGTCGCCGGTATCGGCGTGCCTCAGATTTCGGCCATTGTTAACTGCCGCAAGGTATCGGAAAAGACCGGGGTCCCCCTGATGGCCGACGGCGGCATCAAATTTTCAGGCGATATTACCAAGGCTGTCGGGGCCGGTGCACACACCGTCATGATCGGCGGCCTCTTCGCCGGCACCGAGGAGAGCCCCGGTGAGACCATCTTGTTCCAGGGGCGAAGCTACAAGGTCTACCGGGGAATGGGATCCATAGAAGCCATGAAAAAGGGCAGCAAGGACCGCTATTACCAGACCGAACAGGAAACCGACGACAAACTGGTCCCCGAGGGCATCGTCGGTCGGGTGCCCTACCGGGGAACACTGTCCGCCAACATCCTCCAGCTCATTGGCGGGCTCAAAGCCGGTATGGGCTATGTGGGCTGCCGGACCATCGAAGAACTTCGCCAGCGGGCCCGGTTTATCAAAATTAGTGCCGCCGGCATGCGGGAAAGCCATGTCCACGACGTGATTATTACCAAAGAGGCGCCCAACTATAGGGTGGACAATTAATCTATGGTACCCATCCACAAATGGCATC
>DEIP01000195.1:25377-26810 GCA_002352605.1 Desulfobacteraceae bacterium UBA2771 | reverse complement strand
TACGATTTTGATGGGTGATGAAGTGGAACCCAGACGGGATTTCATTCAAAATAATGCATTGGAAGTAAGCATGCTCGATATTTAGGGTTCGCGCAAAAATAACTTCGCAGAATTGGCGCTCAGATTTGGTTCAGGTTTGCCTGATCCGAGAGAGTAAAACCACAGGAATAGCGTGCTATTTCGTGGGTTTTGAGAGTGAGGTATCAGCCAAAGATGGGCTGAAGCTGAGATGCGAAAATGTGAAGTTATTTTTGCGCGAGCCCTAAGGGGGTGCAAAGTCCTTTGGATAGTTTATGATGCAGTTTTATATTCACCTTGAGGGTATCGAATGTTACCCATTTGAAAAAATATCCCCTCTGTATTAACGGTGTCCTTTTAAATACCGGGCCGGCACATCCATCACCGTGGCCGGGTGGCCGGTGGCGTCGAGAAACTTGCGGACGTTGTCCAGGGACTCCAAAAAGCTCGAAATAGCGGCATTGAATGCCTCGGGCCGTTCAATGGGCGACATGTGACCGGCGCCATCGATGCTGACATGCCGTGCGCCATTGATGTTTGCTGCCATCCAGTTGGCGTATTTAATCGGCGTTAATATGTCATGTACGGCACTGAGCACGAGTACCGGCACGCTGATGCGTGGCACCTGGTGCATGACGTCGAATGCGTCGCACGCGCGAAAATCATTGGCCGTGACCACCGGGTCGGCGGTCGAGCAGGCCAGCACTTTTTGGCAGATATTTTCATTTGAGTGATTGACTTGGGCCACTGCAAATTCAGTGAGCCCTTTCAGGTGCTTATCGTTATTGTTTTCGATGGTTTCGATGATGGCCGGCTGCACCTTGAGCCGGGCGCCGGTATTGGCCAGGATGCCCGCCTTCAGTCGTTCTCCGTGATGAATCAGCAGGTGAAGGGCGATGGCGCCGCCCAGGCTCAACCCGCAGGGAATGGGGGCGGGGGCGCCAATGGCGTCGATGAAAGCCAAAACCGAATGGGCGTAATCGGAAACCTGCCGGAATCCATCCCCGCTGCTGTTGCCGTGGCCGGGCAAATCCAGGGCGATGGTGTTGGCGATTCCGGTCAGGCCGTCGACCTGGGCCTGCCAGAAACTGCCCTGTTGGCCGGATCCGTGAATAAACACCAGCGTGGGTCGGTGGGGGTCAAAGGGCCAGTGACCGGCCCAAAAAGCAATACCGTCTTGTTTGCGTGCAATCATGTTTCCCGCTTTATGAATCCTAAAGATTTGCCAATCGCTTTTTCTACCCCTAAACCGGTGAACGGTTCAATGGTTTTTCGGAATTTTGCAAAACCTGGAATCTGAAAGGATTGGATCAAAACCATTTCTTCCAATAAAGTTAGACCTCGTTATTTCCACCCATTTTGAGGGCCAAAAAATGGACATTTCGCCGTATCAAAATAGTGCTCAATTGAACGGG
>DEIP01000195.1:10994-25323 GCA_002352605.1 Desulfobacteraceae bacterium UBA2771 | reverse complement strand
AAGTAATTAAGGGCCTTGATGGGCGGCCCCAGATTACAGAGTATCCTTGACAGCAGGAATTATTCGCGATAGTTCTTTGTGCGCATATACCCAAAATATCTTTTGGCTAATCATTGAACTAAAACAAAGGGGGTGACCATGAGCGCAACACTGCCCATAAAGGCCGTTGAACGGGTTGAGATTTTAACCCTGCAGGACAACACCATCGATTTAACGGTCCGGGATAACAACTCGGTAATCCGGCGGGCGATGCCGATGGTGGGGATGGAAATGAAAAACAGCATTCTGGCCGAGCATGGCTTTTCCTCTCTGATTACCCTGAGCGACGGTGACACCTCCCGGAGTATGATTTTCGATTTCGGTTTTTCGGAGTATGGGGCGGCGGTGAATGCCGACGCCTTGGGTGCGGATCTGACCCGCGTCGAGCAGATGGCCCTGTCCCACGGTCACCAGGATCACGTCGGCGGAATACAAAGACTGGTTGAACAAACCGGGAAGCGGGATATCCCGCTGGTGTTGCACCCAGCGGCGTTCAGAAACCCGCGCTTTATGAAAAATACCGATGGTGCCAACGTTTATTTTCCCGCCTTTACCCGGGAGAAGGCCGCGGCCGCCGGAACGGCTGTGATCGATGCCGACGAACCCTATTCCATGCTGGATTATGCGGCGATCTTTCTGGGGCAGATTCCCCGGACGACCGCATTTGAGCGAGGCGCTCCGAATCTGTTTTGTGAGATCGACGGGGAAGAAAAACAAGATCCCTTTGATGATGATTCGGCCATGGTTTTCAACGTCCGGGGCAAGGGGCTGGTGGTGCTGTCCGGCTGTGCCCATTCGGGTATCGTCAATACGGTCGCCTATGCCCGTAAAACTACCGGCATCGAAAAGGTGATGGCCATCATGGGCGGATTTCACCTGGGCGGCCTGGACGTGGACACGGTGATTAAACCGACCATCGATGCCTTAAAGGCATTCAACCCGACCCACATCATCCCCACCCACTGCACCGGCAGGCAGGCCATTCAGCTGATCGAAAACGAGATGCCGGACCGCTTCATTCTGAACATGTCCGGCACCCGGTTGACCTTCAGTGCCTGATTGCTGTTGCATGGTGATTGAATAGCCGGAAAACGAAAAAAGCGGGAGGGGCATCTTGCACCGGCCCGCTTTTTCGTTATATTGTGTTCAGAACGCATTCGGGCCAATCGATGCTTATCGTTAACCGATAAATCGGCCCCACTTTTTTGGAAGTCCCGCTTCCACACGCAGGAAAAGGATTCACATGCTCAGAAACATTAAACCGGCAGTCATTGTCATGGCCGTCCTGATCCCGGCCGTGTTACACGCCGCATTCGAGTATGAGAGCATCCTCAAGGCGGACATTGGTGCGCCCATCCTTGATTTGACCACCAATCCGTCCGGAGATTTGCTCTTTGTCCTCACACCGGGGGCGGTGCTGATCTATTCGACTGACGATCAAGCCGTTTTGGGTCGCATTCCGGTTGAGAAACCATTCGACCGAATCGCCTATCAGGACGAAGACAGACTGGTCTTAAGCGCCGCTAAATCATTCCGGATAAATGTCATCGGTTTCAGCCGCATTTACGATATCGATCTGTCCGGCAGGGCGCTCAAGGGATCCCCGGATGCCAAGGTAACCCTCGTGGTCTTTGACGACTACCAGTGACCGTATTGTGCCCGCCTAGAGCGGTTCCTCCAGCAGGTGCTGGAAAAATTTCCCAATGATGTCAACTATGTGATCAAACACTTTCCCCTCTCCAGTCATCGGTTTGCCCATCAAGGTGCCATGGCGGCCCTAGCTGCGGGCAAGCAGGGCAGATTCTGGGAGTTTCACAGCCGGTTGCTCGACAATCACACGAAGGTCAGCGATCAGAAGCTGTCGGAAATTGCCGCCGATTTGGGGTTGAACATGGACCAGTTTAACCAGGACCGGCGGTCTGCATCCGGCCGCCAATTGATCCGGGAGGATGTGGATAACGGTAAAAAAATCGGCGTCCGCGGCACCCCGTCGGTGTTTATGAATGGCAAGCGAATTAACAATATTAGCGCCCTACCCGAGTTGATAAAGCGGGAGCTGGCCAAGTGATCCTAATGAGAAATCGATTCGTGTGGATATCATTTTTGGTATTGGTCATATCATCGTTGTCGATCTCGTGCACCCACAGGCAGTATCATCCGACCAAAAGCGATCGGGAGTGGACAATCGACCATGAAGCCTGCGAAAAGTGGGTCAGGGAGGGCATTCGTTCCGAGCCTGATACCTATGACACCTTCGATGAGATGCGGCTGATCCGCCAATGCATGAAGGACAAAGGATGGCAGTGGGAGCGGACCGGTCTGTTCGATTTCAATAATAATACGGCGGAATAAGGACCGGCCGAAAGATCGGAACATCACCGACCGTATCGTTCCGGTTGCTTCTCATCAAGAGGCACTTCTCTATGTCACTCCTGTGGTGGCCCGGCAATTCAGGAACCCCGGGCAGACGCCCCGGTGTCTGGTTTAAAAAGACGATTCATGGCCTTGAGGTAGCCGGGAGCGCACTGCAGGTAAAAGGAAAGTCCCTTCGAAAAGTTTATCCCCACCACGCCATCGATGAACATCTGGCTGATCTCGCGTTGACGCTTCAGGATAGTCTGACTTCCTGCCAGAATTCGCTTCTCCTCGTCGGAAAGGGTCTTGGAAAGGTACTTGAGGGCGGTGCGTGCCCGGGGCTGGTACATCCAGAAATATAGGAGATCCAGCGCCCCGATGACGATGAGTTTTTCCAGATCCTTGGCATCGGCATTGGCATCGATGCGATCTTTTCCAATGGCTTCAAGCGTTTCCCACACGCTCAGCTCCGGCAGCAGGGCTTCCAGGCGGCCGTAGGTATCAAAAAGTTGGGACAGGGTGTCCGCATAGTCCTGGAAGCGGGTCTGAATATTGCTGAACCGGTCTGCCGTTCCTTCGATGATCCCGGCCACGGTGTCCGATGCCCCTTTTGAGATGATGGCGGCCCATTTCTGCATGTGGCCGTCAATGCCCGCCACCCCGAACAGTCCCAGCAGGCTTCCGATGAGCATATTGAAGATGACGGCGATGGGAATAGAGAGCATGCTGCGGAAAAAGTTCCCATACACGGCGCCCTTGGGCAGCCCCCGGAATAAATTGTGGCCGGACAGATAAATGCCGTTGGCCACAGCCATGACCGTGAAAAGGGCGATCGGGTTCGTAGCCGTCGTAATGCCCATGAGCCGATCCAGCAAAAGGGTCTTGACCAGATAGTCCAGCAGCGGAACGGAAAACCCGGTAAAAAGAAGCGAATCGGATATCCTCACCCAGCTCACGTAATCGTTCCAGCGCAGCAGCGGTGAACGACTGATGCCGCCGCCGCCCAGCACCGACTGGACGATGTTTCTCACACCTGTGATGCCGAACCAGATGAACGCCCCCAGGTAGGCCAGCACCCACCACGAGTTGGTCAGGTAGAAAGAAAGAAAGGCCGGTATGAATCCCATCAGGATTTTCAGTCCGTTTCTCACCTTACTGTTCAGGTAAAAGGGAGAAATCCGGGACTGGGGCGCGATGGCCGGTCGGCAATCCAGCCGCAGGCCATTATCCGAACGGTCGGCAATGCCTCCCAGGGTGACGATGTTTCCCTCCGGGTCCATGCGGGTGAGGTGGGTCTGGACGAGCCAGTCGACCTGACGGGTTTCACCCAGCGCCTTCAGTCTGGGAAGATGTTGGAGCAGGCGCTGGTGCAGCCCCTGGGATCCCTTGGGGCTTTCGTAGGGGATATGGGTGACCCGCCGGTAGACCGGAATCCTGAATGGAATCCTGAATGGAATCACGCTGCGGATGGCGCGGTTCGGCGGTTGAGACGGTTCACCGACCGAACCGGGTATCTCTTCCGGCACCACATCCCGGCGGTGGGTGCACAGCCGGCGGGCGGTGGGTGGCAGGGTGTCCAGGATGGCCAGCCCCATGCCGTGCATACGGGAGGAGTGGCCGGTGGAGTCGCTTCCGATTCTGGGCTCGAGATGCATGGCGGTATACATGGCCGTAAAGGCTGAGATATCATGCAGGATGATGCCCAGTTTCTCGATCCGTTCCGATTTTCCGGGGAAGGGTTCGGCGGTGGCCAGCCGCCCGATGATCCGCCGGATAACCCGTTTCAGATTGATGGTGTTGCCCTCGTTGATGGCCAGCTGAAGTTCGCTGATCTCCTCGATGTGGCCGGTCTTACCGGTGGTGTAGTCCTTGAGATTGAAGATTTCCAGCCGGTTGATCAGGCCCTCGCAGTCGTAGAGAATCTCCACCACGTCTTCGGAAAGCAGATCCGTCAGGTTCAAGGTGATCCGATAGCCGGTGTGCAGCCCCGTGATCCGCTCCAGCAACTGGCGGGGCGCCAGGTAAAGCAGGTCCGGTGTGTCCGGGTCCTCTTGAACCCGGTTGGGATCGGGGATGGCGGGGTTTGCCGACGGCCGCAGAAACTGCCGCATGATGGTTTCCGAATCGAGATCGTTCATCCGTTCCACCAGTGATGCCATCTCCGCCTGTTGGTCTTCATCGGCGCTTTCACAGGCCGCCCGCAGCTCATCCAGCTTGCGTTTCATCAGCGGGAGCAGTTCGTGATGGATGTATATGGCCAGGTGAAGCATGGACGGCTGGCCGGGCCGAACGAATCGCAGGAACGCGCCGGCGTCCAGCAAGGGCATTTCCAGATCCAGCTTATCGTTGATGGTTGGCCGGTGTACCCGATTGAAAACCTCGAGAATTTTCAGCACATATCGTTGACGGTAGCGCGTGACCGCCCGACCCTGGTCCATGAGTCGCATGACCGGTTCCTCGGCCAGGAAACAGAGGAACGACTGAGCATCGGAAAATCCCCGGGGCACCCAGATCAGCTGGATGTATCGATCCCGGAAACGGGTCGAGAACTCGATGCCGATGCGGATATCGACCCCCATGATCCGGGCGGCCTCGATCAGTTCGGCGGCGGATGGGGGATCGATGAAATTATAGTAGATCACCCGCAGGCGCCGGATGCCCTTGATCCAGGCATCCATGATCAGGTGGGAGGCAGATTTGCGGCCCTTGGTGTTGATATCATGCACGTGATCGTCGAAGGCGAGCTGGTTCCAGGCTTCAGGCATCTCCAGCAGGTGGTATCGCCGCAGCATTTTTCTGACGATGCGGGGCTTCCCGCTGGCTATCCGTCGGAAATCATGGGCCAGCTTCAGCTGTTCGATTTCGTTGCCGTGGGCTCGCACCAGATCTTTCATGATGGAAAGGAACACCCGGGCGGCGTTTTTGGGCATGTGGCCGGCGGAGGCATGCAGCACCTCGTCACGCAGGGAGCGTAGCGCGTCGAGACGGTCCTCTATGTCTCCGGCCTCCAAAGACTCGAGGAGGTGGATGACGGCGTAGGCGATGCGAAGGCCGCGGGTCTCGGCCAGTTCCTTGATCCCGTGGGGGTGAAACCAGGGGAACAGTTCCTTCTTGCCGGCGGTGCCGGGGGCGGCTCGGTTCAGCACACCGTTGACGATATTCAGAAGATCGCGGTCTCGTTTGTCGAACAGTAGACTCAAGGGGCCTCCATGGGTTGGCCGAACGGAAGGAGCGAATTCATCGGCGATAGTCGACACCCCCTATCTCCGGGGAGGGATCTGTTCCAGGCTTCTCTCCACACGGGAACGGTGGTCATTTGGGGCGAATTGGTGGAAATTGTTCCAGGATCTTCTCCACCAGGATGTTGATGTCCCGGGTGGTTTTTTCCGGGTCATCGTATTCTGTAAATCGCTGGATACCGGAACCCCGCCATAGCAGGTTTTTCGAGGTTGGGTCTAAAAAATCGATGGTCAGGGTGCCCTCGTCATATTCGCGAATGTCGTTGCCGGTACCGATGGCCATTCCGCCACGACGGCCGTAACTACCCATGCCGAACCCGATACTGCTGCTGGTGCCGCCGGATTCAATTTTCCGGCGCAGCACGTATTGATACCGGATCAAAAATGTCGGGGCCGCATCTGCTGATGGGCCAATGCCTTTTTGTGAGAGCAGACGCTTTGCCGCCGCCCGGACGCGGGTGTTCTGCAAGGGGTTGTCGATGCGTGGGTCCCCGGTGCGCTCTTGGGTTTCCGATTCCCAGCGGAAGGTTTTCATCGACCCGAATTCCGTGGTCGGGTCGTAGTCCTGGCTGACCTTGATGCCTGAGCATCCCATAACCACAAGTGTCGTCATGGCAATGATGATCCATCCTTTACTCATTTCCGGTACCTCCGATCGTTTGGGTGTCTGCCGGTGTTTGGCGACGATGCGGTCTGCATCGTTCGACACCGGTGGTAGGATGAAATCGGACGTTTGGTCTCCATCTGCCCTTCATAATTAGCATATTCGCCACATAAGTCAAAAAAGACCCGTGTGGCGGTTGATAAAAATTTCTGAAAAAAAGGACATTTAAGGTAAACTTCACCGACGGCGTGCCGATAAGAAGACCATCATGAGCAGACGCAAACCAACGTTGATTTCCATTGCCGGTGAAGAGACCGTCATTTTTCGGATGCGCGCAGAAGACGGCCGCTTCCAAACCCTGTGCAGCCATCCCCTGGAGGCATTTCTGGAAGGCGGTGAGCTGCCGAAAGTGGTATCGCAATCGGTCAACCGACTGCTTGTCGTTCCGGATTATTGGGTGGGAAGCCGCTTTGACGCGTTTCAGGCCCGTAAAAAATCCGTCATCGCTGCGTTTATTGAGCGTAAATTGAAATCGGAACAGCCCACGTTAACCGAGGCCGCTGATTTTTATAATTATGCCATCTTTGACGGACAGGACCATCGCCGGCAGCTATACACCTTCTATCTTCAGGAGGCGGTGGCCTATCGGTTGTATCGGCGGTTGGCGGCCCTTGGTATCAGCCCGCTTCGGATGACCACGCCCGCCCTGCTGTGGCAGGCCAAACTGGCTGACGTGGCCGACGGATTTTCCCGCCAAGGGGTCGGGTTGATTCATTTGGGCGAGGGCGACTGTTTCCTGTACTTTTATTTCAAGGGACAATTTCTCTTTTCCCGCACGATTCAACTTCCGGACACCGGCGGCGACGCATCCCAGGTTTACGACCTGTTGAATTTCGAAATTAATCAGTCATTTTACCTCTATTCACAGAAAACCAAAAGTACGGTGGATGCCCTGTTCATGCTGGCGTCTGACCCGGCAGCGGCGCCCCGACTGACCGAGTTGCTGGGGCGGGAGGTCACAGAATTGCCTGGTCCGCCGCTGCCGTCCGGTATCCCCGAGGATGGGATGATACCGCCGGAGTGCCGGATCTTCTCCGTCGCCGACGTGATGCGCACCGACCTCCTGGCCATCTCTTACAAACCGCTTAAAAAGGAAATGTACTGGCGTCCGGTGCAGTGGGCCGGGATTGCCGTGGGCCTGCTTCTGGTAGCTTTCCTGGCCGTCGAATCCGCATATCTCTACTCATTGTCGGCGTCTGCCGACCGGCAGATGGTCGCCTTGAAATCGGCCGGCGCCGAACCCCCGGAGCGGGTCCTGCAGAACGTTTCTCTCGCCCTGGATGAGATCAGCCAGGCGCTTCAGCAACCGTCGGGCGGTGGAACCGTCATGCGGGCCCTTATGGCCATGCCTGACGCGGTAACGATGGATAAGCTCTCTTTAGATGTGTCGGGTACGCCTCATCTAACCTTCAGCGCCGTCGTGCATGCGGATAACCCGGATACTTTTAAAAAGATCTTGAGGGCCTTTTTGGAGCGCTTGAATGACCGTTTCGATTTGAAGACCGGGGCGCTGCTGGAACAGGATGTACGTATTTCCCTGGACCGCGGGGAGGGCCATGAGAAGACGCCGGTATACCGGATCGATTTTGGCCTCGAGTTATCATCATGAGCAGTTTGTCCAAAAGGTGGCTGGCCGTGGGGGTGATCTGGGGTGTGGTCTTGGCCACGACCGGCGGGAATATTTATTTCATTTCAAGGATCCAGGGTCGGCATCAGGCGTTGGATTCCATCAGGATGGACCAGAGCTATCTGAAGGTCAACGCAGCAGCCATCGGACAGGTGCTCGATAGGCGATCCCGGCTCACCCACCGGGTGAAATCGTTTGGATTGGGTTTCCTGGTGGTTGAAAATGATCTGAAGCGACTCTCCTGGAAGTTCGGCCTGCGCCGGATGCGGTTGACGGCTAAAAATGAGTATCCGGACACTCGCCCCGTACCCATCGATGTGTTTGCCGCCGGTCCGCTGCCGGCGATGGTCAAATGGCTGACTGCCGTAGAGCAAGCCTGTCCGTATCTGGCGATCACGCGTATGGATATCGATTACGATGATCGCCAACGGGTGGGACGGCTTAAGGCGACGTTCACCTACCGGTATTCACTTTCCCCGTTGGAAAGGACCGGTTGATATGGTCCTGAGACAAAGCGTAAGCCATTTGTTGATCGGTTTTTGGATCCTGGCCGGCCTCTTGGTCGCTGGGCTCAACGGGTACGCGCTGATGGCTTTTCTGGATTCACCCCTGTCCGGGTATTCCGACGGCATACGTGCGGCCGATCGGGGAATGCTGAAATTCCGGGCGCTCCTGGACGCCGACACCCGAAAAACCATGTCGGGCATGGATCGCCTGGCCAAGCGTTTTTCAGCCGTGCCGGCGGTGGCGGATCAACCGCCGGCCACCCGGAACGCCGTCGTGCCGCCGGCCGCCAAAAAACGGGTGACGGCAGCCCCGGTCGAGCTGCCCCCCCTGGCGGGCATTATTACCGGCCGCAGCCCAAACGGTGCCGTCAGGCGTCTGGCACTGCTGGGTGGGACCGTTTTTTCCGAGGGTGACATGCTCGGTGAACTCACCGTCAAGGGGATTTCGGCCCGGGGGGTCCACCTGGCCGGGGGAGGGAATCACTGGTTTTTAAAGGCACCCGAGATTTCCCATTCGTTAACCACGCGCTGAACGATTTGCATTGCTGAGGAATCAATGGATTTGATACGCAGAACCAACCAGTGGCTCACCTTGATGTTGCCCGCCCTGCTCGTTTTTGCCGGATGTGCGATGACGCCGCCCGGCCGGCCCACCATCGAACCCGTCGATCGCGATGAACTCAAGGCGGCTCTCAAACACAATATCGATCCGGCGCCGCCGGGCCCACCCCCTTTTTTACAACAGATACGTCCCAAAACCGTGGAACTGGACCTTCCGGAAACCCTGTATTCGATGACCCTGAACCAAGTACCCCTATCGGCCGCTCTTGAAGCCATTATGCAGGGGTCTCAATTGAATCTGTCGGTGGAATCCGGCGTGGACCTGTCACGGCCGGTTACGGTCCATCTGAAACAGACCACCTTTGCCGAGGCCCTGAACATGGTCGTGAAAAGCGGTGCCGGCTATGCCTGGACCGTTGAGGGCGAAATGTTGTTTGTCAAGGCATTCATGGAGCGGATCTATGCCTTCGACTATTTGGACATGCCCGCCAAGACGGATATCCAGGTGGGTGGTGACATGCTGGGATCCAGTGTCGAGGAGTCCGGTGTCAGCGGTAAGTATGTCATGGAAACCAAAAAAAGTGAGGAATCATCGGATGCCTGGTTGGCCGTCCAGGAAACCCTTGCCGAGCTGAAGTCCGAAGATGGCATCGTGCGCATCAATCGCAACGGAGGGCTGATATACATGGCCGACACGCCCAACCGGGTGGCAGCGATGGTACGTTTCTTAGATGCCCTGTACGAGGCCCTTAACCGGCAGGTATTCATCGAGGCCAAGATCATGGAGGTCAGGCTGACGGACAAAAACCAGCTGGGCATCGACTGGTCGGCTCTGGATGTGGCCTTCACCTCCACCGGTGGGTTTTTTTTGGACAATTTCAACCTGAATTTTAACGGTGGCAGCACCCTCGCCCTGGCGAATCAGTCCAATGTGAGTGCGGTGGTCGATTTTTTGCGTACCCAGGGAGAGGTGGCTGTCGTTTCCAATCCCCACCTGGCCCTGATGAACGGGCGGTCGGCCCTGCTGACCGTCGGATTCCAGTTCCCTTACGGAGATATTGATGGCATCGACCGTGATGACGACACCAAGGTGGTGACCTTTGGAACCTCCATCAAACGGGCGATTTTGGGGCTGCAGTTCGGAATTTCGGCTCAGATTGCCGCCGACGGCACCGTGACCATGAATATCGTCCCCACCATCACGCGGATCCAGGAGGAGGAAAATGTGGAACTGCCCACCTCCGCCACCACCACCCAGACCATAAAAAACCCGATCATCGACCTCCAGGAACTGGCCACCACCGTGCGGGTCAAGGAGGGCAAAACGGTGGTGCTGGCCGGCCTGATCAGTCAGGTGAAGAACAAAGAACACCAAGGGCTGACCGGGCTGGGCAGCCTGCCCCTGGTGGGTGGATGGTTCAGGCATGTGGATGATACGGTGCAGACCCGTGAGCTGGTCATTTTCATCACGCCCCATATTCGAGCGCGTGGGTAACGGGATTTCCGGCGCGAATAAAAATATTTTTCAGTTCAAGTTTCGGAGCAAGTCACCGATATCTTTAATATGTCTAATGAATGCGGTTAACAAAGATGGAACTGTAGACTACGTGTCACTTAAAAGTGAAAACGGAGGGAATGCAATGGCCAGAGATGAAAAAGGATTTACCCTGGTGGAGATCGCCATCGTGCTGGTGATCATCGGACTGTTGATCGGCGGTGTGCTCAAGGGCCAGTCCTTGATCCAGAACGCCAAGGTTAAGCGGGTGGCCAAATCCGGCGACGAGTTGCGGGCGGCCTTTTACACCTTCTATGACAAATATGGTGTTTATCCCGGAGACGAGAACGTCACCAATATCCCACCGGGTGATGTCGGGACTGATGGCGATGGTAGCGGGCAGATATCCGGCGCAGAAGCCCCGCTGGTGTTTTCAGATTTGGCACTGGCGAATATCATCTCCGGTAATTTTGATGGAACCGCAGCCACGCTGCCCCATCATGCTTTCGGAGATATTTACCAGGTTTATTGGACGAATCCCGGAAACGGGTATGGTCACTATATCCGATATGACTACCTGCCCCCGAATGTGGCTCAGGAAATCGATACCAAGTACGACGACGGCGTATACAATACGGGAAGCATACGAGCCAATGCCGCTTATACGGGTACGACGGTTGCCTATTTTTACATGCCATTGTAGCCTTTTGAACGGAGCGGGATGCGATGAAGAACGATCAAGCCGGCTTCACCATCATCGAAATGGCCATTGTGATGGTCATCATCGGCCTGATCGTGGGATTCGGCGCCTCCCTCATCGGGCCTCTCTCCATCCGGGCCAAACGGATCGAATCCACCGAAATCGTCGATGCCGGTGCCGAAGCGATTGCCGGGTATGCCGCCGCCAACCGGGGCGTCCTGCCCACATCCACCCAATTTCCCGGCATCATCAACAAACGCAACGATGCCTGGAGCCGGCCCATCCAATATGTCTACGATGTTGTTCTCGCCGACGGCAACCCGGCCACCGGCGATCTTTGCACCCGCCGAACCACGCAGATCAGCCTGCGTCAGTGCCCGGATGCCGCCTGCAGTGCGCCGGTAACCGTGGCCAACGTGGCCTTTCTAGTGTTGAGCGGTGCTGAGAACTTCAACAATCAGACCGTCGGGGCCCTGGCCGTGACCGGGCCGACGGTGATCGATGTCTACCCCGCCGGGGTGGGCAACGTGGATGGCCATGCCGCCGACCTCAACCGGGCGGAGTCCTATGACGACATTGTCCGGTGGGCCACCCTGGATGCGCTGCGCAGCAAGATCGGCTGCCGGGGACCGCAGCTGGCTGTGCTGAACAACGAGCTTCCTCCCGGCCGAACCACCAGCCCCTATTCGGCGGCGGTGTACGTTGACGGCGGTGTGCCCTTTGCCGCCGGCGGCAATTATCTCTGGTGCGTTGAAACCCCCACCGGGGCGAAACCGTCCGGTTTGAACTTTCGCAATCATACGGACTCCGGTGAGATCGGATTCGATACGGATGGATCCGTTTTGGCCGAAAACAGTATCGTCTGGGTCGGCGCCGACCATCTGCTGATCAACGGCACGCCGACGGTTGCCGGTAGCTTTTTGATGACCGTCTGGGTTCGCGACAACAGCAATCCGGCCGTTGATGCCGCCTGCGCCAGCGGTGCAAATCTGGATAACTGCACCAGCCGTTCCTTCGTGTTGACCATCAACCCCTGAGCATACACTCGGTAATCGCATGCCTATAACCATCCCCGGACTCCCCCGATCAGCGAAGGGCCAGGCCGGTATGGCCCTGATGCCTATCGTCCTGACCTTCGTGATCGCCGGGGCCCTGATCGGTTCCGGGATGCATCTGGTGGGCCCCATGACCCGTCGGATGCGAACGGAAACCACACTGAACGTCCTCGATCGTGCATCGCGGTCCGTGATCGCCTGGAGCGTGGCCAAGGGGCGCCTGCCCACGGCCGCCGAATTCGTCGTTGCGGCCGGTGTGCGCGACGATCCATGGCGACGGGCGCTGGTCTATGTGGTTGACGGCGATCTTGCCGATTCCGCCGGCGGCGGCTTGTGCGGCCGGGAATCCACCGGGATCGTGGCCAATGGTGAGGCCGATACGGCTTTTTTGATCCTCAGCGGCGGTGAGGATTTTACCGTCAACACCACACCAGGCGTCTCGGGGGCCTATGCCGGCAACGCCGCCATTTCGGCCCTGGACCTGGCCGAGGTCGTTTCTCTGGCCGATCTGCGCAACCGGGCCGGCTGCTTCGATCGTACCGCCGGCCGGTTGACCCTGCTCAACGACGCGCTTCCCGGGGGTTGCAGCGGCCAACCCTATCAAGGTGCCCTGTTTGCCCAAGGCGGGGACGGTCCCTTCATTTGGGCGGCGACCACCCTGCCGGCCTGGCTGACCCTCATCCCGGCGGGTGCATCCTGTCGGTGCAGCGGAACCCCCGGCACCCCCGGGGCAAGTACGGTTGTGGTGACACTGACCGATGCCGCCGGAACCGCGGTACAACGGCGCTTCGACATCATCGTGGCCGCATGCACCAGCGGGCCGGCGCCCGTATCCCAGTGGGATTTCAATGAAGGTACCGGCAGCCTGGTCGGTGACGACGCGGGTGCCAACAATGGTATCCTGATCGGTGACACCGCGTGGTCTCTCGATACGCCTGAGGGAAGTGATTCATCACTTTCATTCGACGGATCCGGAGATTATGTGCGCATCAGTGATCACTCCAGCCTTCACCTGACCGGTCAGCTGACCCTCATGGCCTGGGTCAAAGAGACTGCCACCGGCCGGTATGCCAAGGTCATTTCCCGTCGTACCGGGTACGATTTCTATTTTTTAGGCGTGGACAACGGCCACCCTTATGGTGGCATCGGCATCGATATCAGCAGCTATACGGTCACCGGCAAATCCCTGCTCATGTCCCTTGACCGCTGGAACCATCTGGCTTTTGTTTACGACGATGCCATCGACTGCATGTTCCTGCATTTCGATGGTACCGAGCGGGTGACCCCCGTAACCCAAAGCCTGCCGGCCACCGCCGGTGTGGACCTTTCCATTGGTGCGGATTTTCAAGGTGCCACAAACTATTTCAACGGGGATGTGGACGATGTGGCCGTTTACGACAGGGCCCTGACCGATTCGGAAATCCGCAGTCTTTCCGGTGGCACCGCGCAGCCCAATCGTGTGGCATCCTACGGGTTCGACGGTACGGCTGACGACGGCGGGGCCGGTGGCCATGACGGTATCCTTGCCGGTGGAACCTATACGGCCGACCGCTTCGGCCTGCCCGCCGCCGCCCTGCGCCTGGACGGCAACGATCATGTCCGGGTGGCCGATCATGCGGATTTTAGGCTGACCGGCGGGCTGACGTTGACTGCCTGGATTCGTGAACGCATCCCGGGGGGCTGCGCCAAAATCATCTCCCGGCGCAGCGGCGATTATTTCTATTTTCTGGGGGTGGACAACGGTCGGCCGTACGGCGGCATCGGTGATGGCAGTGACTTTACGGTGACCCGCAAATCCATCGCCATGATTCCGGACCAGTGGCATTTCGTGGCATTCGTCTACGATGATGCCGTGGACAGCATGCAGATCTACTTCGATGGAACACTGGATGAAACCACCGTGGCGGTGAGTCTTCCCCTGGTACCCGGTGTTGATCCGACCATCGGCGCCGACTACGAGGGCAACCAGAATTTTTTCACCGGATTCATCGATCAGGTGGCCGTTTATGATCAGGCCTTGTCGGTGGATCAGATCCGAGCGGGGTATTAAGGATCGTGAACTTCATAAAGTGAACCCAATTACTTGTC
>DEIP01000195.1:0-10963 GCA_002352605.1 Desulfobacteraceae bacterium UBA2771 | reverse complement strand
TTGAATACGAACGGATATCCTTCGCAATTTTCGTTCACTTTATTTCGTCCCCAATCCTAAACGGGTTTTTAAAAATTCCCAATCACATCATACAAAGGCAAAAGGATGGAGAGGATGATGAAACCGAAAATTCCTCCCAACATGATGATGGACATCGGCTCGATGGCGGCGATCATGGTTTGAACCGTCCGTTTGGCCTCCCGGTCGTAGTAAATGCCCAGCCGTTTGAAGGAAACATCCAGCGTACCGGTGGTTTCGCCGTTTCGCACCGCCCCGAGCAACAGCGGCGGAAAGCCGCCGGCTTTTTCGAAACTGTCGGAGATGGAATCGCCCCCCTGGACCGCGTCAAAGGCATTTTTCAGCTGCCTCTCCAGGTATCGGTTGCCCAGGACATTTTCCGAAAGGATCTCGAATATCCCGTTGATGGACATGCCTGCCTGGTACATGGTGGCAAAATTGTGGCTGAGCCGGGCCATGGCGATATTGGAAATTACCCCGCCGATGATCGGTAACTTGAGGGCATACCGGTGAACCTGCTCCCCCCCTTTGTCCGTCCGTTGAATCAAGTAGACGGTGATGCCGGACAGCACCGTGGAGAGGGTGATGACGACCCACCAACTTTTAAAGAAGTGGCTCAGGCCCAGTGTGAACCGGGTCATGGCGGGTAGTGCCACACCCATCTGCACCAGCAGTTCGGCCAACTGGGGCAGCACATATCCCACCCAGACGCCGATCACGGCCACGATGACGACGATAACGAATGACGGGTAGATGGCGGCCCGTTTGACCGTAGAGCGGATTTCCTCCTTCCACTCCAAAAAAACGGACAGATCCTTGAGACATTTGGGCAGCATGCCGGTTTCCTCACCCATGCGGATGATGGCCAGGTCCAACTTGCCGAAGACCTTGGGGAACCGGGAGATGGCCGCTGTGAAGGTGTTGCCGTTTTCGATGGCGATACGTATCTCGTCGACGATGCGTCGCATGGGCCGGGAAGGCAGCTGAACGGCATTTTCCTCAAGGGCCGAGAGCATGGGAAGGCCCAGTTCCAGGGTCTGATAGAGGCGGTGATAAAACTCGATGATGTCGCGTTTGCGGAAGTGTTCCCCGAGGATGCTTTTGCTCAGAAATCCGTCGATGTGCGGTTGAGCGGCCACCAGGGTGAGGCCCTTTTTCGCCAGCTTTCCTTCCAGCTCCTGATCGCCGGCGGCGACGGTGCTTCCCTTGACCAGCCGGCCGGTATTGTCAATGGCCTGGTAGCGAAATTTAGGCATCGGCCACCACCCGGTAGACCTCCTCGAAGGAGGTGATGCCGGCGGCAGCCTTTTTGAGGGCTTGCTGGAGCATCAGGTTGGTGCCGGCCTTCACGGCTGCTTCTTCGATGGTGCTTTGCAGGGCACCGGCGAAAATCAGGGATTGAATCTCCCGGTCCACGCGGATCACTTCGTAAATGCCCGTTCTTCCCCGGTAACCGGCCTGGTAGCACGAATCACACCCCACGGGCACCACCAGCTGCACCGGTGGGGTGATGCCGTGCCGGCTGAATATGGCGATCTGCCCGTCGGTGGGTGCGGCGTGGTCGCAGCAGTTCGTGCAGATTTTTCGAACCAGCCGTTGGGCGATGACCATGCTCAGGGATGAGGCCAGGATGCTCTTGTTTACTCCCAGGTCCAGCAGGCGGTTGATTGCCGATGCGGCATCGTTGGTGTGCAGGGTGGAAAAAACCAGGTGGCCGGTCATGGACGCCCGCAGGGCCAGATCGGCGGTTTCCGTATCCCGGATTTCCCCCACCAGGATGATGTCTGGGTCCTGGCGCATGGCCGATCGCAGGGCATTTCCGAAAGAGAGCCCCGCCTTGGGGTTGACGGCGGTTTGGCGGATGGTCGGGATCACGTACTCGATGGGATCCTCCACGGTCATTACGTTGATGTTTGGGCTGTTGACCGTCATCAGGGCCGAATAGAGGGTGGTGGTCTTACCGGAACCCGTAGGGCCGGTGGCCACGATCAGGCCGTAAGGCCGTTTGATGTTTTTTATAAACAGGTCGAAATCAGCGGCTTCCAGGCCCAGCCGTTGCAGGTCGCCCACTACCTTGCTGTAGACCAGTAGCCGCATGACCACGGTTTCCCCCAGATGGGTCGGAAAGGTGGAGACGCGGATATCGAAGTCGCCGATGTCGCTGGAATACTTGATGCGTCCATCGTGGGGGATGTTGGGGTTGGAGATGTCCATGTCCGCCATGATTTTGAAGCGGGTGACCAGGCCTTTGTGAAAGCGGACGGGAAAGAGGAATTTCTGCTGCAGTACGCCGTCAATCCGATAGTATATGCGGGTCAGGTTTACGTCGGGCACCACATGGATGTCGCTGGCGTCCATCACCAACCCTTTTTCGAGCAGCCGGTTTCCCAGTACGACGATCTGGTTTTCCTCGAACTGGGTATCCGTTACCGTCGCTCGGGTGACGCGGTCGATATCGGCATCAATGGCCAGGGCGGTCTTGTAGTGGAGCTCGATGGCACCGGTCAACCACTCTTTTGAGGCGATGAAGGTTTCCACCTGGCAACCGGTGATCCGGGCCAGTTTATCCTTGGCAACCACATCAAAGGGGTTGTTGGTGGCGGCCAGGATGGTGTTGTCCCGCTTCTGAAGCGGCATGATCCCGTGGGTGGTGACGAACTCCTGGGGGACCTGGGCGATGAGGCCGGGATCCACTTTGATGGTGTCCGTGTCCAGCAGCTTGGCACCACTTTGCACCGCCAGGCTCATCTGGAGTTGTTCCTGGTTGATCCAGTCCAGCCGAAGGAGCACATCACCCAGCATGATGCCGGTCTTTTTGGATTCCGTGACGGCCATCTCCAGCTGGTCGCGGTCGATGAAGCCCAGGTCGATAAGAATATCGCCGATGCGTTTTGCCATCTTACTGCCTTTTTGCCGATGCTTGGGTGTTACCGAGGTATCGCCCAATCGTTCGGATGCGCTGGATTATGGTTTCCTTGTCGATTTCAGATGGTTCCAAAGCGGTTCCCATGGCTGCTTCGTAGTGGGTCAACGCCTCCGGATACAGGCCCAGTGCATCACAGGTGACCGCCAGGTTAAACTGGAGCCCGGGGGCGTTGGGCCGCTCCGTCTGCACTTGCCGGTACAGTACCAGGGCTTCAGACGGCTGGTTCATATGGGCATAGGCCACGGCCCGGTGAAAACGAATTTCCCATGGCGATGCATCCGATACCGCTTGGGCGTTGTCCAGGTAGTCCAATGCCTTTTCCGGGGCGCCCATGCCGATTGCCGCGATGGCCAGATTGAATAACACACCTTGGGGCCGTGGGGTCGACGGTTCCAGTCGTTCGAGAAGGGTTTGAGCCTCGTGATAATTGCCCTGCCGCATGGCTGCAGCGGCCAGGTTCAGCATGGCACCCGGATGGCTTGAATCCGATTTAAGGACCTGCCGGTAAAGGCGGATGGCTTCGAGCAGGCGGCCGCTGCGATGATAGGCCAGGGCCTTTTTGTAGAACAGATCCCTGTCTGCATGGGATGGGCCATTTTTTCGAACGGCGCCGCCTGTATTCCGTTCGGTGATGGGCGCTGATGCCTTTCCAATTGTCGTAGCCGGCGGTTTTCGGTCGACCCGTGCCTCGACCGGTGCAGACCGGCTGTGCCGTGTGCCCGGTTCGGGGCCGTCGCTTACCGATGATGCCGGCTGCGGTTGCCTGTGGGTGGCAGTCGCCCGTTTTTCTTGGGGTGTGTCCGCCGGCTTTAATGGCTCCGGATTACCATCCACCGGCCCAAGAGTGGGCGTGACCTCGGCCTGCCGGCCGGCGGTCGATGGTGTATCGACTTCCCGGTTCACCGGTAATTGGGCATCTGACGGCTGGGCTCTTTTTACCCTCAGGGTATTGCCGGAAGCGGATTGCATCAGGTGAATGCCGGCCAGGGTCGCGGCGGTGAGCAGGATCATCGCCACCAGCACGGAAAATCCTCTCCTGGTTGTACGCGGACTCTGGGATATCTTGGAAAAACCGGATACAGCGGGGCTTCCCGCTATTTCACGATTCTTTTTTCTCAAGGCGTCGTTCATTAAGCTCATGAAATCAACTCCGCGTTCACTCGAGCAGATTGTGTCGCATGTTATCGGGTGACCACCTGGGCCAGCAACCGGCCGTCGCGATTGATCCGTTCGGCGGTGATGGATGCGTTTTCAACCGACACAAAAAGACCGGTATAGATCGTGTTATCGCCCAACAGGTCCGTTTCCATAAGGCTGTCATGCCCGATTTCCGAAAGCAATCTGCGGATGTCGGCATCCGGTATGTCCGGCTGCCTGGGCAGCACCTTTACCGTCAATGGTGCATTGATGACCATCGCCGTCTTCAACCCGTGATCGGTTTTGTATCGGGCCGCCTGCTTGAAATTTTCGAATTTACCGGAAACGATCCGGTACCACCGCCCGTCATTTATTATCTGCCAATGGGCGGGCACCCCGTTTTTTCGATAATGTGCCACGCCCCGTTCCGCATTTTTCGCCGTGTGGTATGATGCCAGTTGAAGGGCGTAGGGGGCGGGTTGGGGCCGGATCGGCGCAGGTTCGCCATTTTCGGACGGCAAAGCGGTGTTTTTCGTGCTGGTGGTGATCGTCGTGGTGCGTTCGCCCGATTCGAATTTTGCTGCGTCGGATGAAGGTGATTCGCCGGTTGTAGGCGATGGGGCGGAATTGATGGCGTTAGGATCGTGCGGCGCGGGTGTCGAAGCCGATCCCCCATCTTGATCGATTTCCATCGGTCCGGTATGGATAGACGCTTGCGGGGACCAGGCGCCGGGACGGATGGCGAGAAAGGCGACGGCCATCAGCACCAGTATAAGGGTTGCGGACCCTGCGTGGCGAAGGATCCGGCCGCCTCTGCCGGTCGTGCGAGAATCCAGATCATTTAACTCCACCAGTGCCCGCTTCACATGGGCGGGCGCGATGGCCGGCGCATCTTTTACGTAGCCGGCGGTGAGGGCAAAGTCGCAGATTTTATTGATCAGCCGGGGGATGCCGCCGGATGTTTTATGGATCAATCGCGTGGCCGCATGGGAAAAACTCACCTGACCCTGATTACCGGCCACAAAGAGCCGCCGGGAGATATACCCGCCGGTCTCCTGTGTGGAAAGCGGTTCGAGGCGGCAATGGACGGCGATTCGCTGCTTCAACTGTCGCAGTTTCTCGTTGGCCAGCATGGCCAACAGTTCCGGCTGCCCGGACAGGACCACCTGGATGAGTTTGTGCTTGTCGGTTTCCAGGTTGGACAACAGCCGCAGGTCTTCCAGGGTTTCCGGCGTCATGGTCTGGGAATCGTCGATGATCACCACAAAGGGCCGGTTCGTATCATGGGACAGCAACCGCTGGTTGAGCCGGTCGATCAGCGCTTTCTTGGATGCATCCGGTGGTGGGTTTTCCCCCAGATCTTCGAGAATACCGGCCAGCAGTTCATGGCCCGAAACAGACGGATTGATCACATAGACGGTTTCCGCTTTTCCGCTCAGTCGATCCAGCAGCGTTCTGCACAAAGTGGTTTTCCCGGTGCCTACCTCGCCGGTCAGCAGGATGAACCCCATGCGGCTGTCGATGGCGTAGCTGATTTTATCGAGCACCTGCTGGTGGCAGCTGGAAGAGAAGAGAAATTCGGGATCCGGCGTGATGGCAAAGGGGGATTCGACAAGCTTGTAAAAATCAAGGTAGACCCTTGTCGACGACTTGTCCGTCGGGTCGGCGCCGGCATTATTCGGCGAGGCGTCCGTCATTTGGTTCCTTTTGGTTGCGGGTTCTGCGAAAGGGCCTCGGCAAAAAATAACCAATCGTCGATCACGAATTATTTCGTTCCCAATCCTAAGCGGTCGACGATGGAAAATATCGCCTGATCATTTCCGGGTTTCTCCACCAGTTATCGGTCTGAACGTAGAGTTCTTTAATCTGTTTTTCCACATCCAGGCGGAGGGCTTCGAAAGCGTCGGCATCCAGTCGGCGGGGAACCGGGATGGGGGGGGCGAAACGGATGAACAGCTTGGAGAAGGGTTTGGGAACCATGAAACGGTCCCAGCTATTGAAAGTCCAGCGCCGCTGGGCAGAGGTGATGACCGGCAAGATAGGCGCGCCGGAAAACTGGGCGATGGTGAGCAGTCCGGGCTTGACCACCCCGAAGGGGCCCTGGGGGCCATCCACGATGTGGCCGATACGAAATCCCTGACGGGTCAGCGAGCGGAGTTCTTTGAGGGCACGGACGCCGCCTCTGGATGAGGACCCGCGAACCGACCGCATTCCCAGCATCTCCATCACCCGGGCGACCATCTCACCGTCGCGGCTTTGGCTGATCATGATGGCAATGGGTTGGCGGGTGGCAAAAAGGGTGAAGCCCGGGAAAAAGCGCTGGTGCCAGGAGGCATAGATCACGGTGCCGTGGGTATCGAGGACGCGTTGTTCGTTTTCCGGTTCCACCAGTCGATACCGGTAGGTTCGGGAAATGAGTTTGACCAGCAGCAATCCGGCACGGGGAAACAGGTGCCGGTAACAGAAATCTTTCAGGTTCTCCTTGATTTCCATGGTCTTCTTTCGGCAATGCATTATTTACGGATCGGTTTGAATTTCATCCGTGAGTAGACATCGTCGTCCATGCCGGCGCGTTCGCCGGCCTTCAGCCGGTGGTAGCCCACCGCGGCCACCATGGCCGCGTTATCCCCGCAAAGGTCGAGGGAGGGGATGTGCACGGTGAAACCCTTTTCGGCTGCTTCGCGGGTGACGGCTTCCCGCAGACCCCGGTTGGCAGCCACACCGCCCACAACGGCCAAGTGGCGGCAGCCTTTTTGCCTTGCCGCGTGGATGATCTTGTATGACAACACCTCCACCACGGCGGCCTGGAATCCGGCGGCGATATGGGCCTGATCATTCCGGTCGGTTGCCGGGTGGGTCTGGATATACCGGCTTACCGCCGACTTGATGCCGCTGAAGGAAAAATCAAACTCCGTCTTGTCCAGAAAGGGCCTGGTGAACATAACCTTGCCCGGGTCACCCCGGGCCGCCAGACCATCGATCACCGCCCCGCCGGGATAGCCCAGCCTCAGCATCTTGGCTACCTTGTCGTAGGCTTCGCCGGCCGCGTCATCCCGGGTTTGCCCCAGAAGGTGAAACGCACGGTGGGAGGTAACGTGGTAGATGTTGGTGTGGCCCCCGGAAGCCAGCAGGGCCACGAAGGGGAAGGGCGGTGGGTCCGGCTCCAGGAATACGGAATTGATGTGTCCCTCTAAATGGTCCACACCGACCCAAGGGATGCCACGGCCGTAGGCAAACCCCTTGGCAAAGGAAAATCCCACCAGCAGCGAACCCACCAGCCCCGGGCCCTGGGTGACAGCCACGCCGTCGATCCGGTCGGCGGTGATGTCGGCCTTGGCGATGGCGTCGTTGACGACGGGAACAATGGCCTCGATGTGTTTTCGGGAGGCCAATTCCGGTACCACGCCGCCATACGGATGGTGGACGGCCACCTGGGAGGCCACCACCGAGGAGAGTATCCGGTGCCCGTCGTGCACCACGGCCGCTGCCGTCTCGTCGCAGGAGGATTCTATACCCAGTACAATCATGATTGTTTTTTCTGGTTGTCAGGCCCCGGACCGGAGCGTCGTCTGCCGGGTACTCAGGTTTTGCAGACCGGCTGTTTTTTCTGACCATTGGCGACCCACTGAAACAACCGGGTCAACGCTGCGGTAAATTTCTTCCACATGTCTGTCCTCATACCAGTTGAACCCGTGTCTGGGCGTTTTTGCTGGTTTTGGTTACTTCGCCGATGGCCCATGCTTTTTCGCCGCTCCCGGACAGGCGGTTGAGCACCTCCTGGGCGCTTTCTTCGGGTACCACCGCCACCAGCCCGACGCCGTTGTTGAAGGTGCGCATCATCTCCTTTTCATCCATGTTGCCCGCGTCCTGTAGAAAGGGGAAGATGGGCTGAATATCCCAAGATCCTCTTTTAATGGCGATGCCGCAAGCCTGGGGAATAACCCGGACGATGTTGTCCATGATGCCGCCGCCGGTAATGTGGGCCAGGCCCTGAATGGGCAGGTCTCGAATCAGAGACTGGATGGTTTCCGAGTAGATCCGGGTGGGGGTGATCAATTCTTCTCCCAGGGTTTTGCCCAGTTCGGGGACGTGACTGTCTACCTTAAGCCCCAGTACCTCGAAGCAGATCTTGCGTACCAGGGAATAGCCGTTGCTGTGCAACCCGCTGGAAGCGATGCCGATGATCTGGTGGCCGGGTCGGATTTCGGATCCATCGACGATTTTGTTATTGTCCACGAGGCCGACGGCGAAACCGGCCAGATCGTATTCGTTGTTTCGGTAAAAACCAGGCATTTCGGCAGTCTCTCCGCCGATGAGGGCGCAATCGGCCTGGATGCATCCCTCGCCGATGCCCTTGACGATGTCGGTGACCGTCCCGGTGTTCAGCTTTCCCGTGGCCAGGTAGTCCAGGAAAAACAGTGGTCTGGCGCCCTGCACGGCAACATCGTTCACGCACATGGCCACCAGGTCGATGCCCACCGTGTCGTGGCGATCCATGAGGAAGGCGATCTTCAGCTTGGTGCCCACTCCGTCCGTGGAACTGACCAGCACCGGGCTTGCCATGTTGGCGGTATTCAGAGAAAAGAGGCCGCCAAACCCGCCGATCTCACCCATGACACCGGTTCTTTTGGTTCTCTTGGCGATTTTTTTAATGGTATCGACGAGGTTATCCGCTTTGTCGATGTCGACGCCGGCATCGGCGTAGGTCAGGTTTTTTTTCATTAAAGTATTCCTAAGTGTTTATTCAGCTGGGTTGAAAAGTCGCGTAAAACTAATCTGATAGCATCGAAAAGTCAAACCCGTTTCCAAAGATGGCGGAGGCTTGGGCCGCGGTAAAAAATCGAACCAGATGACCCGAAGCGGTCCTATCCGACGTCCGGGTTATTGCTGCCGCGCACCTTAATTTAATTTTGACAATTTTTTTGGGCTATACTATTTATCTCTTAAATTCAGGACCTTTCCAAGTATCACAATGTCACCCAAGATCGCTGACAAGCAGTTGGTGCCGGCATTACGCCATAAACACCCCCGGAAAAGGAATGTATCATGACCCGATTTGCCAGGCTGGACCGTTTGCCGCCCTATGTGTTTGCCACCGTCAACCAGATAAAAATGGAAGCCCGGCGTGCCGGGGAAGACATCATCGACCTGGGCATGGGGAATCCGGATATCGGCACGCCCCAGCACATTGTGGACAAGCTTACCGAAGCGTCCCAAAACCCCCGGAACCATCGATACTCGGCCTCCATGGGCATCACCAAGCTGCGCATGGCCATCAGCGGTTGGTACAAGCGCCGATATGATGTGGAGATCGATCCGGAGAGCGAGGCCATCGTCACCATCGGTGTGAAAGAGGGTATGTCCCACCTTATTTTGGTAACCATTCGGCCCGGTGATGTGGTATTTGCACCCAATCCTACCTATCCCATCCACCCATACTCCTCCATCATATCCGGCGGTGACGTACGGGGCATCCCGGCGGGGCCCGACCAAAACTTTTTCGAAAACCTGATCCAGGCCACCAAACAGACCTGGCCCCGGCCCAAGGTGCTGGTGCTCAGCTATCCCCACAACCCCACCACGGAGGTAGTGGATCTGGATTTCTTTCAGCGGGTGGTGGATTTTGCCAAAGAGAACGATATCATGGTGATCCACGATTTTGCGTACGCCGACCTGACCTTCGATGGGTATCAGGCACCAAGCTTTCTGCAGGCCAAAGGGGCCAAGGAGGTCGGGGTGGAGTTTTTCTCCATGTCAAAAAGCTACTCCATGGCCGGTTGGCGGGTGGGCTATTGTGTGGGCAATCCGGAAACCATCGCTGCCTTGAAACGGATCAAGAGCTACCTGGACTATGGTATCTTTCAGCCCATCCAGATCGCCTCAATCATTGCCTTAAACGGGCCCCAGGAATGCGTGACTGAAATCCGGGACACTTACAAATCCAGGCGCGACGCCCTGATTTCAGGCCTGTCACGGGCCGGTTGGCAGATCGAAAGCCCAAAGGGCACCATGTTCGTCTGGGCAAAGATCCCCGATCAGTACCGCAAGATGGGTTCCGTGGAGTTCTCCAAGTTTCTGATCCGCGAGGCCCAGGTGGCCGTGTCACCGGGCCTGGGCTTCGGTGAATATGGTGACGACTATGTGCGTTTTGCCCTCATCGAAAACAACATGCGTATCAACCAGGCCGTTCGCGGAATCCGCAACGTGTTGTAAAAAAATCCATTGACAGGGACGTCGCTTCTTTTACACCAAGGGCCAACACTGACAACGTGTGCCTGCCATCTCTTTAGAAACGGCACGGGAAGGGGCGGCCGGTAGGACGATCCGCGAGTCAGAAGACCTGCCGTAAGGAGAACTTGTCTTGGTAGTGACGGCAAAACCCCAGGCTGAAAATTCATTTTTCGGTCCGGGGCTTTTTATTTCGTCCCCAATTCTTATCGCCGGGGGCGGAAAGGAGCGGGTATCAAACCTTACCGGAGACCATGCCTCACATCTTTCCACTTTTTGGCTTTTCCCTCCGAATACCATTGAACTTGTAGAGGACACATGAGTCTGCTGCCCGTTGCACGGTGAATTTGTTCTAACACCGTGATTTTCATCCATGTGAGTTTTCAGTCATCCGCAAATAGTCAAAGACCGCGCGCACATTGCGCGTAAGCTGTCGCATTTTTTTCGAGACATTGCGTACGCCTTTGGATTTGATGATGCCAATGGCGAATCTCCGTAGCCGAGTGATATTTTCCGGGCCCGATCCAGTTCGTATCCGACTGCGGTCCTCGTCATAGTTCCAATCGATAACGTAATGACAGCTGTTTTCGATACACCAGTGGCCGCGGTTGGTGGCAAGCACACATTGAGGATCGGCTTGATCAGGAGTACGGC
>DEIP01000009.1 GCA_002352605.1 Desulfobacteraceae bacterium UBA2771 | reverse complement strand
TCTCAGCTTCAGCCCATCTTTGGCTGATACCTCACTCTCAAATCCCACGAAATAGCTCGCTATTCCTGTGGTTTTGCTCTCTCGGATCAGCCAAACCTGAACCAAATCTGAGCGCCAATTCTGCGAAGTTATTTTTGCGCGAACCCTAAGTAAAAAAGTCAATGAACTTGCAAAAAAGCTTGATGAGCTGCTGGGAAAGAAAGTTGTCGTTGAAAAAGAGATCGTTTCCATTACACTTGGTGTTGCCGGACCTCACAGTGGCGACCTTGCCTCCTATGGCATCCCGACGATCAAAGCCGCCGAGTTGGTGGTGAAAGCGATCAACGCCAAGGGCGGCGTTCTCGGCAAACAGGTGGTGCTGCTGGTGGTAAGACGATGTGTGTAAACCCGAGGTGGCCACCAACACCGCCACCAAACTGGTTTCCGAAGGCGTCCACGTGGTTGCTGGGCCACATCTGCTCCGGCGCCACCAAGGCGGCCAAGGGCATTTACAAAGACGCCAACATTCCGGTCATCTCTCCATCGGCCACCAATCCCGCGCTGACCCAAAGCGGCGACTACCCCAATTTTTTTCGCACCATCGCCTCCGACGATGCCCAGGCGCGTTTGGAAGTGGACTTCGCGTTGGAACGTCCTGAAGCTGAAAAAGATTGTCGTTCTGCACGATAAGGGCGATTACGGCAAGGGCCTGGCTGAGTTTACCAAGGCATTTTTGGAAGCGGATGCCCGGGCGGAAGTGGTCTTTTATGAGGGTATCACCCCCGGTGCCGTGGACTACACGGCCGTCGTTCAGAAAATCAAAAAAAGCAAAGCCGAGGCGGTCATTTTCGGCGGCTACCATCCGGAAACCTCCAAAATCGTCAGCCAGATGCGTAAAAAGGGGATGAAGACCATCTTTATCTCCGATGACGGCGTAAAAGATAACACCTTCATCAAAGTGGCCCAGAAATATGCAGAAGGGGTTTATGCAACCGGCCCTCGGGATACTTCCGACAACCCCATGACCAAAGCCGCCGAGGATGCCCATAAGAAAGCCTACGGGACCGATCCGGGCGCTTTCTTCCTGAATGCGCGTACGCCGCTACCCTATCTCTTCTCAACGCCATCGAGAAAGCCGGCAGCACCGATTACGCTGCGGTGACCGACGCTCTGAGAAGCACGGACGTGGAAACGCCGCTGGGCAACATCCGTTTTGACGATCGCGGGGATGCCATCGGTGTGGGTTTCTCCATGTACCAGGTTCAAAACGGTGTCTATGTCGAATTGAAGTAACCAAGACGATTTCATGATCAATCAGGGGACAGACAACCATGCGTCTGGCCCCTAATTTTTATGACGGCGCCAAGCAATTTTTTCGGTTGCTACCAATCTGACTACCAATAATAGTTTTATAAAATGGAATATTTTTTCGAGCTTTTTCTGGGCGGGCTCACCGGGGCAGGATCTATGCGCTGATTGCCCTCGGTTACACCATGGTTTACGGGATCGTGCAGCTGATCAACTTTGCCCATGGCGAAATTTACATGATCGGCGCCTTTACCGCCCTGATCGTGATCAGTGTACTGGCCATGATGGGGTGGAACCCGATCGCCATCCTGCTGATTGCCGCCGGTGTTGCCGTGATCTATTCCTCGGCATACGGCTTTACCATGGAGAAAATTGCCTACAAGCCCCTGCGTCAGGCCCCCCGGCTGTCGGCCCTGATCAGCGCCATCGGCATGTCCATTTTTCTGCAGAATTATGTGCTGCTGGCCCAGACTTCGGATTTTCTACCCTTTTCCGCGCTGATCCCCGATTTTGAGTTCATGGAGCCCGTTGCCCACATCATCGGTTCACCGGAGCTGGTGATCCTGATCACCACCACGATTGTCATGATTGCACTGACCTTTCTGATCAAGTTCACTAAAATCGGCAAGGCCATGCGGGCCACGGCCCAGGATCGGGACATGGCCATGCTGGTGGGGGTTGACGTCAACCGGGTAATCTCGTTGACCTTTATCATCGGTTCGGCCACGGCTGCCATCGGCGGGGTGCTGATCGCCTCCCACATCGGCCAGATCAATTTTTATATCGGCTTCATCGCCGGCATCAAGGCCTTCGTGGCGGCGGTGCTGGGCGGCATCGGCTCCATCCCCGGTGCGGTACTTGGCAGTCTGGTACTCGGATGGACCGAATCCTTTTTCACCGGTTATGTCTCCAGCGACGACGAGGATGTGTTCGCCTTTATTTTTCTGGTGGTCATCCTGATTTTCAGGCCCGCCGGCATTCTGGGTCGCTCAACTGCGGAAAAGGTATAGAGGCGTTGAATATATCCTGGGGCCGGCAAGCCCTGCCCCGCCGGCCACCATGCGGATTGAGATATATACATCCATGCTTGGAAACGAACTGAAAAAATCATTCCTGGTTTCCTTGTGGTTCATGTTTTTGACCTTTCCCATCATGGTCATCCGGGTCAACACGGTGGAAAATATCATCCAGTGGCGCTGGGCCAACCTGTTTTTCGTGGGCATCGGCAGTTTTGTGCTCTCCGCATTCTGGCGCTACCTGATCCGTCGCAAAGAACAAGGCATTCGAAAAACAGCGGTCGATGGTGTTGCCCTGGTGACGCTGAGCCAGCGGTTGCTCAACGATCGACGCTTCATCATCCCGGCGCTGACCTCGGTCGGCCTTTTGGCCGTGGCGTTTCCTTTCGTCTTTTCCATCTACCAGACCAACATCATGATTACGGCCCTGATCTACGTGCTGCTAGGTTTGGGGCTCAATATCGTGGTTGGTGTCGCATGAAGGCCGGTATTTTAGGGGCTGTGTTAAGAGGAATCTCAACCCGCCGTGAAGAGGAAGCGGTGATGCAAAAAGGCTATTCGATCCTGCTCATCGAGCACGACATGAAGCTGGTCATGAGCCTTTCGGACCGCATTTTCGTCATGAACTATGGTAAGAAGATCGCCCAGGGCACACCGGCGGAGATCCGCAAAAATCCGGCGGTTATCAAGGCCTATCTCGGAGAAGCGATCGATGCTTAGCCTCGTTGATATACATACCTTTTATGGTAACATCCAGGCCCTGAAGGGTGTCAGCCTGGAGGTGAAAGAGGGGGAGATCATCACCCTGATCGGTGCCAATGGCGCCGGCAAAACCACGACCTTGATGTCCATTTCCGGGATCGTGCCGCCGAGAACCGGAGATGTCCGCTTTATGGGACAGTCCATCATCCGGGTGAACCCAAACAAGATCGTTTCCATGGGCATCAGCCAGGTACCCGAAGGCAGGCGAATTTTCCCTTACCTGATCGTGTTGGAAAATCTGGATATGGGGGCGTTTCTGAGGAATGACAAAGACGGCGTAAAATCGGACCTGGAATATGTTTACAGCCTGTTTCCGATCCTGGCTGAACGGCGAAATCAGGCCGGTGGTACCTTGAGCGGGGGTGAGCAGCAGACGCTGGCCATCTCCCGGGCCCTGATGGCCCGGCCCCGGCTGCTTTT
>DEIP01000068.1:5743-6890 GCA_002352605.1 Desulfobacteraceae bacterium UBA2771 | reverse complement strand
GTTCCGGAATTCGGCCCAGAGGCAAATGATGTTGCCCGAATGATCAATGAGGACTATGCCGTCTGGCAGGGGAGCTTGAGAGATTCTCTTCAACATGAGCCGGGGCGGGTTAACCTACCGCCGAAACAGATCCGAAGGGCTTTGGAAATCAGTAAGATGATCTCGTCAAAAAAAAGAAAATCGCCACGTTACAGAGGCAGTACGCAAAAATTGCAACCGGGCACGATACTGGTTGCCGACGGCAAAGGCGTCTCGGTGCACCTAACCGACAGCGGAGAAACGATGNNGATGAATTATAATTGGCAAGGAATGGTCGATCAGGCTACGGCCTGCCACACCGCCGTTGTCGTGACCGAAACGGAAAATACACAAGGCGTTGTCCAAGCGTATGAACAAAGCACCGATTTCATGGGACGAAAACCCGAAGCGATGGTTCATGACAACAAACCGATCCATAAAGATCGTCTTCTCAGGGAAACGATTGATTCGGAAACGATGATGATTCCGGCAACGCCCCGGCGTCCGGAAAACAAGGCGGTTGTTGAGTTTGGAAAAACTAAAAGGTCGGCGGGATCTTTTTAGAAAACCTGACCAGCTTCCGACCATGAAGGTGGCAAGACAGATCCTGGATAAAGGTTTTGCTGATTTTTGCCTTGACGCTCTCGACTCAAAAGGCCCACTTCGAACCTGGCTCAGCTCCCGCTATACGCCCGAGGCGATCCGGCAAGGTCCTGCCATCTTCGCGACACAGCGGGCAAAGGGGCGGTTGCACTCGGACACCGCCAATAGATACCTGGTGAAGGTCATTCAAAATTGCCAGGATGAAATCGATCTCAGACAGCAGGAGGACCAGCTCCGAAAATATGCTGAGATCGAAAAACGGGGATTTCTGGGTGAACTGGATCAAGAATACGAGCTTTTGATGGGTGATTGCGAAGGAAGAACCGGGCCGGCCAATGACTTGGCTTTCCAATTGAGCGAAAAGGCGGTGTTCGGCGCGATGATTCTTCAGCGATCCTTCTGGGAAGCCAAGCCTAAAAAGCTACTGTTGGAATGCCAGGGGCGAATCGCATCCGTTATTAGACATATCCACCGCCTCTTCGAAGCACATTTCAAAGAAAAATAGGGAAATTGTCAGATAAAGATG
>DEIP01000068.1:0-5728 GCA_002352605.1 Desulfobacteraceae bacterium UBA2771 | reverse complement strand
GTTTATATGCCACTTGATATTTGATTTTGATGATGTAGGAGTCCACTTTGAAGCTGTTGACAACCAGTGACAACCAATCGTTTATCGAGCGGATCGATGCCTATAACAAACTTTCCCCCTTACACGAGACCACGATTCATATTCTTGCGGTGATCTATGAATACACGGCGCGAACAAATATTCTCAACGCGATGAAAAAGTTTTTTGTCGGCGATGACGATTTTAAACAATATAAGGTTACCGATCTGGATCCGACTCTGGACGATCTGTGTAAACTGGGCCTCGTCGAAAGAAATGAGATGCATTTTTGTTGTTTTGTTCCCCTCAGGGAGCCGATTTGCCGGTTGCTGGCGGAAAATGGATGGTTTCATGAAATAGCCGATGCTGTTCAGCGGACGATGCCTGTAAACTTTGACGAAAAAACCTACGATTTTCCAAGCTACGATCAGACTTTTCGGGAGATCCGCATTTCGATATATCGGCGTGATTTCGATGGCGTCCACGAACTCATGGATTATTACGAAAGACATTACGCCACCCATAACAAACCACAGGACCATCCGTTTGTACTTATATTCACGAGTTCGTTCGATTCGAAATGGACTCGCGAATATCTTCCCGTACAACTACAGTTGGAAATCGCACAGGAACTCACCGGCTATTTTCAGCGTTGCGGCCTTTCACCGAATTCGGAACTTCTCAATTTCCTGAAAGATGTTTCATCTCTCTCCGAAACGAAAGAGGGGGAGCACATCCGGGGCTATCTGGCCGAGCAGTTGATTTTAAACGGCCGTCTGATTGAAGCCGAGACGGTGGTTGCAGGCGATGACGGCATGTCCGCCTTTCTGGTGAGAGGTTTTTCGGCATTTTTGCGCGGAAACAACACCGATGCCGTCGAATTTTACGAGACCGCCTTGAAAATACTGAAAAAGAGCACCCGTAAACGCAAGATATACTTTACTTCTGTATCCGGCATCTTTTTTCTACTGGCGTTGGTCAAAGAAGGCGCAAAACAGCAGGTCCAGGCGGCGAAAACGTACGCCGCTATTGCCGCCAAAGACAATGAACATCCCCAACATCGGGCGTTTATCGCTCTGGGTGAATTGATCGCCTCCCGCCAGGGAGACCCGGATGCCCTTGAAACCCTACGGCAATGGTATGTGATTGTGTTTCATGAAGATCCGGTTTCCTCCTTGATTCAGTGCCTTGCCATCTATTGGATGGACAGGCGAAAAGGCAGCGGGCTGATTGAATCGTTGACGTTTCTACAAGGTATCGCCACAAACAACGATGGCCATGGATGGGTGCGGGCGGAAGTATCGATTTTTCTGGCCCGGTTGGATGTCAAAGTGCGTGAAGAGGCTGAAAAGGCGACGGCATTTTTTGACCGTAGCGGTATTCGCAGCATTATCGATCTGATCCGACCGGAGAGTCGATGGCAGCAGGCCTTGAGCGCGCTGATCAACCTGAACCGTGAGGATGCCGACGTTACGGACGACGCCCGGCCATTGCGCCTGGTCTGGTTTTTCGATATGCATGAGACGCATGGTTTCTGGGATCTTTCACCGCGTTTGCAGGTCCGAACCGCGAGCGGAGCATGGAGCAAGGGACGCAAGATCGCCCTCAAGCGTCTCTACCACGAGATCCACACCTTCGATTTTTTGACCCTTCAAGATGAAAAGGTCTGCGCCGGAATCGAAGAGAATCACAGGATTTGGCGGGGATATCCGGAAGTCAGCTACCATTTCACGGGCAAGGCCCTTACATCCCTTGCCGGTCATCCCTTGGTTTTTTCCGAAAAAGATCCCCGAACCCGCATGGAGATCGTCACCGGAACGCCGGAACTTACGGTCAACAGGGACAAGGGCGGCAAATTTAAGATTGCCTTCATCAACGATTTCCATACCGATACCGGCGAAGATGTTCAACTGATCAAGAAATCGTCCACACGCGTCAAGGTGATTGAAACCGGAGAGGAGGTCCGTCGCATCGCCAAGATTATCGGACCAGGGCTCAAGGTGCCGGCTGCGGGCAAGAAACAGTTGCTGGAAGCGGTCGAGCGGGTTTCTTCCATAGTCACCGTCCACTCGCAGCTCGATGGCATCGGACAGACCGCACAGGAAGCGCCTGCCGATCCCACACCCAATGTCCATCTGCGTCGTCTCGGCGATGGGTTGAAACTCGGTGTGTGGGTGCAACCCTTTGCTCCGGGCGGACCTTGTTTCCGACCGGGGGAGGGGGGAGAGACGTTGATCTGCGACATCGCCGGCAAACTGCAGTGTACCCGACGAGACCTCCAACTGGAGCGTCAGCTTGCCGGAATAGCAGTAACCGGCTGTCCCACGCTGGTCTCTGGGGAGCTGGATGCGGGCATGTGGGAGTGGACACTGAACACGCTTGAGGCGTGCTTCGAGACTCTCATGGAATTAAATGCACTTGAGCCTTCGGTGGCCCTGAAATGGCCAGAGGGTGAACCGTTCACCCTTCGTCGGCAGACGGAGATGAAGCATTTTTTCATCCGTGTCGAGAAGTCGCGGGACTGGTTTTCCGTGTCCGGCGAACTGAAAGTAGACAATGATCTGGTACTCTCCATGGAGCGGCTTCTCGACCTGCTGGAAAATGCCAAGGGGCGTTTTGTCCAACTGGAGGACGGTCAGTTTTTGGCCCTGACCTGGGCGTTTAAAAGACGCCTGGAAGAGTTAGCCGCCTATTCTAAAAAATCGGGAAAGCATCGGCATTTTCATCCACTGGCGGCACTCTTCCTCGAAGATATGGCCGGGGAAGTAGGCGGATTTTACCGAGACAAACACTGGAAGGCCCACATCGGGCGGTTCGAGGATGCCCTCTCGCTTAAACCCGAGGTTCCGTCGACATTAATGGTCGACCTTCGCGGTTACCAGGTCGAGGGTTTCGTTTGGCTGGCCCGCCTGTGCCACTGGGGGGTGGGGGCGTGCCTGGCTGACGACATGGGGCTGGGAAAGACCCTTCAGGCCCTGACCGTCATGCTTACCCGTGCGGCCAGAGGCCCTAGCCTCGTCGTCGCCCCCACATCGGTGGGTATGAATTGGGAGGCCGAAGTTGGCCGTTTCGCGCCATCGTTGAACGTCGTCGGATTGTCCAATGGTGATCGGGGACGGATTGTAGCGGATCTCAATCCCTTCGATCTACTGGTGGTCAGTTATGGTCTGCTACAACAAGAAAAAGTCGCAAAGATGCTGGCCGCAGTTCATTTTGAAATCATTGTGTTGGACGAGGCCCAGGCCATCAAGAACCATACCACCAAACGCTCCCAGGCCGCCATGAAACTCGACGGCGGCTTTAAACTGATCACCACCGGAACCCCCATCGAGAATCACTTGGGGGAACTGTGGACGCTTTTTACGTTTATCAATCCCGGATTGCTGGGATCGTTGAAAACATTCACCGACACCTTTGCCACGCCCATCGAGAAGAACCGGGATCGTACGGCACGCAAACGGCTGAAGAAACTCGTCCAACCGTTCATTCTCAGACGAACCAAAAGCCAGGTCTTAGAGGAGTTGCCCCCGCGGACTGATATTCTCATCCAGGTGGAACTGAGTGCCGAAGAACGCGCATTCTATGAGGCGCTTCGTCGCAATGCATTGGAAACGCTCACTGGCGACGGTGCCTCCGGCCAAGGCGCGCACCTGAAAATTCTCGCCGAAATCATGAAGCTGCGCCGGGCCTGCTGCCATCCCAGCCTGGTCTTACCGGAGGCATCCCTGCCCAGCGCCAAGCTGGGTGCATTCGGTGACATCGTGGACGATCTTTTGGTCGGCGGTCACAAAGCCTTGGTTTTCAGCCAGTTTACGGGACATCTGAATATCATCCGCGACTACGTGGAAAAGCGATCGATCCGCTACCAGTATCTGGACGGGAGCACGTCCCAAAAGGCACGCAAGCGAAGTGTTGTGGCATTTCAGGACGGTGACGGAGATCTGTTCCTGATCAGTTTAAAGGCAGGCGGCGTGGGCCTGAACCTGACCGCTGCCGATTACGTCATCCACATGGATCCCTGGTGGAATCCGGCCGTGGAAGATCAGGCCGCTGATCGCGTTCACCGCATCGGTCAGACAAGGCCGGTGACCGTCTATAGTCTTATCGCCAGTCACACCATCGAAGAGAAAATCGTAGCCCTACACCGGTCCAAGCGGGACCTGGCTGATAGCCTGCTGGACGGCGCCGATTTGAGCGGTAAAATGACCGCCGACGAACTGCTCGGGTTGATTCGGGACGAATGATTCATACCTCATTTCGAACCGCAAGTTGGGGCCCCGGAAAAAAATAAATCCACATTTTTCTTGCCGGTGTTTCGCTATGCGTCAAACAGGCGTGGACTATTTTTCGCTGCGCGTATCAGCCTTCAGCGCCCCGGCCAGGTCCACCATGGAATCTGCTGTGCGGCCCAGTTCATGCCGCAGGATGACACACCCGGAATTCGTCTTGGGTTCCGAGGACTTGGCCAGAACCGTAAAGGGGGCGGTTGCCACGATGAGCATGACCCATGGTAACATCCGTGCCGTCATTTGAAGAAGGTATCGGAAACCAATATCCTGTATTCCGTTTTCTTAGGAATGAGTTTGCGTTCATAAAGGGTAAACAACAGCGTTTTTATCTTTCTTGATGAGATGCGTCAAGGTATAACCGTCTGCGAGGTGGCAACGGTGTCCGATGATGCGCCCCTTCCTAAAAAAACGAACACCGTTCAATTCGGGAAAAGGCGATACGATGGACTGGTTCTTTCTTTCCCTGCTCTGTGCATTTTGCCTGGCTACGGTGGATGCACTGACCAAACGGTACTACAAAGATTGTTCCCCCTTTGCCATGGGACGAATCCGCTACCTCTTCGCCCTGCCGTGGCTGATGGCCGCCTTATTTTTCATTCCCATGGTCCGACCGGATCGGGTGTTCTACCTCTGCTTGGCCGTAGGGTTGCCTTTGGAAGCACTGGCCCTTTTTTGTTATATGAAGGCGATTCGGTCTTCTCCGCTTTCCCTTTGCCTTCCTTTTTTCGCCCTTACGCCGGTTTTTATCGTGCTTACGGGCCGAATCGTTCTGGCAGAAACCGTGGGTGTCAGAGGCGCCGTGGGCATCGGACTGATCGTGATCGGTTCTTACGTGGTCAACCTGTCCAATATAAAAGCAGGACTTTTGTTCCCGCTACGCGAAATTTTCCACCAACAAGGTCCGAGGCTGATCGTCATAACGGCCCTTTTGTATTCCATCACCGCGGTGATCGGAAAGACAGCGATCTTGCACACCAATCCCTATTTTTTCGCCGTCGTCTACTTTCTTGCCTTCACGGCGCTGATCGTTATTCTCGGTCCCTGGCTTGAAGATCGAAAGGAGCGGCAAACGGTTGGACCCATATTCCCCGGAATTCTCATTGGTTTTATGATGGCAATGATGATGTTTACCCATATGTTGGCCATCGCTAAGATCGAGGCCGCTTACATGATCGCCATCAAACGGACGAGCCTCTTGTTTGGCGCTGCCTACGGCATATTTTGGTTGAAGGAGGAAAAAGGTGGGCTTCGGCTCGCCGGTGCCGTCATCATGCTGGCCGGGGCCATCTTCGTAGGGTGGACCGGATGAAAAAATCGCTTGATTGTAGGGCAAAAAGTAGAAAAATATATCGTGGTGACGATACCTTTCTCTTATTCTGGCGTTTGTTTGTCCAATAGTTGTCTGATTGCAACTGTAAATT
>DEIP01000041.1:14669-18372 GCA_002352605.1 Desulfobacteraceae bacterium UBA2771 | reverse complement strand
GAGTTCGAGGATACCGTTGACGTTCACATTATCGTTCGAGACACGGGCATCGGCATCGATGAAAGAAATTTGGAGCGGGTGTTCGTTCCGTTCCAACAGGCCGACGGGTCCACCACCCGAAAATACGGCGGCACCGGGCTGGGGCTCTCCATCTGTCGAAAGCTGGCGCGACAGATGAACGGAGAGATCTGGGTGGAAAGTACCCTTGGAACGGGTAGCCGGTTTCACTTCACCGCCGTGCTGAACAAGGCCACGGCGGTGAAAGCGGTGGGCGACTATTTTCACCAGTCGCTGACCGACAAGAAGGTCCTGATCGTCGATGACAATCTGACGAACCTGAACCTCCTTGCCCACTACCTGCGGCAAATGCACATGAAGGTCACGGCGCTGCAATCGGGAACAGCGGTGATTGACACATTGAAATCCGGTGTAGAAACGAAGGATCCGTTCCACATCTGCATCAGTGATATTCAGATGCCGAACGCCAACGGATACGAGGTGGCCAGGCAGGTCCGCAAATCTCGGGAACCCTTTTCAGCCATCCCGCTTCTGGCCCTCTCCTCCCTGACCCGCCGGAACGCAAAAAAATGCCGGGCCGCCGGGTTCGACGGCTTTCTCAGCAAGCCGGCGCTGCGAAACAAGCTGTACCGCATGGTTCAGCGGATGATCGCCGAGGAGAAACCGGATGAAAAGACGGAAGCCATCGCCACCCAGTACTCGGTGCAAGAGGAAATGAAGCAACATGCCCGAGCTCTGATCGTGGAAGACAACCCGGTCAATCAGAAGATGGTACAGATCATGATGAAAAAGGCCGGGTACCGGTGCCAAGTGGCTGAAAACGGGGCCATTGCCCTCTCCCTTTACATCGACGATCCGGATCGTTTCGATTTGATCTTCATGGATATGCAGATGCCGGTAATGGATGGTCCGGCGGCAACCGCCGATATTCGTAAATGGGAATCGGCGAACAATGGCAAGCCGAACACCATAAGACGCGTGCCCATCGTGGCCATGACGGCCAATGCCATGTCCGGTAACCGCGAAAGATGCCTGGCAACCGGCATGGACGACTACGTAACCAAACCCATCAAGCGGGAAGTGGTTTTCGAAACCATGAGAAAGTGGGTGTTTGAGTAGAAAAGATTCAGCCCTTTTGGATCAGTTCGCGGGCTTTTTCCAGCGCCTGCGCCAGGTTCCGGGGCCGGGTGCCGCCGGCCTGGGCCATGTCGGGTCGGCCACCGCCGCCGCCGCCCACCACGTTGGCTATCGGTTTGATCATCTTGCCCGCATGGAACCGGGAGTGGAGATCCTTGGTCACCACCACAATCAACAGGGCCTTGCCGCCGGATTCACATCCCAGGACCACGATACCCGACCCGATGCGGTCCTTGAACCTGTCGGCCAGTTCTCGCAGGGCGGATGGCTTCTCAACGGTCACCTGTTGAATGATCGTGGGCACCCCGTTAATCTCAAGAATTTGCTCACCACTGTCATCGGCCTCCATTTCGGCCATTTTGGTCTTGATCCGTTGCGTCTCCTTTTCCAGGCTTTTTAAGGACGCCATCACCGACGCGACCCGTTTAACCACGGCGTCGGGCTTGTCTTTTACCAGGTGACCCAACTGCTGAAGTGTCCGGCTGGTCGTCTGAACATGCATCAGGGCGGCACTTCCGGTAAGGGCTTCGATGCGCCGTACCCCGGAGGCCACACTGGATTCGGAGAGAATTTTAAACAGGCCGATATTGCCGGTTCGACCGGTATGGGTGCCGCCGCAAAGCTCCCGGCTGAAGGGTTCCATGGTGACGACGCGAACCCGGTCACCGTATTTTTCTTCGAACAGGGCCGTGGCACCGGACCGCATGGCCTGTTCCATCTCCATCTCCTCCACCGTCACGGCAACATTTTGTCGGATACGGCTGTTGACACCGGTTTCGATGCGTTCCAGGGCGTCGGGATCGATCTGGGAAAAATGGGTGAAGTCAAATCGAAGCCGATCCGACGCCACCATGGATCCGGCCTGCTTGACATGATCTCCCAGTTCATGACGCAGGGCCGCATGAAGGATATGGGTGGCCGTATGGTTGAGGGCCACGGATGCCCGGTGGTCACTGTCCACACCAAGCATGACCGTCTGTTCACTCTCTAAACGACCGGTTTTCACGTGCCCCTTATGAATGATGATGCCGGTGGGGTCTTTGACCGTGTCGGTCACCGTCATCTCCATGCCGGGGGCCGTGATGATCCCGCAGTCGCCCACTTGGCCACCAGCCTCACCGTAAAAGGGCGTGGCCGTGGTCACCACTTCAACCAGAGCCCCCGCATCGGCAGCGTCGACCCTTTCGTTTTCCCGAACGACCAGCACCACCCGGGCTTCGCAGGCCAGGGTACCGTAGCCGACAAATTCAGTTTTCTCACCCGACGTGCTCAGTCGGCGGTAGGCATCTGAAATGCCGCTAAAGGCGATTTTTGAACGGGATTGTTTGCGCTGCTGATCCATACATCGTTCGAACCCGTCGGTATCCAGGGTCAGTCCCTCGTCACGCACCACGTCACGCACGATATCCACGGGAAACCCGAATGTATCGTATAATTTAAAGATCAAGTCTCCGGGCACCTGGGTGGCACCCTTGGCCCGGATCCCCGCCAAGGTATCGTTGAGCACCCGCAGCCCGTTATCCAGGGTTTCCGAAAAGCGAATCTCTTCGTTCTCGATAACGTTGGTGATAAAGGCCGAAGCCGCCTTGAGATCGGGATAGGCCGACGCCATGATGTCGAAGACCACCCGGGCGGTTTCGTGGAGGAAGGGTTGGGTCAAGCCGATGTTACGACCATAACGGATGGCCCGCCGCATGATCCGGCGCAGCACATATCCCCGGCCTTCATTGGCCGGCAGCACGCCGTCGCCGATCAGGAAGGCGGCCGCCCGGCTGTGGTCGGCGATAACCTTCATGGCCACGTCGTCAGACTCGTTTCGGCCATAAGGTTTCTCGGCCAGCGCCTCGGCGCACCGGATGATGGGCAGGATCAGGTCGGTGTCGAAATTGGTATTGACGTCCTGGATGATCGAGGCCATGCGCTCCAACCCTAAACCCGTATCGATACTGGGTTTGGGAAGCGGCGTCATCCTGCCCGAGGCATCGCGGTCGTACTGCATGAAGACCAGGTTCCAGATCTCCAGAAACCGGTCGCAGTCGCAGGCCACATCGCAGTCAGGCCGACCGCAACCGTGCTCGGCCCCGCGGTCCATGTGGATCTCGCTGCAGGGGCCGCAGGGACCGGTGTCGCCCATCGCCCAGAAATTTTCTTCCTCTCCAAGCCGGATCATCCGTGATTCGGGGATACCGATGCGCCGGTGCCACAGGTCGTAGGCATCATCGTCATCCAGGTAGACCGAGGCCCAGAGTTTGTCGGCCGGTAGCCCGTACCCATTGGTCAGCAGGTCCCAGGCAAAGTCAACGGCCTTCTCCTTGAAGTAATCGCCGAAGGAAAAGTTGCCCAGCATTTCAAAAAAGGTATGGTGCCGGGCCGTATATCCTACATTTTCCAAATCGTTGTGCTTTCCACCGGCCCGAACGCACTTCTGGGAGGAGGTTGCACGAATGTAGTCCCGTTTCTCTTCACCCAAAAAGGTACGCTTGAACTGCACCATGCCGGCATTGGTAAAAAGCAACGTCGGATCGTCCTGGGGAATCAAAGATGAGCT
>DEIP01000041.1:13334-14549 GCA_002352605.1 Desulfobacteraceae bacterium UBA2771 | reverse complement strand
TTATTTGTTATTTGGCTTTTGGCAATTGTTATTAATCTTTAAATTTTCTGATAAAAAAAACACGAATTTCAGGATTAAGACAATAGTCGTATCCGGGCCTGCCTCCCTGGCCTTGTGGGGTCAGCAGCTATTTTTTGTCTGTTTTTTCCTTTTTCGCTTCAGCTTTGGGCTTCAGCAGTCCCACCGCCTCTCGTACCTTCACGTCCACGGTCTCAAAAAGGTCGAGATTGTCCTGAAAGAACTTCTTCACATTTTCGCGTCCCTGGCCGATGCGCTCGCCATTGTAGGAATACCAGGAGCCGCTTTTGTCGATAATGCCGGTGCTGACACCCACATCCAACAGGTCGCCGGCCCGAGAGATACCCTCCCCGTACATGATATCGAATTCCGCCTCTTTGAACGGCGGGGCCATCTTGTTTTTTACGACCTTGACCCGGGTTCGATTTCCAACCACCTCCTGTCCATCCTTAATGGCGCCGATGCGCCGGATGTCCAAACGAACCGAGGAATAAAATTTCAGGGCGTTACCGCCGGTGGTGGTCTCCGGGTTGCCGAACATGACGCCGATCTTCATACGGATCTGGTTGATGAAAATCACCGAGGTCATGGTCTTTCCGATGGTGCCGGTCAGTTTTCGCAGCGCCTGGGACATGAGACGGGCCTGAAGCCCCATATGGGAATCACCCATCTCTCCCTCGATCTCCGCCCGGGGGACCAGGGCCGCCACACTGTCAATCACCATCACGTCGATGGCGCCGCTGCGCACTAACATGTCGGCGATTTCCAGGGCCTGTTCGCCGGTGTCGGGCTGAGAGACCAACAGTTCATCGCAGTTGACACCCAGCCTGCGGGCGTAACTGGTGTCCAGGGCATGTTCGGCGTCGATAAACGCAGCAATGCCGCCCTGCTTTTGGGCATTTGCCACGGCGTGAAGGGCCAGGGTCGTCTTTCCCGATGACTCGGGGCCGAAAATTTCGATCACGCGCCCGCGGGGCAACCCACCGATGCCAAGGGCACGGTCCAATTCGATCGATCCGGTGGAGATAACAGGAATGTTTTCGATGGGGCATGCCCCCAGTTTCATGATGGCGCCCTTGCCGAACTGGCGTTCGATCTGACTCATGGCAGCGTCCACCGCCTTGGCTTTATCCGATGTATTGGTCATGCAACGTCTCCCATATTGGTTAGATCGTGCCCATCCATAAATGGTTATTT
>DEIP01000041.1:0-13262 GCA_002352605.1 Desulfobacteraceae bacterium UBA2771 | reverse complement strand
TCGACCAAAATCCCTCATTTCTGGTCAGACACTATATCGTCAGATACGATGTATGCAGCCGGGCATATTCGGCCCCGGCAGGTGACAACATGCTTTTATACAGCACCAACCGTTCCACCCGGAATGAATCGGAGGCGACCTCTTTCATCGATTCCAGGGACGCACCGAGCGTTTCCGCATCAAGCCGCCGCCGGGATCGGCCGATGGTCAGGTGGGGATGAAAAGGCCGGGTTTCCTCGCGGAAGCCAACCGGTCCCAGACCGGATTCGAGTGCCGCCTGAATCGCCATCAGACGCTCGATATTACCGTTCAGGCCCACCCACAAGACGCGTGCACGGCGATGGTTCGGGAACACCCCCGGCCCACCGGCGCCCAGCAGAAATGGTGGGATCGACCCGGCAACTGCGTCCATCATGGCGGCAACCGCAGGAACCCGGGAGGGATCGATCTGGCCCAAAAATTTCAACGTCAAATGAATGTTATTCGCCGCCACCCACCGGATGTTCATTCCCGACGATTGAAGGCGCGCCTGAACTTGCCTTATGAAGACCGATACCGAGTCGGGGATCGGCACGGCAACAAAGGCACGCAAGGTAGGTTTCATTTCGGCTCCGTTGCACCCGGGGCCTGCCATGGGCATCAGGCAGAGGGAAGGGTAAACTGGGGCCGGCCCAATTCGAAGGTGCCCGCTGCAATCCATTGCTTTAGCGTGTCGGCAATCTGGCGGGCCTTGACCATGCTGGAAAGCGGAACCGTGGGCACCTTTTCCCCATTGACGGTGATCACACCGCTTTTCAACCGGGCGTAGCTGACCTGGCCCAAATTACTGGATCTCCCCTTGGGGTAGTCGTTTCCATAGTCCACAATCTGGGTCATGAGATCGGCATCTGAAACCGCAGTATACCTGGCCATCTCTTCATCGAGAATGGGGATAGGTACGCCGAGACCGACTGCCAGGGAGCACCCGTACCCCTGGATGCCGACGCCGACCAGCCAGTCCGGATGCATCTGTTTCATATCCCCCATTACCCAAAGGGTGCCTGCCGGGGTCAGCGGGGTACCGTTGTCGGCCCGCTCCACCTCGGGACGGTGCTGGGTGCCGTGCCAGGTGACGTAGCCAACGCCACCGCCAAGAAAAATCCGCGTGCCCAGCCCGATCGTCCGATAAAAGGGGTCGTTAAACAAAGGGCTCAACTGGCCGGCCGAGCAGTAGTTGGCGTTGCCCATCCCGGGCTTTAAGGTTCCCATGTAGGTATACACGGTTTTATTGGTCAGATTGACCGCACAGTTGTAGTTCTGGTATGCATTTCTCGGGTTGCACAAGGTGGCCTGGGGCAATGATTTAAGGGTCGCGACCTTTTCATATTCGCGGCTGGGATAGCAGTCCGTACCATAGGCGGTGGCCTTGATATGCACCTTCTCGCCCGCCACCAGATCTTGGATGACGTGTCCGCCGCCGTAAAGAAATTCACCGGGATACACCTTGTTCAGCGGATCATCCTCGCAGGGTTCGGTGGCGCCGATATAACAGTCCACCGCGGCAATGCCTCCGTAGGCCGGTACATTGTTGATCCACACCTTCGACGCTTTGGTTCCCGGTGCCGAGTGACCGAAATTGATGAATGCGCCCGAGGAACACATGGGTGCGAAGGTACCCGTTGTCACCACATCCACCTGTTGAGCGGCGGCTTCCGATCCGTTGTCGGCAACGATGTCGATCATCTCTTCGGCCGTAACGACAACCACATCGCCGGACCGGATTTTATCGTTGATCTGCTGGTAGGTTTTCTGAACCTTATGGCTTTTCATACCACCTTTTGCTCCTATCGGGATCCAGCGTCATCGATCTTGGCGCTGATGTTGTTTTGAATCCATGCGGCATCCCACCACTCCACCGGATTGACACAGGTCTGGTGGATGAGGGTGCCGTAGTGCAGGTGGTCACCACCTGCCAGGCCGGTCATACCGGTTTGGGCGATGGGTTCCCCTTTTTCAACCATCTGCCCCTCGGCCACATCGATCCGGCTCAAATGCGCGTATAGGGTGAACAGCCCGAATCCATGGTCAAGAATGACGGTATTGCCATAAATGCCCCGGTCACCGGTAAAGGCCACTTTCCCGCGGTTGGCCGCCGGCACCGGGGATCGGGCCGTGGAGGCCAGATCGATGCCCATGTGCACCTGATGGTCAATCACCTTTCCCCCGTAGAGATAGGTCCGTTGGTCGGCAAAGCGGGCACGGTTGGCCGACCGGGGCAACCGCAAAAAAGGTCCCTCCCAGAGGATCTCTTTTTCCGTATGCGCGGTAACCCGGCAGATGGCTTCGTTGTCCCTGAGGCGCAGTTCCCGGTTCACTTTTAGAAAACGCTCCAGGCGGTTGCCACCGGATGATTCGGGGAAGTAGCGATCGAAATCAGGCATTTTGGTGTTAAAAAATTTATCGGACAAATTGATCGTGTCTTTTCTGAACGACCGGGCATTGATATGGTGGACCAAACCGGTCGTCGACCGGTTGCCGGCATAATCCTCGGCCGTGACCGCCAGCCGTGTTTCCTTGCCCTGCCGGTAATCCAGGGCGAAAAAGGCCATGTAGACAGATGGATCCTTGGCCTGACCGGCATATCCGGGGTAGAAATGATCGCCTACCGACACCCCGTTGACCGGACAATCTTCCGAAAGCCGGTAGAGTGCCACGCCGCTGCCGCCCTGGTATAGGTTGTGGACACGGCTGATCAAGTCGATGGACGGGGCCTTGGTGTCGATCTGAATCTCCTTTTCCAGGTAGACCCGGTTGCCCTTCCCCCATTTGCGCAACGAGTAATCCCAAGCCACCACACGGATGACGCCCTTTCCGTCGGCCAGCCCCAAAGACTGAGGGGCGACCGTTGCGTCTACCTGCACTGATTTTTCCTTGCCGCCGGCAAAAAAACCGGCCGAGGAAAAGGTCCGCTGCAGGATTTCCACTTCATGGCCCTCAACCAGCAGGCTCATCCAGACTTTTCGGACGCCGCTGCCGGCATCGTCGACAGACACGGTAACGGTACGCGAAGCACCGATAAAGGGTGATTCGAGTTCAATTTCAAGGGTGGGTGCCGTTCCTTCCATACGGATGATGGTCAGCCATACGGCGGGGATGCTGATCAGCAGCACCACGGTGACCACCAGGATCGGTTTGAGCGCGCTTATTTTTTTTTTCAACGAGTCCTTCCCTTTCGGCGCCATCCTTCAGCCGCCCTATAAAGTGAAGAATGATACCAGTTAAGCCACCGGTAATCAAGGCAAAGTTTTTCACGGCTTGACTTTTTAACCGCCTGAGGATACATAATAAAAGATGATTCCGATTCTCCTGAAAGATGATATCGAATGAAACCTGACGGCCCCTTTTTCCTGATCGGCGGACCCTGCGTCATCGAAGATGAGGCGGTCACGCTACGCATTGCCGGCCGGCTTAAGGCGATGACGGACAGCCTCGGCATTCCCTTTACCTTCAAAGCGTCCTACGACAAGGCCAACCGCACCGCCATCACCTCCTTTCGAGGACCGGGCATGACCGACGGTCTGCGGGTGCTGGCCAAAGTCAAAGCGACCCTCGACGTACCGATCCTTTCGGATGTTCACCGCATCAGCGAAGTAGACGCGGCTGCCGAGGTGCTGGATGTCATCCAGATCCCGGCGTTTCTCTGCCGCCAGACCGACCTGCTTCTGGCGGCGGCAAGAACCGGCAAACCGGTCAATCTTAAAAAGGGCCAGTTCCTGGCCCCTTGGGACATGGTCAATATCGTCGAGAAGATCCGTTCGGTCTCCAGCGTCCAGCCCATGATCACCGAACGCGGGGTCATGTTCGGATATAACAACCTGGTGGTTGATTTCAGGGGTATCCAGATCATGAAGCAGACGGATTGCCCGGTGGTCTTCGACGCCACCCACAGTGTTCAATTGCCCGGCGGCGTGGGAAGCAGTTCCGGCGGTCAACGGGAGTTTGCGCCGGTCCTGGCCCGGGCGGCCATTGCAGCCGGCGCCGACGGTGTTTTTCTGGAAGTTCACGAAGACCCGGACAAGGCCCTTTGCGACGGTCCCAATTCACTCCCCCTGGACCATTTACCCGGCCTGCTGGTCCAACTCAAAGCCATTAAAGCCGCCCTGACCGACTGACATCATCCCATGATCGATACCCGTCTGAAACAAATTGCCTTGGTCCTTCTGGATGTGGACGGTGTCCTCACCACGGGCCAAGTGATCTACGACGACACCGGCCAGGAGACCAAGGTGTTTCATGTGCGTGACGGATTGGGCATCCGCATGCTCATGGAGGCGGGTATCCAAGTGGGCATCGTCACCGGCCGCCGCTCCACGGCGCTGGTGCATCGCTGCAGGAACCTGGGGATAACCCTGCTCAAGGACGGTATTCACGACAAGGCCGCAGCCCTGGAAGCGATCCTGAAAGAGACCGGTGTGACGGCGGCAACCACCGCTTTTGTGGGGGACGACCTGCCGGACCTGCCCATCATGCGCCGGGTGGACGTACCCATCGCTGTCGGCGACGCGCATGTTTTGGTGAAACAGGCAGCCGCGATAACCACCCGCGCAAATGGCGGCTGCGGCGCGGTGCGTGAGATCAGCGAACGAATCCTTAAGGCCAGGGGCGACTGGGAACCACTGATCAACAGGTTGTTTCCATGAAATACCGCCGCTTGGTTCAGCGCGGGCTGCTCACCGTTGTCGTCTTGGCCCTGGCCGCCATCGTGGCCGTCTTTATCGGGTATCGCCGGATTACCCGAAATCCAGGGGCGTTGTTGGATCTGGTGAAAAAAGAGGCGGACATGCAGCTGAGCAAGATCCATCAGACCGCCATGAAAAACGGTATTCGGGAGTGGCGGCTGGATGCGGAATCGGCAACGCTGATCGAAAAAAAGAAAACCATGCTGCTATCCAAGCCCGATGTGGAGTTCTTCATGGATGACGGGGACAACGTGCACCTGACTGCCGACCAGGGCACCATTGCCACCGACTCCAGCTACTTGCACGTCTCCGGCCAAGTATCTGCCGACACCCGTCTTTATCGGTTTCGAACTGAATCTCTCGACTACGACCCGGCCCTCAGAGAACTGCGTACCGACACACCGGTGACCCTGTCCGGCCGGTCGTTCAGCCTGCGTGCGGACAGCATGGTCATGAACCTGGAAACCAACGTCACCCGTTTCGAAGGCGGTGTGGAAGGAACCATCAGTGAAGATCTTCAACTTTAGCCCCCCCGCCGGCATGGTGTCGGCGATGTTGATTGGCCTGATGCTGCTTTCCCCGCTGGCCACCAACGGCATGGCCGGTCCCCAGACCCCGAATCCGGAAACGAGCGACCCGCAGGCGAAAAAGATCCATATCACCGCCCAGCGGCTGATATCGAATACGGCTGACAACAATGCCGAATTCATCGGAAACGTGAGGGCCAGCCAGGGAGGAACCCTGATCACGGCCGACAGCCTCAAAATTTTCTTTTCCGGCAAATCCGACACCGGCGAAGCCTCCCCGGCCCAGTCCCTGGATAAGCTGGAGGCCACCGGAAACGTAGAAATTAAATTCGACAATAGGCTTGCCGTTGCACGGCAAGCAGTATATATAACAGCGCGACGTTTGTTGATCCTGACCGGTCCGGGCGCCGCAGTGACCAGCGGAGAAAACACCATCACCGGCGAAACCATTACCTTTTACCGGGATGATGGGCGGTTCACCGTCGAAGGTGGGTACCACGGTCGCGTCACAGCCACAATCCTGCCGGAAGAATCGGGATTGGAGTAGTCCGTAAACATGTGCTCCGGAGGAAACGACTGATGGCCACCTTGTCCGTTCATGAACTGGTCAAGGTTTACCGGGGCCGGAAGGTGGTGGATCGGGTCAGCCTCGACGTGGATAGCGGCCAGGTGATCGGTCTGCTGGGGCCCAACGGCGCCGGTAAGACCACTACCTTTTACATGACCGTAGGGCTGGTCAAACCGGATGGCGGCAAGGTATTTCTTGATGATATGGACATCACCCAATACCCCATGCACATCCGGGCAAGAACCGGAGTCGGGTATCTGCCGCAAGAGGCCTCCGTTTTCAGGAAGCTGACCGTCCGCCAAAACATTCTGGCGATTCTGGAAACATTGCCCCTGTCTCGCCGGCAGCGCCATGACCGCACCGACAGCCTGCTGGAAGAGTTGGGTATTGCCCACGTGGCGGACTCCAGGGCGGCGGTGCTTTCCGGCGGCGAACGCCGTCGCCTGGAAATTACCCGGGCGCTGGCCACGGATCCGGCCTTCATGTTACTGGACGAACCCTTTGCCGGTATCGACCCGCTGGCCGTAATTGATATTAAAAAGATCATTGCCCATTTGAAAGGACGGAAGATCGGCATCCTGATTTCCGATCACAACGTCCGGGAAACATTAGGGGCATGTGATATGGCATTCATTTTGAGCGACGGCAAGGTGATCGAAGCCGGCACACCGGAACAGATCGCTTCGAGCCCCATCGCCCGACGGATTTACCTAGGGGAAGAATTCAGACTCTAAGATGGCACTTGAACTCAGACAACAACTTAAACTGACCCAGCAGCTCATCATGACGCCTCAGCTCCAGATGGCGATCAAGTTGTTGCAGCTGTCCCGGCTTGAACTTGTGGATGCTATCCAACAAGAGCTGGAAGAGAATCCCACTTTAGAAGAAGTTCAGGAGGCACCCGACAAAGCCAGGGATACCGAACCCGAGGAGGCACCTGCCGCCACCGTCGAAGAGGCCCGCGAAGTCACCATCGATGAGAAGATCAACGATGAGATCGACTGGAGCAACTACATCGACGAATACAACTCGCCGGGAAAAGTCAATTTCGAATCCGAAAGCCGGGAAGCCCCCCAGTTCGAAGCGTTCGTCTCATCCAGGGAATCACTCAGCGACCACCTGTTGTGGCAGCTGTTGATGCTGTCGCCCACCGACATCGAAAAGAAGGTGGGCAGCCTGATTATCGGCAACCTTAATCGGGACGGGTATCTACAGCTGTCCGTCGAGGAACTCTGCACGCAAAGCGGCATTTCCATCGAGATGGTGGAAGATGTGCTGGAAACCATGCAGTCCTTTGACCCGGTGGGGGTTTGTGCCAGGGACCTGGGGGAGTGCCTCCTGATCCAGACACGGCTTCTTGACCTGGAAAACAACCTGGTGACCGACATCATCTCCGACCACCTGAAGAACCTGGAAAACAAAAATTTCAAGGCCATCTGCAAGGCCCTGAAGGTCAAAATAAAGGATGTCGTTTCCGCCGTCAACGTCATCCGGGCGCTGGAACCCAAACCCGGACGACAGTTCAGCGAAGAGACGCCCCACTATATTATCCCGGACATCTACATTTACAAAAGCGAAGGTACTTTTATCATCGTCCTCAATGACGACGGCATGCCCAAGCTTCGAATCAATCCTTTCTATAAACAGGCCATCACCGGTAAGGACGCAGTCGGTGCCAACACCAAAGATTTCATCCAGGACAAGATGCGATCCGCGGCCTGGCTGATTCGCAGCATCCACCAGCGCCAGAAAACCATCTATAAAGTGATGGAGAGCGTCCTGAAATTCCAGCGGGATTTTTTTGAAAAAGGGGTGGTCCATCTAAAACCCATGGTGCTCAGGGATGTTGCCGAAGATATCGGCATGCATGAATCCACCATTAGTCGGGTGACGACCAACAAGTATGCCCACACCCCTCAGGGTATTTTCGAACTCAAGTATTTTTTCAACAGCTCCATCAAGCGGGTGAACGGCGAAGATATTGCCTCGGCCAGCGTGCAGGCCAAAATACGCAAAATCATCGAAGGGGAAAACCCCAAAAAGCCTTACAGCGACAGTAAAATGGCCAAGATGCTCGAATCGGACAATATCGATATCGCCCGCCGTACAGTGGCCAAGTACAGGGAAATGATGGGCATTTTGTCCTCCAGCAAGCGAAAGGAGTTTTAATGGCCGCCTAGACAATCGGCCCCCTGTTTCCGCCCTCCCCCGTATTTAAAATCCGCCGGGCGGCGTATCTGGAATCGACTGGCCGTCCCTGTCCGTAGTAATTCCCCAAAAGGAGGCACCCTGCATGAATACATCCGTCAGATTCAAGAACCTTGAACCCTCCGATCCCCTCAAATCTTATGTTAGGGAGAAACTGGACCGAATGGAGAAATACTTCAACGGCCCGGCCGAAGCCAGTGTGGTTTTATCCATCGAAAAATTTCGCCATAGCGCGGAAATCAACGTCATGGGAGACCGGCTGACCATCAACGGAAAGGAGGAGACCGAGGAGATGTATTCGGCCATCGACATGGTGCTGGACAAACTGGAAGTTCAGATTAAAAAAAGCAAGCAGAAAAGCCGGGATTACCGATCCAAGGGGAAAATCGTTCCTATGGCATCCGCACAAACGGTCGATGAAGAATCCGGCCAGGGCCGGGTACGGGTCCGCCATATCGAATACAAGCCCATGGATGTGGATGAAGCGGTGATGCAGATGGATCTAATCAAGGACAATTTTTTGGTATTCACCAATGCCCGCACGGAGGCGGTCAACGTGCTTTACCGGCAAAAAGACGGCAACTACGGATTGATCCAACCCCGGGCCTAACAGGGGTTGAAACAGGTCATTCGTTGGACGGAACGGCGCATCCTTTAACCGACGCGCCGGTTGACCGAATGTTGGACCACCAACGATTATAACAGCGGGAAGATGCCCGACCGGGTAATACAGCAATGAAAATATTGGACGTCCTCGACAAGGAAATGATCCTGGTGGATCTAAAATCCAAGGACAAAATCGGCATATTAAATGAGTTGGTGGTCCCAGCCGCCATTCGCACCGGCATCGACCATAACGAAATGGTTCGGGTGTTGATGGAACGGGAACGATTGGGCAGTACCGGTATCGGTGGCGGCATCGGCATTCCCCACGGCAAGATGAAAAACCTGGAGAAACTGGTTCTGGGATTCGGTTTGAGCCGACAGGGGGTGGATTTCGAATCTATGGACGGTCGCCCCACCCACCTGTTTTTCCTGTTGATCACCCACGAACATTCTACCGACCTTCACCTCAAACTGTTGGCCCGCGTCTCCCGCCTGCTTAAAAAAGAGCCGATGAAGGAGATGATGATGAAGGCCGTCAGCGCAGATGAGATTATCGCCATCATCGGCGAGGATGATGATGATTTTTGACCCGATGCCGGAAATCCGTCACCCTCTGCGTTCCCTGAAACCTTGTGAGAACCGCACTTTGAAACGAACACCCATCACCATCACCATCGTCACCGGAAGATCCGGATCCGGTAAGAGCACCGCACTGGCCGCCTTTGAGGATTCGGGCTACTACTGCGTGGACAACATGCCCGTTTCTCTGTTGCCCGGGTTCCTGGAGTTATCCCCGGAAAATGTCACTGCTTTTGCCGGTCTGGTATTCGGCATGGATCTACGGGAAGAAAGTTTTATCCGTCGACACGAATCCATCCTCGATCGCCTGAAGGGCCTGGGGTTCCGCTTTCGGATCATCTACCTCGAAGCCGGTAAAAAGACCCTGATGAGACGATACAGCCAGACCCGTCGACGGCATCCGCTGGCCCGGGGCCAAGACATTCACAATGCGATTGAAGCCGAAAAAAGTATACTGGCACCAATGCGTCTCAAGGCCGACCAGATTATCGACACATCAGATTTAAATGTCCACGAACTCAAAGCCGTTATCCGGAAAATGGCCGACGCTGGCACCCGACGCGAACCGATGAAAGTTCAAGTCATCTCCTTTGGATTCAGATACGGGCTGCCGGTTCAGGCCGACTCGGTCATGGATGTCCGATTTTTAACAAATCCCTTTTTTGTGGCCTCGCTACGGCCGCTCAGCGGAGAAACGGAAAAAATTCGATCTTTTGTCTTGAATAATGATCAAACCTGTTTATTTTTACGACAATATTTCGATCTACTGGACACATTGATTCCCCAATATGAAAACGAAGGAAAGGCATACCTTACCATTGCCATCGGTTGCACCGGAGGTCGTCACCGCTCCGTCGTGATTGCCGGACAATTGTATGATCACATCACGGCATCGGGTCGTAAAACGGAACTGACGCATCGCGATATAGATAAATTTCGCTCACCGTGAAAGCGCCAGCCGGTTCCGTCACCCCAATTAACCAGATGAAAGACAGGAAGATATGATTGGCGTTTTAGTGGTTACGCATTGCCGGCTTGGAGATGCATTGCTCGAAGCGGCGGATTTCATCCTCGGCGAAAAGCCCGAGGCCATGACCGCCGTGTCCATCGACTTGAACGAAGATGCGAATAAGTTGCGCAACAAGATAGCCGGCGCCATAAAAAAATTGAAAAGCGACGACGGAATTCTGATCCTCACAGACATGTTCGGGGGGACCCCATCAAACCTCAGTTACTCCTTTCTCGAAGAGGGACGCATCGAGGTGATATCCGGTGTCAACTTGCCCATCCTGATCCGGGCGGCCGGCGCTCGAAAAAACCAGCCGCTTTCTGAACTGGCGTCCAATCTCGAAGCTTTCGGAAAAAAAAGCATCTCCCTGGCCAGCGGGATCTTGAAAGGAAATAAAAGGGGGTAGTCCGACCGATGCACTGATAATAGCAGCCAGACGACCATGCCTGGATCTGAACGATTGACAATCGACTGTTAGCATGAACCAATTAAAGGAGGGACGATGAGCATTAAAATCGGCATCAACGGCTTTGGCAGGATCGGTCGCGTGGTATTTCGGGCGGCGATGAATCATCCCGATGTGGAAGTCGTGGCCATTAATGACCTGACCGACGCGGCGACCATGGCACACCTGCTGAAATATGATTCGATACATGCCAAACTGGATATGGATATCGAAGCGAAAAACGGCGCCATCGAAGTCAACGGCAAGTCCATCGCCTACACGGCCATCAAGGATCCCGAAAAATTGGCCTGGAAGGATTACGGAGTGGAGATCGCCTGTGAATGTACCGGGCTTTTCAGGGGTCGCGACGACGCGGCCAAACACCTGACCGCCGGTGCCCGAAAGGTAATCATCTCTGCGCCCGCCCAGGATCCGGACATCACCATCGTCATGGGCGTCAACAACAGCAAGTACAATCCCAAGCAGCACCATATCATCTCCAATGCCTCATGCACGACCAACTGCCTGGCGCCGGTAGCCAAGGTAATGCTGGAAAACTTCGGGATCAAAAGCGGCCTCATGACAACCATCCACTCCTACACGGGTGATCAGCGCCTGCTGGATTTCCCCCACAAGGATCTTCGCCGGGCCAGAGCCGCCGCCTTGTCCATGATTCCCACCACCACCGGTGCGGCCAAAGCCGTGGCCCTGGTACTTCCCGAACTGGAAAACAAGCTCAACGGCCTGGCCATCCGCGTACCCACCGCCAATGTCTCCATTGTCGACGTGGTATTAACCGTTGAGAAAACGGGCGTCACCAAATCCGATGTCAATGAAGCGATCAAGGAAGCCGCCGAGGGCTCGCTTGAAGGTATCCTGGGATACAGCGATCTGCCATTGGTCTCCACGGATTTCAATGGCTGCCCACTGTCATCGATCGTTGATGCACCAACCACTTATGTGGTGGATGACATGGTCAAGGTGCTCTCCTGGTACGACAACGAAACCGGCTACTCCAACCGTATGGTCGACCTCGCCGCCATGATCGGCAAACAGCTGTAGTAAAGGAGAAAAAAACCGATGAGCAGTCGAACACCACTGATCGCAGGCAACTGGAAGATGCACAAAACGGGTTCCCAAGCAGTGGAAGCCGCCAACCAGCTAAGAATCCTGGTCGAAGCGACAAGGGCGGTGGAGGTTATGATCGCCCCCACCTACACCGCGCTTTACCAGGTGGCACAGACCCTTAAAGGCAGCAACATCGCATTGGGTGCTCAGGATCTTTACTGGGAGAAACAGGGCGCATTCACAGGAGAGATATCATCGGAGATGCTTGCGGATGCCGGGTGCAGTCATGTGATCATTGGTCACTCCGAACGGAGACAGTTTTTTGGCGAGACCGATGAAACCGTCAATCGGAAGATCCGGGCAGCACTTGCGGACAATCTCATCCCGGTGTTTTGCATCGGAGAATCAGAGACGCAGCGCGAAGCCGGCGAGACATTTTCCGTACTTGACAAACAGGTCCGAGATGGTCTAAAAGATCTTGGTTTTGGTGACCTCACTGGGCTCGTTGTTGCCTACGAACCGGTATGGGCCATCGGTACCGGAAAAACCGCCACCAGGGAGCAGGCTCAAGAGACTCATCGGTTTATCCGGTCATTACTCGAAACGCTGTTTGGAAAGCCATTTGCCGGCGTCGTTCGCATCCTTTACGGAGGAAGTGTTAAACCGGACAATGTCCGGGCGCTCATGGAGATGCCTGATGTAGACGGCGCCTTGGTCGGTGGTGCCAGCCTGGACCCCGAAACGTTCAGCAAACTGGTTTTTTTTAACGATTGATTGACCCATAAAAGACGATAACCAATGTCCTTATTGTTGATAGTCATTCATGTGGTTGTATGCATCGCCCTGATCATGATCGTGCTGCTCCAGACCGGTAAAGGCTCCGACATGGGCGCTGCCTTCGGCGGTGGCTCCAGCCAGACCCTGTTCGGGAGTACCGGGGCGTCAACCTTTTTAAGCAAAGCGACCACGGTGGCAGCCATCGTGTTCATGCTCACGTCCCTGACCCTGGCCTACATCTCCGGCGGGAAATTCGCCAAATCGTTGCTCTCGGACTCCCCGGTGCCTATTGAGCAGTCGTCGCAGACGCAAGATGACGCAACGAAGACCGGTCCGGAATCAGAACAATAGCCAATTGCAAGCATGCCGAGGTGGTGGAATTTGGTAGACACGCTATCTTGAGGGGGTAGTGACCTACGGTCGTGCGGGTTCAAGTCCCGCCCTCGGCACCAAATAGAATACAAGGGTTTGCAGAGCTTCATTTCTGCGAGCCCTTTTTTTATGGGATTTTACGAGGATGCCGCTTGCCAAAACGTAGTTTGATAAGGTTTTGGTTGGTGTTGCTTTTTGAGTGTTCTTCACGAAACCGCCATTTGGGGACCCATTTTGCAAAAAGCATTCAAGCTGGTTGATGGCGGTCGCCACGTCGTCGCCGTCAACTCGATTGTACCGGTCAAACATTTCCCTGGTGGCATGTCCGGTTATCGCCATGATTACCGATCCGGAAACGCCGGCCTTCCGCATGTTCGTGTTGAAC
>DEIP01000112.1:2782-4884 GCA_002352605.1 Desulfobacteraceae bacterium UBA2771 | reverse complement strand
CCCCTTCGAGGGGGCTTCATCAAACCTTCCGCTCTGCGGGTGGTCGGTGATTTTTCCCGGATTTATTGAGAAGTTACCAAATGTCCCGGATGCCAGATTGAGTATTTCCGGCCAATCCGTTGGTCCGGGGGGATGCCGTGTATATCAAAACAAACTATTGACTTTCGCAAAAAAGTCCTACAATAGCGCAAATAATTGAAAGCACAATCCCCTCTAATAATTTAAAAACGATTATACCGGAATTCATATTGCCGAAATTCATATCGGCCCTTCAATGTACGCTCTGGATACCGCCGGTAGAGGTGTGTCGGGTCTTTGCCGTAAACACAAACAGGGGAGGTATAAACCATGAGATGAATTGAGAGATGAATTGAGAGATGAGAAAAGCTTCCCCGTCCGTCACGGGCGGATTTTAGGGTAGGTACCGGAAGCTTGTTTTTTTTGCCGGTTAGTTACTGTTACCGGGAATGGTAAACTGTTCCCAAAATACAACGATATTTGATGGAGAACCATGGAAAACCAATTTTTTACCACATCGGAGATTGCAGAACTGTTGAATATGCCGTTGAGAAAAATCATCGCCTACACCGAGCGGGGGTACGTGGAAGCCGGCATTTTGGGGCCATCGGGGTACGGCAGCAGGCGCTTGTGGTCACCGACGGATCTCAAGAAAATAGAGATCCTGCGAAAATGCGAAGCGTTCGGCATGTCGCCGGCGTTTTTACGAAAGCTCAGTGTACTCTTGCATAAAGAGACGTTGAACGCCCGGTCAAATATCATCATCGATAACGAGTTTCGTGTCTTCAATGATGAAGATGCACGGGAGGACGATTTCCCGGATGTGCTTCATTCGCCCTACCTGTATATCTGCCGGGAGATGATGGGGAGCCGGTCTTTTCCGAACAAGGGAAAAAACTACCCGAACCCCGCCTGAATATCCATGCTGCCCGGTTCGATTGATTTTTTTACGCACATTAAACAAATTTTTAATTAACGACAAAGGAGAACGACCATGAGAAAAATTTCCAGCTTGTTGACAATCATCATTCTGCTGCTGGCCGTAAGGGTTCATGCCGATATGATTCCCGACGTGAAAGGCGGTGAACTTTTCCAGGTCTTCAACACATTGTTTTTCGAATCAGAAGATACGGACAACATGGGCAGCAACATCGAACTTCTCCAGTCCCGTTATCTCATGTCCGACGGTTCGGATCTGGCTTTTGGAAATGCGGGTGATACCTTGCGTATCGATCTGACCTTCCGGGAATCCGGGTTTGAGGGGGCGTTGGGGATCTGGAACGGCATCAACGACGCCGATGACAGCGGCTATCATACCCTGATCGGCGGCGACAAAATCGAAAAAAATGCGTTCAGCCGGCAGGACTGGAACTTTACCATGCCCGATGGGTACACCTTCGCCGATACCCGGATGGAGAACGGTGAACCGCAACAACGGTGGTCCGCCGATCGGGAACTCAACGCCCTGGGAACAAAGGATCATTTTCTCGCCTTTGCCATCGATGACGATGCGCTGCTTGCCACTTTCAACCGGCAGCTTGGCACCTTTTATACTTCCGACGTGGATGATGTCTGGTTGATCGCCTTCGAGGATCTCAATCTGGGCGATGCCGACTATAACGATCTGGTCGCCGTCGTATCGCGGCCGGCGGACCTCAATCCCATTCCGGCGCCGGGCGCGGCCCTGCTGATGTTCAGCGGCCTGGCCGGGGTTGTTGGAATGCGATTTCGCCGCTCGGCGGGGTGAGGGGGACAAGCCCGGGAAATTATAAACCGTTGGACCCGTTTGGGTGTCGTTCATGGATTTTATTTTTAAAAGAGCAACAAAGTACCGATTTTTCGCAAGGAAATACAAGCTATTTTCTGAAGGACTGAATATAAGTATGTCTCAGCAGGGAGTAACGTCCATTCTTCGAACTTAGGAAAACGCCACACTCCGGGTAACCGGAGGCCGGAAAACCACGGATCCTCCCCCCCCCCTTTTGTTACGGGGAAAGGAACGCCGGGTTGCCCAATGAAGGGTAGCCCGGCGTTTTTGTTCTTTGAAATTGAATAGTGCTCATCCATAAATGGTTATTTTGCCC
>DEIP01000112.1:1025-2734 GCA_002352605.1 Desulfobacteraceae bacterium UBA2771 | reverse complement strand
GCCTTGATCTCGACCAAAATCCCTAATTTCTGGACGGGCACTAAATAGCAGATCACTTTCAGGTCGCCAATGATTCCTGCCGGTTCCATGAACGTCACTTGACCGGTATTTTTTTTTGGCTTTAAGAGGGAACCCCGTGAAAATCGGGGGCGGGCCCGCCGCTGTGACCTCGCTCCATCGTGGAGAGAGCCGCCCGGCACTTGCGCCACTGTCTCGTTTTACAGGAGACGGGAAGGCCGCCGGACGGTCGGGGAAGTCAGAAGACCTGCCTGGAAGGCCGTAAGAAACCCCCGCGGACCGGGGACGGCACCGGTATACCTCTTTATTCGAGAACAAAACGGAATATGCCCGGATTGATGCAGCTATCGGTCCGGGCTTTTTTATGCCCGATTGCCGGGATGACGATCGGGCAGGTGATGGATCCGGTTTGCATGGGCTTTTTGTGTGCCCATTGCAGGCATGGCAGGAAAACTTTTTAAAGGAAAGGAGGGATGCATGCCAGGTTGAAGGGACTGTTCGCCGTGACGTTTTCAAAAGCGGCAAACAGTGAGACAGCAGGAGAAATTGGGTTACAAAAAAGAGAGAAAAGGAAGATGAGACATGCGTAAAAATGGTTTGTTTGTTGGTCTGTTACTGGCAACGTTGATGTTACTTACCCCGGCGGCACATGCGGGGCTGATGCCCTTCGGCGGTTTCGATGATCTCGCCTTGGATTCCGAATCCTATTACAACGGATCGGATGGGGCCGGCGGTTTTATCAGCGGGGATACCTGGTATACCAATAGCTTCACGGATACGGGAACCTACACCTATTGGGATGGCTGGGCCTATTCCAACATGACCGACATCACCACACCGGGGATGGGGAACCAATACAGCGCCAACACGGGTACCGGCGCCGGCGGGTCCGCCAACTACGGCGTGGCCTATGTCAGCGATTATAGCCAGAAAAGCCAACTCTACTTCGGCTACTCCTCAGGCGATTACGACCAGAGCGTCGACGGCTTTTACGTCACCAACACCACCTACGCCACCCAGTCCATGCTCCATGGTGACTACTTTGCCAAGGAATTTGGAAGCATTTATGACGCCGAGGGAAACGTGGACGGCACCAACGGTGAAGACTGGTTCAAGATGACCGCTTACGGTCTGGATGAAAACTACGCCCGCACCGGAGACTCCGTTGAATTTTACCTGGCCGATTACCGCTTCGCCGATTCGGCCGACGACTACATCGTTGATGAATGGACCTGGATGGATCTGTCCGGCTTGGGGACGATCAACGGCATGGAGTTCGAGCTGAGTTCTTCGGATGTCGGCGGTTACGGCATGAATACCCCGGCCTATTTCGCCATGGATGTCGTGCCGATTCCCGGGGCCGTCTGGCTGCTGGGCAGCGGCATCCTTGGTCTGGTCGGTATTCGCAGAAAAGTGAGGAAATGAGGATATGCAAAAAAAAGCGATGGACAAGAAATTTTTATGCTTGTGCATCATCCTGCTCCTGATGGCTGTCGGCTTCCCGGCTCATGCCGGGCCCTACACGGAGGCCGGCATCAACAGGTACGATGCGGCTTTCACGGGCTGGGCCACCGGTTGGGTCGATTATTCCCCCTCGCCGGCCTCCATTCCGGAGCTGGACGGCCAGTATATTTACGGCGGCGGTGTCGCCAACCTGCCCCCCCCATCATGGCAGAACTTTCGCACGCCCG
>DEIP01000112.1:0-987 GCA_002352605.1 Desulfobacteraceae bacterium UBA2771 | reverse complement strand
CGGCGTCGATCCCGGTGAAATCACCCTGACCTTCGACAGCGCCATTACCAACGGTGGTGGCTATGACTTTGCCGTGTTCGAAAACGGATTCGAGTCCGGCGGCGGACTCTTTGCTGAATTGGGGTACGTGGACGTGTCCACGGACGGCGTCAATTTCGCCCGTTTCGACAGTGACTCCCTGACCCCTGGCCCGGTTGGCGGATACGGTGTCATCGATCCCACGGATGTCCACAACCTGATGGGCAAGCATCCCAGGTATAGTGGCACCGGGTTTGATCTGGATGATCTGCTGGCCGATTCACTGGTTCTTTCCGGGCTGGTGGATCTTGACGCCATCAATTATGTGCGGGTGGTCGATATCCCCGGCAGCGGCGATTTCTCAGATGCCCAGGGCGATCCCATTTACGATCCCTATGAGACCTGGGGATCGGGTGGTGTAGACCTGGACGCCGTCGGCGTGATCAACGCCGTGCCCGTCCCCGCCGCTGTTTGGCTTTTAGGTTCGGGGCTGTTTGGCCTGATCGGTATTCGCCGTCGCAATCGAGTATAGGATTTGAAACGGCAGGTTGAATGGAAAAAAGAGGCAAATCATGAAGGTTGATGACCGCCATCCGTGGCTTTTGAGTCAGGCGGCATTAAAAGGAGGTGATACCATAATAAAGAGTATTTTCGTATCATGAGAAGTTAACGCTGAATCTAACTATAGGAGGAGGTATGAAATTTTTAAAACTACGGATGTTTGTGTTAGGGCTGTGTCTGGCCCTGATGCCGGCCATGGCCGTCGCCGGCCCTGATTTCGATGATTACAAGACGGCCAACGACACCACCGGGGATATCACCTTGCCCACCGTCACGGCAGGGTATTTCGTTGCGGGGGATTTCTTCCCCGACGGTACTACGGCGATGATCGACGGCACCATCGAAGCCGAGGGGCGGATGATCGTCGCCATGGGAACCCAGTTGCTTATTCAGCGTACCTACGGTTCC
>DEIP01000161.1:3966-7210 GCA_002352605.1 Desulfobacteraceae bacterium UBA2771 | reverse complement strand
CGTCGCGCCCTGGATCTTGCTGAATTATTGGGAACAAACATGAAAACAGCAGATAGGTCTAAAGAAGGCCCGTTAAGTTTTTCCAGCCCCATACCCCATGGATTGGCTGAAAGCAGATTCGGAACTGTTATGATGACACGTATAGATATGGGTGGGCAGGTGTTTGTTCATGCCTCCGATATTCAGCTTTTGGATGATATTACAACAGATAAAATTCTTTTTTGGCAGCCGGACATTCTGTTTGTTTCAGGTCCACCACTTTATCTTAAGATAATGACTGACACGCTGCAGAACAAAGCTTGGGAAAATGGACTTCGACTGGCTCAAAATATAGATACGCTTATAGTTGACCACCACTTACTGCGTTCCGAACAGGGTGTTATCTGGCTGAAGAATATGAGTCAGGTTGTGGGGAAAAAGATATATTGCGCAGCGGATTTCATGCACCAACCGCAGCTCTTATTTGAGGCCAGGCGAAAGGAACTCTATCAAAAGATGCCTGTGCCGGAAAATTGGCATCAGGACTATGAAGAGGGCGGAATCCCGATAGAAAAAGTTTCCGATTACTGTAAATTTCCGCTATGTTGCTGACTTAAAAGTGGATGGTATTTAATTTTTATCCCGTCACTGCAATCATGATTGTGCTTCCTGCCCTGCTAAATGATCTGCCGATTATGACTATTGCCTATAATAATGTGAATACAAAAGTGTAGAGCAGGAGCGTTGTGCCCGCAATGAGGCAGTTGCAGAGAAAATAAGGATCTTTCGCGCCAAGCCGCCCGTGCTGCTCAAAGGTTGTCCATGATCGAGGATCCGAGAAACCCTGAAAAGATAAAGCACAAGCTGTCCGCATTGATGCCCTACGGAATCCTGACGTTTGTTCTTCAGATGAGCTCTTGTCGCGAGGCCAACCGGGAGATGACCCGACCGATCTTTTGGCAAAATCTGATGTTTTTCTTCTTGCCATAGCCAACCCCGGAATGCTCTCTTATATTTTTTCGATGCCCGGTCCCACTTTCGGTGTGGGGTTGATTCATACAATAGCATGATATATGCTCACTTAATTCTGTAAATACTGATCGAACTCATGGTTGGAATCCTATGCGTACATATCTCGATTGTATACCGTGTCTGATGAATCAGGCGTTGCGTGCCGCACGTCTGGCAACGGACAATGAGGAAATAATTAAAACGATAATGGATGAAGTGGGTTTGATGATCAAAGACATACCCATGGAAAACCCGCCGCCGAAAACGGCCCTGCGTGTGTACCGCATCGTGGCGGAGCTTACCGGCAATCCAGACCCCTGCCGAGATCTGAAAAACCACCACACCCGCAAGGTCCTCGAACTATACCCCACCTTGAAAGAAAAAGTCAGTCGGTCAACCGACCGGCTGCTTGCCGGCATACGTTTGGCAATCGCCGGCAATGTGATTGACTTCGGCATCAACTACAGCCTGAACATCGAAAAGGACATCGATCGGATCCTCAAACAGGATCTGGTGGTTTCAGATTACGACCAATTCAGGGAGTGTCTGACCGTCGCCGATGAGATCCTATACATTGGCGACAATGCCGGTGAAAGTGTTTTGGATCGGATACTGATCGAAGAATTAAACAAGCCGGTGCGCTATATTGTCCGGTCGGCACCGATCATCAACGATGTCACTCACACGGACGCCGTTCAGGCAGGACTCGATAAGGTTGCCACCCTGATGGCCTCCGGGACCGACGCACCCGGGACGGTCATGGAGATCTGCAGCCCCGAATTTAGAGAAATGTTCTATCGTTCCAAGTTGGTGATCAGCAAGGGCCAGGGAAACTTTGAAGCGCTGTCTGAAACATCTGCCCCTGTCTTTTTTCTGTTGATCGCCAAGTGCCCGATCGTTGCCAGAGACATCGGTGTCGATGTCGGCGATATGATATTAAAAGCGCCGTCTGCGTAGTTTTTGCCATGCGTGTATTCTCATGGCCCCATTGCTCGATGCGGGGCATAGACCACTTTCTCATATTCATCCTCGTTTTCCTTCTTTTTCATGTGAATGGCCATCGGCAAACCGTCCGCCTCCTTCCAACGCAAAGGAGCAGATATTATTTTTTGATCAGTCTTTGAGGCGCATAAATCGGACAAGGTATCTTTTATCGCCAACCGGATTGCGGACAGCATATCCGAACCAATCGGAAACAAATATCTTTCCTGAAACCGGAGTGACGAACGGAGGACAACTGATGAAAAACGAGTCGGCAAGCTACGCCACAGTGACCGTCGAAGATCTTAGTATGATGATTCTTTACGATAATAACCCCTACCAAGAAGGATTGACAAGCGCATGGGGATTTTCCTGTCTCATCAGGGGGACAGAACAAACGATTCTTTTTGATACCGGCGGAAATGGTACGCTTTTGCTGGCAAACATGAAAAGACTGAAAGTCGATCCGAAAGAAATTGATGCTATCGTTCTTTCTCATATTCATGGTGACCACGTGGGTGGTCTGGAGAGATTCATCGAAGAAAATAAAAGCGTTACGGTTTACTTGCCCGCTTCATTTCCAAAAGCGTTTAAAGACGGCTTGAAACGTTCCGGGATGAAAATAATAGAGGTTCATGATCCGACGAAGGTTTGCAAAGGCGCACACGTCACTGGAGAGTTCGGAACATGGATCAAAGAGATATCATTGATGATCCATTCAGGTAAAGGGATCTTGATCATCACCGGATGTGCCCATCCAGGTATTGTAAAAATCATCACCGAAGTAAAAGATTTCACCGAAAACGATGTGTTGTTCGTAATGGGAGGGTTCCATTTGGGAGGTGAGGGTAAAAGCGAAGTGGAAGAAATAATTCGTAGTTTCAGGAAATTAAAAGTAAAATATGTTGCTCCCTGCCATTGTTCCGGAAATGTTGCAAGGCAAATGTTTAAAAAAGAGTATCGTGATAATTACATAAATGTGGGGGCAGGAAGGATTATACAGTTCCAATAAAATGGAGAAAAGCGTGAACCGTATCGCATCCATATTACACGGATGCCTGCTTGGACAACGCCCGAGGTGGCACCGGCCTGGATTCAACTATTCGTGGACCCGTCATCCGGCACTTAAAGTCTTGCTCATGGCGGTGGCATACATTATGCTGACAAACTATCATGCGTGGGTTGGCACATCGAATCGAAAGCGCGATCAGCGCTACGGGTAACCTGGTTCAGATTATAAACCGCCGGAAGGTTAGGGTTCGCGAAAAAATAA
>DEIP01000161.1:0-3813 GCA_002352605.1 Desulfobacteraceae bacterium UBA2771 | reverse complement strand
GTTGCATACGGGTTGTATGTGGCCGTTAAGGAGGTGAATTTCGGCCACCATTTTACATCGATTTCGGGCACCGGCCCGATCGTCGGCCCGGCTATTGCCATTATCTGGGGATGGGTACCAGCGCTGCTGTGGGTCTTTTTGGGCAGCGTCATCATGGGTGCGGTGCACGACTTCGGATCTCTGATCATCTCCATGCGCAATCAGGGCAAATCGATTTCGGAATACACCGCCAAGTATGTGAATGATCGCACCAAGTTTCTTTTCTTTTTGATCGTCTTTTTGGAATTGTGGATCGTGATCGCCATTTTCGGTCTGGTCATCGCTGTGATCTTTGCCATGTATCCCCAGTCCGTTCTGGCCGTTTGGGTGGAGGTGCCGATCGCGATTTGCCTCGGCTATTTGATTTACAAGAAGGGGGCCAATATCATAACATGGTCGATCTACGCCGTGCTGGCCATGTATGTCTGTGTATTTCTGGGTCCTTATCTGCCCTTTAAAATGCCGGCAATCGCCGGGATCCCCCCCACCGGCGTGTGGACCATCATTCTGCTGGCTTACGGGTTTATCGCCTCGATCCTGCCGGTAACCACCCTGCTTCAGCCACGCGATTTCATTAACTCCCATCAACTGGTGATCGCCATGGCGCTTCTGGTTCTGGGTGTGCTGTTTGCGGCCTTCGGCGGTAATCTTGAGATCGTCGCGCCTGCTGTACAGACGGCGCCGGCCAAAGCCCCACCCATGTGGCCGTTCCTGTTCATCACCATTGCCTGCGGGGCGATCTCGGGTTTTCATGCGTTGGTATCTTCGGGGACCTCAGCCAAACAGGTTCGCAATGAAAAAGATGCCCTGTTTGTGGGCTACGGCTCCATGTTGATGGAAGGCAGCCTGGCAACGTTGGTTATCATCGCCGTGGCTGCCGGTATCGGTATGGGATACACCACGAAGGCAGGAGAGACGCTCACCGGCGTGGCGGCCTGGACCACCCATTATGCATCTTGGACCTCCGCCGCCGGTCTTGGATCCAAAATTTCCGCATTCGTGGATGGCGCGGCCAATATGATTATGGCCCTGGGTATCCCCAAAACGTTCACGCTGGCCATCATGGCGGTTTTCGTGGCATCCTTTGCCGGCACCACCCTGGATACAGCCACCCGGATTCAACGCTATGTGATCGGTGAGCTGGGCCAAGGCCTTAAGCTGAATTTTTTAACCAATCGCTATGTGGCTACCGCAGTGGCCGTCGGCAGCGCATTGATTCTGGCATTTGCCACCGGCGCCAGCGGTAAGGGGGCACTGAAACTATGGCCGCTGTTTGGTGCCGTCAACCAGACACTCGCCGCACTGGCGCTGATCATCATTACCTTGTACCTGAAGAGCAAGGGCGGTTGGAAGTGGCTCGTTGCGGGCGTGCCGGCCGTGTTCATGTCGGTCATGACCATTTGGGCCGTGGTGATTAACCAGCTTAAGTTCGGCACGACCCATAACATGCTGCTGCAGGTCGTCAATCTTATTATCCTGGTGATCGCGGTTTGGATCCTGATCGAGGGCCTGATCAAATTTTTCTCGCCGACGCACACCACAGAAGAAACGGCGCCGGTGACGACCTGACACGATGACAACATAAGGGCTCTGGAAATAAAAAGAGAAAGAAGGGCGATGGTTTCGTTTCTCGATCGCATACAGCGTAAAATCGTAACGGTTTTTAAAACCACGGATGCGGTGATGCGTAACCGGGCCGTCGAAACTGTGGAATACGAACTTGAGGAATTGGACAACATCTTCGGAATCCTGGTTTTGGGCACATTTATCGGCATTCCTGCACCCCCCATTCACATCACCATGGACCTGTTGCCCCTGATGGAGCGGGAACTAAACCTTATGCTGGAAAAAGTCTCTACCGCCCAGGATCCCCTGGGTGACTTATTTTCAGTGTTAGGAATCGATTGAGATTACCGCAATGGGTGTAAATATCCGGTTTTTCATCGGCAAAGGCGGTGTCGGAAAGTCGACGACATCGGCGCTGACGGCGCTGAATAATGCGCATCTCGGTCACGATACGATTCTGGTATCGATGGATCCGGCTCACAACCAGAGTGATATTTTTCAGCGCCCATTCACTGAAAAACCGAAACAGGTGGTGCGTAATCTGGCCGTTAAAGAGATTGATCTGGATTACTGGATGGCAACCTACCTGAAAGATACACAAGCACAACTGAAAAAAGCTTACAGTTATCAAAGTGCGTTTAATATCCATAGCTATTACAAAATACTGAAATATTCGCCCGGATTGGAAGAATATGCCCTGCTGCTGGCGTTCAAAAATACGCTCCAGACCGAGAAGAAAAGAGACAATATCGTATTTGATATGCCGCCTACGGCTTTGACCATGCGTTTTTTTTCTCTGCCTTTTATCTCCCTGATTTGGCTAAAAGCGCTGTTGAAGCTAAGAGGCCAAATTTATGATAAAAAAGGAATTATTTCAAAAATAAAATTCGGGAAAAGAGAAATTGAGCGGGACAAGGTTAAGGATAGACTGAAATCTTTGATCGATGACCATATTCAGCTGCAAAAGTATTTTACCGCTGATGGCACCGATATAAACCTGGAACTCAACAACGATCATTTGTCCTTTCAGGAGGCTATCCGTATCCGACAAAAATTGGCAGATATTGGAATCGACATTGGTCGAATTCTGATAAACAAGGTAAAAAATGGAGAACTTTTAGAAGAGATAACCAACCAATTCAATGGGTATCCAATCTGCCGATTCCCGCTCAGCTCCGGCGAACTTTATGGTTTGCAGTCGCTGAAGAAGTATACTCTGGAGATTCCTTTGTTTGCTATACCAAATCCAGTCGGGGAGATACGATAGGAGGAAAATCATGTAGACACCAATAGATATCCGGATGATGTCGCCTTTGCCGAGACGCTTTTCGCCAATGCCAAACAAAAAAATTAAACCAGAGTCAATCAAGCTGATCATAGGAGATTAAAGACAATGACGTTGACCCAACTCTTATCGAAGGAAAAATGGGAACAATTTGAAAAAGAGCTTTTTGATCGCTTTCATATCAACTGCACCGTGTATGACATTTCGGGAAAAGGGATTACCGGAACACCGCGCTGGTGCAATCGATTGTGCCCGGAAATCAAGGCTAATAAAGATTCGTTGGCCGCAATATGTGCATCCGGCAATCAATATTTCATGGCTCAGACCAAGAAAACCGGGAAAGCCGTTATTGATGAATGTGATGCCGGTCTCACCAAAATTGCCGTTCCCATTTTTGTTGACGGGGAATTTTTGGGCACTGCCGGAGGATGCGGGTTGTTACCTGCCGGAGGAGAAGTGCAGACCTTTCTGCTCGAAAAAACCATGGGGTTGAGTGAAATAGATATTTTGGGGCTATGCGAGGGGTTGGGCACCATGACACAAGAGAATGCCGAAAAGATGGCCGTTTACATTGAAAAGAGAATTGCTCAATTTGTGGATGATTATCTCAAAATGGTTAGCGGCGACCGTGAAACCGTGAAACCGTGAAACCGTTTACGGATGCATGGTGGATGATTCCTTGGGAACACAACCTATTTTTCATGATCTATTAAGGACAGCGTTGTTTATGCGCACGGCGCCAGGGGCGCCGTGCCGGTCAGTTGACCAGGATCCTTAGGGTTCGCGCAAAAATAACTTCGCAGAATTGGCGCTCAGATTTGGTTCAGGTTTGGCTGATCCGAGAGAGCAAAACCACAGGAATAGCGAGCTATTTCGTGGGATTTGAGAGTGAGGTATCAGCCAAAGATGGGCTGAAGCTGAGA
>DEIP01000131.1:22442-38330 GCA_002352605.1 Desulfobacteraceae bacterium UBA2771 | reverse complement strand
AACCATCAGGTTTTTATTCCATATAGATTTAAATATTGCATCGTCGACTCTTGAATCGTCAACGGCGTTTCAATATTTTGGTAAAGTGTGTCATACAGGCCACGGTCGTTCATTGCTTGTTTTATCACTCTGGCCAATGCAGCAGGGTTGTTTTTTGGAAAATGCAATCCATTTTTTCCATCCGTTACCTTCTCAGCCATCCCGCCAATGTTGCTCACCAGCAGGGGACGACCATACTTCAGCGATTCTTGAATGACCAGTGGCGAATTTTCCCACCAGATCGAAGGCATGACCACCCAGTCGGTCTCTTGGAGAATTTCCGGAAGATCCTCGTTCTGGTAGCGCCCAAACATTCGCACATTTTTTTTATACGTTTTACATAATTTTTTGATTGTTTTTCTATAGGGGTCAGTTTGATTCGATAAGCCGCTGCCGTAAACATGTATCTGAACCTGTTGTAACATGTTTTCATCCAAATAATCCAATGCGTTAAGTAATACATCCAGGCCTTTGAACGGATTGATTTGACCGATATAGGTAAATCTACATCGCCTTTCGCCGTCAACCAGTTTTCTTTTTGGCAGTTTTTCTACCGCTTCCTGTCCATTATCGATCATGACTATTTTTTGTTGATCAACGCCCCAATTGATATAGCGTTCCATCAGAAAATGGCTGGGACAGACAAAGATGTCAACGACGTCAATAATCGATTTAAAAAACAGTTCTCGCAGAAGAAAATCCGCCGGTCCTTTATCCGGAAAACAAACTGAGCAGGCGATGGGATTATACCTTGAACACAATTCATTTGAACCCGTTTTTATCATCTGTCCATTATTGGCGCAGATGAGTGCATACTCATGAAACGTTAAAACGATCTTTACATCGACATTATTGTCGATGGCATAGTTTTTTGTTTCACGAATCATCTCGATCCCAAGATGGAGAAAATGGTGGAATTGAACGATTGTCGGTTTAATATGATTTAGCAAATTTTTAAAATCATGCCAAACCGCATACCAATCGTCCGTCTGAAATAAAAAAAAGTTATTCATCTGTGTATAAAACAAGATCTCTTTTTCGGAAAGGTATGAGGACCTATTTTCTTTGCGGTGAATGTTCGGATAGTTATGCGCTGCCAGAAAATACGTATCAAGGCCTCGCTTATTCATCTCTTCATAAAAATGGTATGCAGCAATTTCGCTTCCACCCTTGCTAAAATCAGGATGTCCAAGGCTGATGATCAAAATGCGCTCACTGCTCATTGTTATATTCCTTCGTCACTTTCTCAATGGTATCATTCCAACGAAAAAAATGCTTCCAACAATTAAACAACGTAATCTTTTTTTTATTTCTTAAGGTATCAACCATTGATTGAGACTGTCTTTCGAGATGGTACATCTCTATACGAGGAATGTAATAGGTGAGATAACCTTTCTCGTATAGCTTTAAACAATAGTCAGAGTCTTCAAAGTCACCTAAAATATAGCCCTCATCCAGCCCACCAACCGCATCATAAATGGATTTGGGTGTCATTAAAAATGCGCCTGTAACGGCTGGAACGGCGACGGTTTTCTTATTATGGCCGGTGTCACTCATATTTTTCCCAGGATGGATATTTACCCAGGCGTTATCAAGCGCAGGGAGTCGTTCAAACACCATTCCTTGATGCTGTATCGTTTGATCTTCATAAAGCAGTTTGATCCCTGCAGCGCCTACATTTTCAAGCACCTCAAATATTTTCAAGCTTTGACTCACCCAATTGACGGTCTTCGGCATCACATCGGAGTTCATTAATATTAATATGTTAGCCGTGGCATGGCGTGCACCGATATTGTTTGCCTTGGCATATCCGAGGTTTTTATCATAGCGGATCAGTTTTAACGGTACCCGGTAAACAGGATACAACGCTTCCACATACTCCCAAACTGATTTATATTGCCTTGGATCATCAAGGACATATATCAGCTGTGCGTGTTTTAAGAAGTCCGGATCATTGGCAAAGATGGACATCTGATACATGATTAAATCGATTCTGCCGTACAATGGTACGATTAGAGACACCTTGGGGTCGGCGGGCGGATTCCCATATTCTTTGATATCTATTTTTAAGTCATCGGAAGCATATATTTGATCCCACAAGGCACTCAACGCCAAGCCGATCCCACCGTCAAATACAGAAAAAAACTTGCCGGAATCCAGATCGATATGGGAAAGCAATATTTTGCTTTTTTCTTTAAGTGTTAACTTCTCTTTCAGCGTTAATTGTGCATATCCGACATGGTTTTTATCCCTTACTTGCAATTGCAGACGATCCAAGTCTTTTCTGCCTCTTTCCGGCCCGACTTCAACAATCAATATGAAATCCGTGTCGGTCATGATTTTGGAGTCATCTTTTAAATCTTCTCTCTCTCCGTAGATAATACTCGATGGAGAGATCTTCTCATTACCTGCGATAACGCTAAAGGCACCATTTTTTCCAAAGTGGCCTTCCGTGTCGATCCCCCCACTCACGACAAAGCAGTGATCACTTAACCAAAAAAAATGGTCGATGGACATTTCGATCCTATTTCTGAACTGATGCCTTTTTGCGGATTTATCCTGAAAAATATTTCCAATAAAATCAGCTTCTGTGTCCGATAGCGCTTCTATTTTTCTGATCTGATGCGGATCAATATTTTTTTTAAACCACTGCTTCTCATCATCATCATCACCGACGACAAAATCGAGTGCTTCGTTTTTTAGCGCATTATCAGGAAAGGCAAAAACAAACCCTCTTTTTATTTCATCTTCTGCATTTAAACTGGTATTGACGTCTCTCCTAAAATACCATGCACTGTCTTCAGGCATAATTTCGATATCTTGTGCGCCGTGTAAAAATATTCTTTGATTACATTTGTCGCCTGTTTCCAACCAGCCCATCAATATAATCCGCTGATCGTGATGAACGACAAAATCCAGACTTCCTTTGATTGGAATCATTTTTTCACCGCTACCATACCATCATGTAAAATTATTGTTACCCATGGCCCTGCGACAGCCGACGAATTAACTCCAAATATCGGATGCCGGTTGTCTTGTCAAGGTGGCATTGTTTTAAAACTTATTGAAATATTTCAAATATATGTCTTATCGAACGCGTCGGCATGTTTGAACGGTATTGCTTGCGACTGCATCAAACGAAAGGTTCTTGGTGAGCAGGTTCAAATTAAGGTGCATAAACGAGATGAGAACAACCGACGCATACAGTCGGCGCACTGGATTCGCAGGCTCGCCAAGGATCGGGCAAGAGTCTGGTGGCACTGGTTGGTGTCCGGTCCAATCAATTTTCGCTTGTTACCCGCATTCATCTTCGCAGCGGTGTGTATGGACTGATCAGCTCCCAGAAGAGCGGTTCCAATTTTCTTGCTGCCGGCATCCGCCTTGCTTTTTAGGTGGGGTTTGACTACAAGTGGCGCAACCGAATCCTAAACGTTGGATAGAGAACCTTATCATTGCCGACAAACTGTTATTGAGACGCGTCGTGAAAACTACTAAATTCAATTTAATTGCAGGGACGCTGCTGGTCGGGCTTTTTTTTATATCCGCCATTAACGCCGCGGCAATTGAACCCAATGGCGCGGGCGCATCGTATACCCAAACGCCCGATGAAGGGGCCATCGGTTCAGATGATAAAGTGGACATTCCGGGTGTGTCCGACGGGTCGACTCCCAATACGCGGTTTGCCGAGTCGAAAGGTCATGAGCGCGATGCGAGGCCGGCTGAGCATTATCGTTTAGGCACTTTTTATTCGGATGTGGCGACTATCCCCTGGCAAACCACTGCGTTGGTAGCCGGTATCGGTGTTGTCGGTGTGGTCAACTGGGATTGGGGAAACAGCCGTTTTAAATTCAACGATGAGGGTTTCTTTGGTTCCGATACCGGCAGTTTGGGAATGGACAAGCTGGGTCATGCTTACTCGACCTATCTGATGGCCGATTATTCTAACCATTTTATGCAAGCCAACGGTGCTTCCTCCTGCGCTCCTTACAGTGCAGCGCTGATGGCATGGGGAATCATGCTGGGCGTGGAAGTCTTGGATGGTTTTTCAGACGACCACGGTTTTTCATACGAAGACCTGATTTTTAACTTGTGCGGAGCCGGCTTTTCTGTGTTGAGAAACACCGTCCACGGATTGCGTGAAAAACTGGATTTCCGCTTGGAGTATATCCCGTCTGGAAACAAGGATGGATTTCATCCGATTACCGATTACTCCGGCCAAAAATATGTGATGGCACTCAAACTGTCCGGGTTTGAAATGTGCAGGGATACACCCTTGCGGTTTCTGGAGTTGCATGGGGGCTATTTTGCAAGGGGATTCACACAAGCGGAAAAGGAACGTGGTGAATCCCAACGGCGGGAACCGTATGTGGCCATCGGCCTCAATCTTTCCGAACTGCTTTTTAGAAATACTAAAGTCGGCAAAACCACCTTCGGCCGATACGCTGCACGCGCTCTCGAATATGTGCAAATTCCATATACCTATGTGGCGACGGAAGATGATAAATAATTGCCCCCCGATCAATCGATGTCTGATAATTATGATAACCGGACTCGAGTTGTGATCAGCCGGTATGCAGGTGCTATCGGTGTTGCCCACGAATCTCTTTACGATGGTCTGCAGCAGCCCTTTATTGGGGAGTTTGGCATTTTGGGACAGTTAACCATATACGGTGCATTAAAGATAGGCGCGGGGGCATCGTGTACCACCATGCCTTATGCGGGTGCCATCGGCTCGGATTGCAAACTTGACCTCCGGGTCAGTTACGACTGGTCGACGTCCAAAATGCGGAATCCCAGGATGTTGATGATCTCGATGGGATCAATCCGGCCTCCCATCTGAAATTTGAATTGCCCCAATGGGATCACTCGATGCAGCGGCCCAGGATGACCAGGCCGAAGTTAACGGGTCAAGAGTCGGCCTGGTACGATGCCTATTTCGATGTGCCGTCCACACCCTAAAATGGCGGAAAAATAAATTGCCTCTTCAATCCAGTGGTTGACTTATTTCTCCTTTTTGCCATAATTATTATTTCCCCCAAAAACGGGAGGGTATAGAGCTGAGCCGTAAGTTTTTGATACCGCGTGTTTTTCGGGAATCTCCGGATACCAGTCAATCGTCACGATCAATCTGCCCATGACCATGAACCTGCCTTTATCCGATCCCACCGCCAATCGCCTGGAACGGATTGATGTTGTTTTCATCGATGCGGGGATCAGCACACTGCGTATCGTTGCCCATGATGGCGAGCAGCGACATCCGGCCAAATGGACCCTGCCCGGCAGTCAGGATGTCAAACACGCCCTTGCCCAAATCGGCATGACCACCATTAACCGATCGATTCCGGTATATCTGACCGGTAAACTCCGTGATGGGGTTCATCGCTGCATCGGCCATGGTGAGAAGATCCTTCCCACGGCGGCGCTGTGGGCGGCCGCAGAACGTCTGGTGGATCGGCGGCCGTTGGCCATTCTGGAGATCTCGGCGTCGGGATACACGGCCGTCGGGGTTAACGCAAGTGGTGAATTGAAGGACGATCTGCTGGTGGCCAATGCCCGCTGCGGGGCCGGTTCCGGGATCAATATCGACCGGGTGCTTCAAAAATTGGCCCTGTCCCGATCGGCGGTGGATCCGCTGTTGGGCCGTTACCTTGGCCCTGAGGGAGAGACGGAACGTCGACGGATCAATGTGCGGGCGGATCGCTGCGGCGTGTTTGCATCCTCGGCCACCATATCCGATAAAAACCAGGGCATTCCCATTGATTTTGCCCTTGCCGTTACCTTGAAATCCGAGGTGGTCAAAGCCTGCAACAAGATAACGTCTGCTTTTGAGACGGTATGGCTGACCGGTGGTGTCTTGGCCTGGCAATTTGCCCGGGACTGTGCCCGGGATTATCTATCTGACATGGGCGTCGACGAGGTGGTTTACGACAGCGAGGGCAGCTTGCCCATGCGCGGATTAATGCATCTCGAAAAGAAGGTCGGAAGAGGGGGTTTTATTGCCGTGGATCGCCGGATTCTTTGCCCAAAACCGCTTCCGTCGCTGCCGCCCTTTGAGCAGTTGAGGGATGCCTTGATCCGGGACCGGCGCTATCATCGGCATGCCGATCGACCCCTTGCCACGGGCGGGATGGATATTATGAAAACCGAACCGGTCTTCATCGGTCTGGACGTGGGCTCCACCATGGCCAAGGTGGTGATTTCGGCCGGGACAGGCGAGAAGATGTTGTTCAAGGGCGCTTACAGCAACGCCGGTGACACCATCGAGACCATCCAGGCGATATTCAAGGAAATTCGGGACCAGGGTGTCGTCGAACTCCGGGTGAAGAAAATCGGACTCACGGGAAGCGCCCGCTACCAGGTGCAAAAGGCCCTGGTAAACATCTACCCCCAGCTGAAGGGCGCCGTGGTGGTGCTGGTGGAAAATTACGCGCACGCCCGGGGGGCCATCGATTATGTCCGGCGGCATATCGTCCGCTTGAAGGCTGCCGGCCTAAAGCCGATCAACGAAAAACGCTGCATCCTGGTGGATGTGGGCGGGGAAGATACCAAGATCTCCACCGTCGACCTTGACCGGGCCGAGCTATACGACAATGCCATGAATATCAAGTGCTCGGCCGGTACCGGCAGCCTGCTGGATGCCATGGCAGCCCTCTTCGACATCCCCGACATCCCGACCGTTTCCCAAATGGCCTTGAAAGCGCCGAACGCCTTGGCCATCAATGCCACCTGTGCCGTGTTTTTAATGGAAAATGCCATCCGGCTGCAATCGGATGGGGTCCCCCGGGATCAGATCCTGGCATCGGCCATCTGGGCCGTTGTGGAAAATATGGCCCACAGCCTGTGGAACCAGCTCGCTTTGCCCAAGCATGCCGTGGTGTTGCTGCACGGCCAGACCATGCGCGGGGTGCCACTGAGCCTGGCCACCGCATCACGGCTGCAAAGCCACATCGGTGCGCCCGCTTATTGCCTGGTCCCGCCCGACCCCGGTCATCGTGCCTGCATCGGGCTGATCAACACCATGGATAGCGGAAGGATTTCGGCAACAGCCATCCGGCTGGACGATTTTATTGGGCACCGGTTTCGCAGACGGATCATCCAATGCCGCGGGGTTGCCTGCGGAGACCCCAGCGCCCGCTGCAATCGCAGCCATCTCTCCAGCGCCGACGGGCAGGCCAAAACCTTCAGTTTCACCCTGGGCGGATGTTCCGCCGTCAATGAACTGCAGGGATCCGGCCGACAAGCAACCGTGGGGGCGACCGACACTTACAAGCAGATCTGGAATACGATGGATGCCCGACTCATGCGTTCCGATGATCCGAATCGGTTGGTTATACCGCGCAGTTTCGGCGTTTCCGAATGGGCGCCATTCTTCAGCCGGCTGTTTTCACCGGTGGGTATTCCGGTGCATGTCGACAACGTGACCGCCGGGGACATCAGCCGTGCCCAATCCCATATACATATTGACACCTGTGCCCCGCATATCGGCGCCGTTGGCCAGATGTTGCGTCTGGCCGCTCAGCCCCACGGCATGATCCTGGCCCCCCAGATTGAATTCCTGCCCACCCCGGGAGATTCGCTGGGACGCACCTGCACCATCAATCAGGGCGGCATGGCCGTGGCCCAAGGTCTGGCCGCCATCAAAAGCCCCCACAGCCGAATCTGTTTGTTCCACCTCAGCTTAAAGGGCCTGTCTCCGGATGAAATCGCCCAGCAGATCTATCCACGCCTGGCCCCGGTCTATGCCCACTATCAGGTAGATCTCCCTTTCGAATCCTTTCGTAAGCTGGTCAACGCGGCGTGGCAGGATCAAGACCGGGTGAGGCGCGAGGTTGCCGACCGAGCTTCCGATATCGCTGAAAAAGCGTTGGCCGACGGTCGGTCTCTGGCCCTGATCGTCGGCCGGGAGTATGTGCTCAATCCGGGAATTTATGACAGCCATGTGGGGCGCCTGCTTCGGGACAAGGGCCTTGCGGGAATTCCCGGCCACATCCTCGATGTCCCGCTCAACCCCGATTTCGACTACCTGTATTGGAAAAATGCTCATTTTATATCCACACTGATCGATGCGGTGTCCCGCAGAAATCTTCACCGGATCGTCCGTCACCCGCGATTCAAACGCCTATTCGAACGGATCGAAACGACTCCCGGTGCCGACATCGCCCTGGTCCAGGTATCCACCTTCCTGTGCGGACCGGACAGCGTCACCAACCCGTTGATCAATGAACTGATCAAAAACCGCCCCTTTTTAAGGATTCAATCGGATGCCGTTATCCAGGAACTGGCCCACCTGGAAAATCGGATGAACACCTATGTGAAACAGCTTCAACAGGGGTTGCATCAAACGTCGGCGGGGCCGGACCAAAAGGGCTTTGACGTCAAGGTTCTCAATGTTCTAAACAACCGGGAACCCTTGAACGCGGAGACGGATGCCATCTATCTGCCCACACTTTCCGACAATCGCTGCGTAACTTCGGTTATTCGTGGTGCCGGATACACCTGTATCGACAATTATGAGGAGAACCATGACCTTCAGGCGGCGGTGAAAGCGGGCCGGGCGGTTACCGGAGACGGTGTGTGCGCCCCCATGGCGGCGGTCTACGGCGACATCCTTATGGCCATCGAGGACTTCAAAAGACGCAAACAGGCCGATGACCCGGTTACCAGGGGAAAAACACGGCTGCTGATATTCAACAACAAGGGTATGGGGCCCTGTCGGCAGGGGCAATATGTGGAGGCCCATAAACTGTTTCTCAATCAACAATCCTCGTTGTTGAAAGATTCTTCCTCCCATGGTGCGACAGCCCCCCCCGTCGTGAATTTTTTGGTCGGCCATGAAAACAAAGGCTTTAATATCGGTTTTCCCGAGTGGGCTTACCTGAGAAGCATTCAAGGCATCATCCTTCAGGGCGTGCTGCACCAGTTATTGTCCGCATGTGCCTCGCAATGTTCAGACTATGAAGAATACCAGTCTTTTAAAGATGAATACACGGCGTTGAAGAAGGAATTGTATGCCCTCCAGGAGCATAATCTGCGGCCATCGGATCGCGGCTTGAATTGGGTTCGGCGGGCAGGTAAACATGCCATCTTGGGGTGGGGCGTCAAATATGCGGCCTATCGGCTTTACGACCGAAGCCTGACTCGGCCATTGCAACGCTTCGCCGATAAATGGAACCGGCGGCCGTTGAATGGCCATCCCATGCGTATCCATCTCGATGGTGAGGTGTATATGCGTGTGGCCCAGTTTGAGGAGATCCTGAAACTGCTTATCGGCACGCTGGGGTTCCGCCAGTTCCATCTCACCCATACACCGGTGTGGGGCTTTCTGGAATACAAGCTGGCCGGTTCCATCATTCGGTCCAAAGAGAGTATCACCGAAGGCAAAGATCAGATACAACGGGCCCATTCGGCATCGTTTCGTGAGGGGTGCAGCCGGTTGGTCCGCAAGAAAAAGCGCCAACTGATAACACAAAACGCCGCCTACGCCATTCAACGATTTATCCTGGCGAGGCCGTTGTATCGTGCCGCGGGGATCGATATGCCCGAGGCGCTGCCAAATGTCCTGGACACGGCCAAAGGGATTATCGCCACCCGGCGTCCCGGTGGCGAACTGGTTCCCTATACGGGTGAAGCGGCCATCAAGTTGAAAAAGGGCTATGACCTGGTTCTCAATGTTGCCCCCGAGGGGTGTATGGTCTCTTCCATGGGAGAGATCATGACACCGGCCATCGTTCAGGCGGCGGCGAGGGCACACGGCATCATCCAACCCATTTTTTCTCAGCAAGGAGATGTGGACGAGGAAAAGCTATCCCTGGCGCTGTTGAAAAGTATAGGGCCGTACCGACTCTATGGGTCAAATTGCTGACGGGTGCGGGGTTTAGGCCCGCTGAAATCCGCTGTGCTCCTGCATGACGGAGATTTTACGGTCTGTCGGTTTTTGGCGATGGGCGAAGGTTTCCGTCCTCCGTCTTCTGACATCTTTGAGGTATAATGCCGATCTATTTTTCTTTCGAATCGGTCCATTTTTGCGGAGGTGCCCGTGACCATCCTCAGACATCTTTTTTCCCCTATTCAGATCGGGTGCATGAGGGCCAAAAACCGGCTGCTCATGTCGGCCATGAGCATTAATTTCGGTGTGGATGAAAAGGGCTGCGTGACCGACCAGCTGACCGGATACCTGGCCGCCCGGGCCAGGGGCGGTGCCGGCATGATTCTGGTGGGGGGCGGCGGCGTCCATCCCACGGGGGCTGAGGCACCCGACCTTCCCGCCCTGTGGGACGACGGCTGCATTCCGGCTCTGAAAAAAATGGTTGAAGCAATCCGCCCCTTCGATACCTGTTTCGGCGTTCAGATCATGCATGGTGGGCGCCAATCCTATCTTGATCACCGGGTGGCCCCGTCGGCCATCCCCGCGCCGGCGGTAGTTAAAGGAATTCCCAAGGCGCTGACCACCGATGAAATTGGCGGACTGGTGGCCTCATTCGGTGATGCGGCTCGGCGATGCCGGGATGCCGGCTTCGATTTCGTCGAGGTTCACGGTGCCCACGGTTACCTGATCAACCAGTTTCTGTCCCCCAATGCCAACCACCGTGAAGATCAATACGGCGGCAGTTTTGAGAACCGCACCCGCTTTTTCCTGGAACTGCTGGCCGACATCAAGGCCAAGGCCGGTGCTGATTTCCCCGTGGGGTTGCGCATCAACGGCGAGGATTACATCGATAATGGGTGGGGCCTGGATGATGCCCTGCGCCTGGCACCGATCCTGGAGAAAAACGGAGCGGATTACCTGCATGTATCCGCCGGGGTGTATGGTTCCACCCAGCTGACCATCCCCTCGATGTATGCGGAACACGGCTGCTTTGTTCACCTGGCCGAAGCCGTGAAACAGGTGGTGAATATTCCCGTGGTGGGGGTAGGGCGGGTCAAGAGCCCGGAACTGGCCGACCGTATTCTGAAGGAGGGGCGGGCGGACGTGGTGGCCATGGGTCGCGCACTGATCGCCGATCCCATGCTGCCGGAGAAGGCGCGCGCCGGAAATCTGAATCGTATTCGCCCGTGCATCGGCTGTTGCCTGGGATGCATTCATGCGGTGCTCGCCTTAGAGCCCGGTGGCTGTGTGGTCAATCCCGATGTGGGTCGCGAGTATATGATGGCAGAAGATGAAAAAGCATCCATCTCCAAGACGGTGCTGGTCGTGGGTGCCGGTCCTGCCGGTTTGGCGGCGGCCCGCATGGCGGCCATGCGCGGCCACCGGGTGATTATTTCCGAGGAAAAGGGCAGCGTCGGTGGTCTTTTGAGACTGGCCGCCACCCCCCCCGGTCGGGGTGAGATTATGGATATTATCGATTTTCTCAGTCGTGAAGTCGAGCGGTTGGGTGTCGCCTTGCGGCTCAACACGAAGCTGGATGAGGCGCTGCTGGACGCCGTCAACCCGGATGCCGTGATCCTGGCCTCGGGTAGCCTTCCGGATATGCCCATCATCAAGGGATTGTTCACCACCGGGATGGATCTGTGTACGGTAACCGAAGTGCTTGACGGAAAAATAACCGGCGACCGGGTGATTATCCTGGGCGGCGGCCAAGCCGGCCTGGTAACAGCGGATTTCCTGACCGAGAAGGGCCGGGAAGTGGCGGTTCTCAACCGAAAACGCCACTTTGCCGAGGAGATGTCCAGCAACGACCGTTTTTACCTGAGAGAGCGGCTCAAAGGCGACACGGTTCACCTTTATAAACAAGTGGCGGTGAAGCGATTCAGTGACGATGGCGTGGTCTTTACCACCGTCGGTATGCCGGTGACCCTGTCGGGGTTTGACACCGTGGTGGTGGCCGAAGCCATGACGCCGGTGCGCGACGCCAAACGGATCCTGGATCGTCGCCATATCGAGGTAACCGTTATTGGAGATGCCAAGACGCCGCGGAACCTCATGCTGGCCCAGAGTGAAGCCGAAGAGATCGGTCGGTGTATTTGAACTTAGACAAGAATAAATTGCCCGGCGGACACAGAGAAAAATGAGGACGCACCACCCGATGCCGGGGGCCTGAGAGCGAGCCGGTTTCGATGGTATCATCAGCAATCCGGCCACCATGGCAAAAATCAAAGCGGTGTTGCGCCAGGCCATGGACGACCAACAGGCCTCCTGAATGTCCCGGCACCGTTGCCATCCGCTGGCGGCTGTTAACCCCAAACCGAAGAGGATATCGTGACCATGCTGAAAAAAATTATTTCCGGAGGACAGACCGGCGTTGACCGTGCGGCCCTGGATGCGGCCGTGCGCGTGGGCATCGCCCACGGCGGGTGGATTCCCAAGGGACGGCGGACAGAAGACGGCCCCTTGCCGTCGCATTATCAACTTCAGGAGATGCCCACGAAAGAGTATGACGCGCGTACGGAAAAAAATGTGTTCGACTCGGACGGTACCCTGATCATTTCCCGTGGAAGTCCCACCGGTGGCACCGACTACACCCGAAAGATGGCATTGAAACACGGCAAACAACTGCTCCACATCGATCTTGCTCTCGGGCAGCGGCCTTCGGATGCGGGTTCGCTGGTTGCCTCCTGGATTGAAATGAGCCACATTGAGACACTGAATGTGGCCGGTCCCCGGGCCAGCCATGACCCTGCCATCTATGTGGACACCCTAAATATCCTGACCCACGCCCTTTGATGAATGAAAAGGTTGGAAGAAACGCACCGATACGCGCCCAGCTTTGCTAACGCCACGAAAAAAGGGGCAGCAAATGATCGCTGACCCCCTTGATTTTATTCTGGTGGAGCTGGGGGGGCTCGAACCCCCGGCCTCATGACTGCCAGTCATGCGCTCTCCCAGCTGAGCTACAGCCCCCAAACGAAAGCGCAATCTAACAAAATCGGTTTTTCATGTCAACGCAATTTTTGTTATCCTTAGTCGCGATTTTCGATTTCTACATCGATGGGTTGATGGGACTCACAATAGCCGCCGTGAATGCCACGGCCGGTTTGGGCAAAAGGGCGGGGCAGGGCCGGTAAACTGTTGACAAAATGCACGGCAACACTTAATGTCAATTGTTTGAAAAAACGGGATATTTTTGTGTCCCATCCCATATGGTGAAGGAACCGGCAACGCTGTCTGTTATGGGCGGCGTCTTTTCATCAGTTTCGGTGGCAACGAATCAGTTACTAAAATGTAAAACCCAAGGGGTCGTCAAGGATCCCGGCAAAATGATTCACAGAAGGGGTCGTGAATGCTCAACGTGATGCGGAAACATGCCGGCAGTTGGATGATCAAGGTGATACTATTTGCGATCGTGATCGTTTTCGTATTCTGGGGCGTGGGTAGTTTTCGCTCCCGTGAGGCCGACAAAGTCGCCACTGTCAACGATGAAGTTATCGGTTCTGCTGATTACCGACGTACCTACAACAATCTGCTCAACCAGTATCGCCAGCGTTTCGGAGCCAGCCTTAATGACGGCATGATAGAGATGCTCCAGGTGAAAAAACAGGCACTGGATCAGCTGATCGACCGCACCATTCTCCTTCAGGAGGCAAAAAAGCTGGACCTGCGGGTTTCCGATGCCGAAGTTGCCCGGTCGATTATGGAAACGGCAATCTTCCAGAACAGCGGTGTGTTTGATAATCGCCGCTATCGCAGCATTCTCGCGCAGGTTCACCTCCTTCCGGAAGAGTTTGAAGCGGAACAGAAAAACGTTTTGTTAGGTGAAAAACTCACCCGGATTATCATGGGCGCGGCAAAGGTGTCCGAAGCGGAAGCACGCCAGTGGTATGACTGGCAAAACACTTCCGTGAATATCGACTATGTCCTGTTCGAGCCGGCTCGCTTTGGTGATATCAAACCTTCGGAGGAAGCAATTGCCGCCTATTTTGACACCCAGAAAGAAAAGTATAAAACCGAGCCCATGGTCCAGGTCCGGTACGTGGTCTTTGATCCTGACGATTTTAAAGACCAGGGAATGGTAGCCGAAGATGAAATCACGGATTACTACGAATCAAACGTCGCCGAATTCAAAACCGAAAAAACCGTTGAAGCGCGGCATATTCTGATCAAGCTGGATCCGCGCGCAGACGAAGAAGCCGATCTGGCGGCCAAAGCCAAAGCGGAATCGGTCGCCGAGATGGCAAAGGAGGGCCAGGACTTTGCCGAACTGGCCAAAACCTATTCGGAAGGTCCCACCAAAGACGATGGTGGTTATCTGAGTAAATTCAGGCAATCGCAGATGGTCAAACCTTTTGCAGACAAGGCGTTCTCCATGGCTGCCGGAGAAATTAGCGACCCGGTTAAAACACGGTTCGGGTGGCACGTTATCAAGGTGGAATCCGTGGATGAGGCCTCCACAAAAACCCTCGAACAGAGCAAAGAACAGATTGTCGGTATCCTGACTGACGGAAAAGCGAACAATCTGGCCTACGATAAGGCTGAGAAGTTCTATGAGGGGTGTTTTGAAAAGGATGACCTGGTCAACAATGCCAAGGTATTTGATCTTACCGTAATGGAAACCGGTTCCTTCAGCCGCCGGGGTCCGGAAACGCTGGGCAGGGTCAAAGCTGATTTTGCCAATGCCGCATTTACCCTTACGGAAGATGAAATCAGTGACATTCAGGATATCGGCGGTCGCTACTACCTCATCCAGTTGCTTGCGACTATTGATGCTGCCGTTCCTCAGCTGGAATCCGTCATAACGCGGGTTGAGGCAGATCTGAAAAAAAAGATGGAAACCGACAAGGCCAAAGCGGATGCCGAGGCAATGGCTGCGGATTTGCGACAGGGTAAGGCATTTGAAGAGAACGCTATCCCGCGCGGCGTGACGGTGAAGTCCACCGGTTTGTTCACACGCAATTCAGAGATACCCGAGATTGGCTCCGACCCGAAATTTACTGAAGCGGCCTTTCAGCTTTCTTCAGTCGGCAGTGCCAGCCGGCAACCGGTGCCGGGAAATGCCGGGTTCTATCTGCTGCGACTATCAGAAAGAAAAATCCCCGCGGTCGACGGTTTTGAAACCGAGAAAGACGGCATCAACAGCATGCTCCTAAGACAGAAACAGAGAACCGTAATTCAGGATTGGATCAATGCACGAAAAGCAGTCAGCCGGATCATTGTCGAAAAAGAGGTTCTGGAATAGCGGATCGCTCAGATTTAAGATATTCTTCCGCGTCAGAAAGGAACCGATAGGGGTATGAAAAAAACGCGCGCCACAATCAATCCCCGCAATCCCGACGGTTATGTTTCAAAAAAATGTCCCGAATGCATGGAGTACATGCCCCTGAATGTGGACGTCTGCCCATCGTGTAAACAACCGGTCGGAAAGATCAACAAACACGGCATGGCTTCACGCAAAACGGACTGGAAAGCTTATGCGACAGCCATCGCAGCATGGCTTGTTTTCTTCTTCTATATCTGGTGGGCATTTATCAGAGAGGAGTAATGGCCAAGGCAAGGCTCGATTGCCGTGACCCTTACGTTCGCTTGTAACCCCGCCGCCCATCCGTTAGCCTTCAAAAGATTGCCCGCCAAACCGAAAAATTATACCGTCGATAAAAAATGATTTCTTTCCCTAAAAAAGTAATTGTCCTCTACTTCGATCGTGGATTGGAACTTGCTCAAAATATCGATAAACAGGGGTTGACAATAGTAGAGAAATATAATAGTGCTCGAAATAACTATCTATATTTTTAACCAAAACTGCTTTATTAAGGAGGCTGGAGCTGATGAAAGATGTTCAAAAGGAACTACTGGCGATTTCCACTACCCTATCTTCTCTTGTCAAACAGGTAGAGAAAATGGCTGAGACCATTGAGACGGAAAGCACGAAAGCGGCGCCGGCGAACAAGATGAAAGCGGCAAAGCAGGCCAAGGCACCG
>DEIP01000131.1:0-22418 GCA_002352605.1 Desulfobacteraceae bacterium UBA2771 | reverse complement strand
GCACCGGCCAAGAAAGCCAAGGCAAGGGCAAAAAATGCCAAAGTGCCGGTAAAAAAAGAGGCAGTAAAAAACGCAGTCCCGGCCGCCTCAGAAGCCAAACCCACCGCGACTGCCGAAGGACAAACCATGCTAGAGAGCATCTTGGGAATGATCAGCAGAAGTCGTAACGGTGTTACCGTGGATCAGCTGAAAAAAAGAACTGGTCTTGCGGCCCGCCAGGTGAGCAATGCCCTGTATAAGCTGACAAAAAAAAGTGAGATCGAGACCCTCTCCAGAGGGCTTTATATTAAGAAGAAGTAGTGGCTATCTTACCGTCACGGATCTGACTTTAGGATCAATTTTCCCTTTTTTTAAAAAGCCTTCCGGCTATACCATTTGACAAATGGGAACCGAAGGCTTTTCTTTTTCCTGGCCATCGGGCATGCATTGCTTTTCTACATCACTGTATTACCGTACAAGTGCTGTTTCCGTAACTGGTTCGGTGAAATGAAGCGACGATAAAAAGGAGCGCCAATGATCAACCTCTGTTCGATTGGAAAAACAAGTAAAGGGGTGTTGCGACGTGCGGCAATCATGGCCCTGACAGTGATGCTGATGGGATGGGGGGGGGCGTTCCTGAACACGGTTCCGTTTTTTTCAATACGGCCTTTGCCGGTAGCAATTGCGGCGCAGCCGATAAGTGTAGCGCATCCACATCCGCCATGGCCGCACGAAAATAGCGACTTGTCTCCGGATCCAGCCATTACATTCGGCCGGTTTGCCAACGGATTTCGATACGTCCTGATGGAGAACAAACGCCCGGAAGACCGGGTCAGCGTTCACCTATACGTCGTGGCGGGCAGTCTAAATGAGACAGACCCACAGCAAGGACTTGCCCATTTTCTCGAACACATGTTGTTCAACGGGTCAACCCATTTTCCTCCCGGCGAATTGGTCCGCTATTTTCAGAGTATCGGCATGCAGTTCGGCAACGACGCCAACGCCCATACGGGTTTTAATGAAACCGTTTACGACATCATCCTACCGGCAGGAGATGAGCAAAATCTGAAAAAAGGGTTGCTGGTGATGCGTGATTATGCCATGGGCGCCCTGCTGCTGGAAGATGAAGTCAAACAGGAAAGCGGGGTCATTCTCGCAGAAAAGCGATCCCGTGATTCGGTCGCTTACCGGACATTTACATCCACACTGAAATTTGAACTGCCGGACCATTTGGTGTCTAAACGATTGCCCATCGGCAAGGCGGCAGTGATAAAAAAAGCGGACAGGAAGCTGCTGAAGGACTTTTATGATGCCTGGTACCGGCCTGACAACATGGTGTTGGTCATGGTGGGTGATTTTTCCATCTCCATGGCCGAACGGCTCATCGCCGCCCAGTTTGGCGACATGATCTCCCGGGCACCGGCTCCCGCCGTGCCTGGGTTCGGTTCCATCGATCACAAGGGAATGAAGTGCCTCCATCACCATGAACCCGCAGCGGGAGGAACGACGGTCAGCATCGAAGTCATCCGTTCCCATGATCCGGTTCCTGATGCACTGGCCCTCCGGCGCCGGCAGTTGGTGGAAGAGATGACCGACCGGATCGTGCAGAACCGCCTGGACGCCCGGCTGAAAGCACCGGGCGCACCGTTTACATCTGCCGCCGTTGGCTCCGGCGTCTACCTGAATCGCGTCCGTTATGCAGAGATAAAGGCGGACAGTGCTGCTGAAAATTGGCAGCAGACCCTTGCCGTCATAGAGCAGACGTTGCGATGCGCCGGGCTTTTCGGATTCACCGAAGGCGAACTGGCCAGGGTAAAAAAAGATATCCTGAATATGCTGAACAACGCGGTCAAGGAAGCGCCCACCCGGAACAGCACGACGTTGGCCAGAGGAATTATTCGGAATCTTGCCGGAGGCCGGGTTATCCAATCCCCCGAACAACAGAAAATCAATCTGGGACCCATGGCCGCATCCGTTACTTTGGCTGAGGTTCATCGGGCATTTGAGGAGATCTGGCCCGATGACCATCGCCTGATCCTGGTTACCGGCAACGCAGATCTGAAGGCATTATCACCGAAAGCGCCGGAAACCCTGATTCGTGACGCCTACCAGGCCTCGGCAGGTACTGTGGTCCATCGACCCGAGGCCCGGGCCATTTTAGCATTCCCCTACCTGCCGGAACCGGAAGACAGTGGCACGATTGCTTCGCGGGAAGTCGTGGCGGACCTGGGGATCACCCGCATTCAGTTCGGTAACGGTATCCGGCTTAATTTGAAGCATACCGATTACAAAACCAATGAGGTCCTGGCCAATCTGATTTTCGGTCACGGAAAATCGGCGGAGCCAAAATCGTTTCCGGGCATCTCCCTGCTGGCTGAAGCGACGATGGCGGAAAGCGGCCTGGGTGTCATGGATACCAATGAACTGGAGCGGGCCCTGGCCGGAAAAAGCACCTTCGTGGATTTCAGAATCGCGGAAACCCATTTCAATTTCTTTGGCGGGACCGTCTCCGATGAACTGGCGCTGTTTTTCCAGTTGATCTATGCGCACATCGTGGATCCCGGTTTCCGCGATGATGCATTGGCATTGGCCTGCGATCGATTACGCCGGGATTATCAGTCCTTTTCTCGATCCATAGAGGGAATAATGAGAATCAAGGGGCTGCACCTGTTGGCCGGGGGAGACAGCCGCTTCGGCATGCCGCCATTCGATAAGATTCAGGCCATTGGTATGAATGATATCCGGGACTGGATCGCACCCCAGTTGGCCGGCGCCCCCTTGGAGTTGTCCGTTGTCGGTGACTTTGACGAAAACCGCGTTATCGAACTGGCGCGGCGCTACCTGGGCGCCTTGCCGGAACGGATTGGTAAAACGGAACTGTCCAGGACCGATCAGCCCTATCTGCCCACCGGAACCGTCAACCGAATCGATGTGGACACCCTGATTCCAAAAGCCCTGGTTGTTGCCGCCTGGCAGACGGAAGACTTTTGGGACATCAGCCGAACCCGAAGGTTATCCGTCCTTGCCGATATCTTTTCCGAGCGGCTCCGGCAACGAATCCGGGAGAAACTGGGGGTCTCCTATTCTCCCTATGCATTTAACCGGGCCAGCCGGGCTTACAAGGGTTACGGTGTGTTTCAGGCTCATGTCAACGTGGCTCCGGAACAGACCGAAAACGTACTGGCGGAAGTCAAAGCCATTGCCGGCGATCTGGCCCATAACGGGATTACGGCTGATGAACTGGCGCGTTCGGTCGACCCGATTCTCACCTCGATTAAAGTGCTGAAACAGACCAATGGGTACTGGCTCAACAGCGTGATGACCGGATCGCAGCGCCACCCCCAGCAATTCGAATGGGCCGGGAGCTTTCAAGGAGATTATGCATCGGTGACCGCCGAAGAACTTGCCGTAATCGCTGCCGCCTACCTGACCGATGAGCGGGCTTCGGCCATCATTATCCAACCGGGACCACGAAAAAAATAAAAAAAACGCCCGCGCCCCTTGGGACAATAAGGGACCGCGGGCGTTCTTTGTCTGCGGACGAAGGCCATCAGGATGTGCCATCACCTTCCGGTTTCACTGCTTCGAGCAGGGAGGTCGGCTGGGTGATAAAACTGTCGAACTGCCACTTTTTGACCGAGAATACCCAAGGGCTGAATTCCTCGTTGATTTGTCGGGCTGTTTTCGGGGCGGGTATCTCCATCTCCTGTTTGCCTGGCTCTCCGCTCTGTTCCTCTCCATTTTTTGATGCCGGCGCTTGCGTATCGTCGGCCTCGGTCTCCACGATTGATCCCTTCGCGGCCAAACGCAGAGTGAAGCTGTCCTTTCCGTCGGAATCGGGGAATATAAAGATCCGGCGGCCGTCGGTGAGGTGGTAGATCAGCCGGGGTCGACCCGATTCGGCCACCGGCGGTTTCCCGTCGCCGGCCTGTACATCGTCTAGGGTCAGGGGTGCCAGGGCATCGAGAACCTGGTCGATCTTCGCAGAATCGGCGGTTCTTCCTGTCGGAATTGGTGTCATCCGGGCCGCTTCACCCTTCCGCGACCGGGAAATGGTATAAACCGGGGATGAAGAATCGCCTGCATAGCAGGTCACCGATGCCACCACATCGGCCTTGATGTTCAGGATCTCTTTTCTCAGCCATTGGGCCGGTGCGGTTTTAAAAAATCGGAAATTGCCATCCACGAGAAAAACGGTGTCGGAATCGGCCTTTTTCAGGTATTGTCCGCCACTTCCCCCGCCTTCGGACTCCCGGGTCCGGCCGAGTATGACGTCGGCGAGGATTTTTCCCGACGGGTCCGTCAAGGTGATCTGCTTCCCCGTGCCCGGGACGTCCGGGGCCGAAGGGGCCAGCAGGGAAAGTCGGGCCAGGCTATCGGGAGAACCGGGAAAGCTGCGACCGATTTTCATTCGGGAGAGTTTTACCACCGTATCCCTGAGTTCATCGAAATCGGCCGGATAGCCGCTTCGTTCTTCGACCCGCCACAGCTGGTCGCCCTTGACCAGGGTTACCCGGTTTTTGGAATCGGCGATAGTTACGCCGGCCACCTGGTTCACCGGCAGGTCGGCAAATAGTTTCTCTCCCATCGTGAATTCACCGGTGGGCTTCTCGTCCTTGAAGCGAAGAAACGAGAGGGCCACCAGAATGCCGGCCACCACCAGCAGTATCAGAAATGTCTTGCCCTTCATCGCTTATCCCTTTCGTCTTCGAGTGATTGCGAAAATGATCCCTCCGATGCCGATAAGCAGCGGAACCAGGAAGATATTTACGAATTTGACCGTGGTGCCCAGCTGTTCGATCTCGGAACGCAGGTTGCGCCGCACGATCTTGAGTTGCTTTTTGATTTTGAGTTTTTCCTCCTGGAAACGGGCGATCTCTCGCTCCTGCTCCTCGCTCAGGATCGCACGTTGGGAGGCATCCTTTTGCTGTTCGAGCACGCTCAGCTTTTTGTTGGTTTCCTCCACCTGGCGAACCAGCACTTGCTCCTGGTCCAGCCAGCGGTCCTGGGCCTCACGTTCCAAGTCTTGCACCCGTGTAAAGGGCCGTTCAAAGGCACCCCGGGAGCGGATGCCGATCAGGGCGGGATTGCCGGTCAGCATCTCGCTGGTATTGAGCACGAAGTTCAGGTTGTCATTGAAGATGTTGGCAATGGCGAATCCCATCAGGTTCTGTTGGCTCATGAAGTAGCCGTCATACAGCATATCGCTGTCCGCCACCACCACAATCACGGCGGGGGCTTTGCCCTCCTTCAAGGGTTCTTGCGGATCCTTGATGTCGGTCTCCGACGCCTGTCTACCGGCTTGGGACGCCGTCGGCGCTCCGTCCGGGAAGGCCGACTCAAAGGTGCCTGAGATGCGCACCGCCAGGTGGTGCGCCGTTCCCGCCGGTTTGAAGTCACGCCGCAGGGCGTCCACATCCACGTTCGGGGCGAAGGCGTCCGTCATCTCACTGTTGGTGCTGGATTGAACCAGGGGGTCGATGGTGTAGGGGCGGTCCGGCAGGGATTCGATGGAACCGGCAAAGGGCAACAACATGGATTCCAGGTTGGCGGTGATCAGGTTGTCCGTGTTGAATGCACCGGCCGGGACCGAAAGCCACAGCGGATTGGTTTCCACCTGGTTCTCACGGTTCCGCAGTTTTGTGGCGAAGGTGAAGTCGGCAACGGCTTTTGCAGGTTGCATGGTGATGCCCCAGGCCTTGAACAGCGCATCGGGGATCGAACCGCCGGGTCCCATGCGTGGATCGTCCATCAGGGAAAGCGGGTCGGCGAAGACAATGGCGTTGCCGCCGTTCAGGACATACTGATCCACGGCAAAGGCGATCTGTGGGGACATGTTTTTGGGGTGAAACAGCACCAGCAGATCCGTCGCCGGATCGATTCGGTCGACATTGGGCTGAACATCGATCAGATCGTAGGTTTTTCCCAATTCCCGGATGAAAAACCAGGGTTCCGAAGCGGGACGGGAACCGCCCATGCCCATGTTCATGGGGGCGCTGCCGAAGACCGGCAGGCTGCTGAAGACGGAAATCGTCATCCGTTTCGTCGTCTGTACCCTGGTGATGTTGCGGGTCAGATCATACTCCAGACGCGTCTCCCGGCTAGGATCGATAAACGGGATGGCCGCTTCCTGGTCGGCGGCCAGGGCGACCAGCCCCAGATACAACTGGTCACCGGTCGGCAGACTGATGCCTTTCATACCGTATTTGATGGCCCAATCCTCCTCTTCGGAGTCGGGTTTGGGGTCGTATATTTCGACCGAAATACGCCCCTTACCGTACTGTTTGTACTCGGAAAGAAAATCCATTACCCGTTGGGCGAAGGTTTTGATATGGGAGGGGACGTTGACTACGTGCTTGCTGTAAAACACCTTGATCACCACATCCTGATCCAGTTCGGAGAGGATCGTGCGGGTGCCCGGGGACAGGGAGTACAGGTTGTCCTCAGTGGTGTCCCAGCGCAAGGTGGTGTGGGACAATAGAATGTTCATCAGCACGACGATGACGAGTACCAGTACGGCATTGCCGGCTGAAAATAGGGTTTTTCCAATGCGTCCTTTTCCATCGCTCATGGATTTAGGCCTCCTTTATGCCGATTCCCGGTTTTGCAGAATAACGCCGTTGACAACGATCATGAAGACCATCACCGACAGGTAGTAGAGCAGATCCCTCATGTCCAGCACGCCTCTGGAAATAGAGGCAAAATGAGAGAGAACGCTGGTCGAGGATACCAGATCCACCAGCCAAATGGGTGCCCATCCGGAGAGCATCGCCGTCACCGGTGCAAATCCGGCCAGAATTAGAAACAAGCAAGCCACCACGGCCAGGATAAAGCTGACCACCTGGCTGCGGGTAAGTGCCGAGGTCATGCTGCCCACACTCAAGAACGTGCCGGCCATGAGAAAGGAGCCCAGATAGGCGCAAAAAATTACTCCCAGATCCGGATTGCCTAAATATATTACGGTAAGGACCAACGGAAAGGTCAGCGAAAGGGCGATGCCGATAAAACACCAGGCGGCCAGAAATTTACCCAAGACCACGTCGGTTACGGTTACCGGTAGGGTCAACAACAATTCGATGGTTCCCAGTCGGCGCTCTTCGGCCCATAGTCGCATGGCAACCGACGGCACCAGAAACATGAACAGCCACGGGTGCCACTGGAAGAACCCATTGAGGTCCGCTTGTCCCGCTTCAAAAAAGTTGCTGACGTAGAAGGTGAAAAAGCCGGTCAGAAGGAGAAAAATCACGATGAAAACGTAGGCCACCGGGGAACCGAAATACCCGGCAAGCTCGCGCTTCATGATAATCCATATGTTTCTCAAAAAATTGCCGTTTTGCATGGGCCACTCCATTTGATGTTAATGTCTTGAAGGGATGTAAATAGGGTAAATGACAATCATCGGGTGGTGGTGGTGATATCACGGAACACATCGTCCAGCCGCCCCTTTTCAACGAACACCGAGGTGATCTCGAGGCCTTTTTTGACTGCCGAAGCGATCACCCGATCGGCAACGGGCACTTCCGGATAGTCGGGGAAAATGCGCAGGGTCCGCCGATCGCCATCGATCTCCACAATCGAGACTGATGCAACGCCGTCCAGTTCCGTGAGCCCGTTTTCCAAACCTTCAGGCGCCGTTCCCTGGACGGTCAGAACAACGGAACCGTGGAACGCCGACCGCCGCCGAAGCCCGTCCGGGGTGTCGTCGGCAACCACCTTGCCGTCGGCAATGATGATGGCCCGGCTGCAGACGGTATCCACCTCGTCGAGAATATGGGTGGAAAAAATAATGGCCTTGGTGGTGCTCATCTCCCGGATCATCAGGCGCACTTCGTGTTTCTGGTTGGGGTCCAACCCGTCGGTGGGTTCGTCGAAAATCAGGTATTCGGGGTCATGAAGGATGCTCTGAGCAAAGCAGACCCGTTGCTTGTAGCCCTTGGATAGGGTGCTTACCGCCTGATGGCGGACGCTGGTCAGAAAACAACGCTCCAGGGTTTCGTCGACCCGCCGTCTCTTGGCGGCTCCCGAGAATCCGCGGATTTCGGCACAGAAATCCAGATACCGGTTGACCGTCATGTCCGGATAAACCGGTGCGTTTTCAGGAAGATAACCGATTTTTTTACGCGCGGCAATGGATTGGGTCAAGATATCGTTGCCGCCGACAATCACCGTTCCGCTGGTGGGTGGAAAAAATCCGGTGATCATTCGCATGGTGGTGGACTTTCCCGCGCCGTTGGGCCCTAAAAAACCCAGGATTTCGCCCTTTTTTGCGGTAAAGGAGATGTCGTCCACCGCCATATGATGGCCGAACTGCTTGGTCAGATGCTTGACTTCAATCATGAATGTGCGGTCTCCCTGGCCTTTGAATTGACTGGTAACAAACGCAACATCCCACCATCATCGTCGCCGCTTCCGGCATGCACGGCCGGCAGGGGCCCGACAGGATGGTGGTGGGTGGTGCAGTGACTGGTTGCGACAGGCCGGAAGGTGTCGGTAATCGTCCCCCGATTCAAAAGCGGCCTGCAAAATCATGAAAAAAATAATATTGGAACGTCATATGTCAAGTCGATTCCTGCCACGCGCCTATCGAAAGATCAAAGACCGGGGATTGTCGTGCGCGGGTTCCCGGTCAGGACGACCGGGCTTTGCGGATCCCTGGAAAAACGACGCCCCACACCGATTTGCAACGGTCAATGGGGTCTGGTCAACGGCCTGTTTTCAAGGATTTTTTCTTGACAAAACGGTCGACGGCCGATACTAGGTCGCAAGCTTTATCTTCCGTACTTTTTTTTACCCGTGGACGGGATTCCATCCTGTCTAAATAATTTGAGTATGCAGGCATCGGCAACGAATCCGGCGCGTTCGGAAATGGAGCCGCATGGACCATCGATTGATACGGCGACTGGCGCAGGGGTTTTAAGTGTAATCGGTTATGGTTTCACGGAAGAAATCATCACACAGCGGTTGACGGAGATTCCATGAGTACCTTAGACGACAAGGCGAAAGGGGTGATGGATGATGACGCGGCACATGCCGAAGGCGGCGAGGATACAGGTGCCGGCGGATTCATTATCCTGTTTTTCATCATCGGTTTTGCGGCCAGCATGGTGTTGGGATGGGTGGTTTTTCCCCAATTCCTCTATTCTCAGAAGCAGCAGCCGTTCAGCTTCAACCACGCGCTGCATGTGGGGGAGGTGGGTGACGGTTGTGAAAGTTGCCATTTCTTCAGAGAAGACGGCAGCTTTTCAGGTATTCCCAAGCTGGCCCAATGTACGGAATGCCACGAAGAGCCGATGGGCGAGACCGAAGACGAAGCCATCTTCGTCGAACAATATGTGACCCGGGATCGTGAAGTGCCCTGGCTCTCCTACTCCCGCCAACCGGACTGCGTGTTCTTTTCCCATGTCGCCCACGTGGTCGGTGCCAAGATGGACTGTGTCACCTGCCATGGCCACATCGGCGAATCGGAAAGTTCCCGACCTTACGAATACAACCGGGTTACCGGCTATAGCCGGGATATCTGGGGTAAGAATATTGCCGGATTTAAGAGAAACAGCTGGGACCGCATGAAAATGGATGACTGCGCCCAATGCCACAAGGAGGCGGGAATCATTCATACCTCCAGCGTTCAGACCGAGCGCGATGCCTGTTTTGTCTGTCATAAGTAACGGGTGACGGGAAATCACATCCCGGTCAACGATTGCAGCGTCTGTTTTGCATATATAGGTGAGGGGATATTAGATGAAAGTTGACAGAAGAAGTTTCTTATCGTTCGTCATCGGCGGCGCGGCGGGTACGGCTCTGTCGCCATTGCCGTGGAAACTGATCGACGACTCTTCGATCTGGTCGCAGATGTGGCCCTGGACGCCGGTGCCACCGGATGGCGAGGTGGTTTACGAAGACTCCACCTGTTCTTTGTGTCCGGGCGGATGCGGTATTTCCGTGCGCAAGGTCGACAACCGGGCAGTGAAAATAGAGGGTAAGAAAGGCCACCCCGTCAACGACGGCGGCATCTGTATTCTGGGGCTTTCCGGACTTCAGCTGCTCTACGGTCCCACCCGCATCAAAACGCCAATGAAGCGAATCGGCGAACGGGGCGAGGGGAAATGGCGGAAGATTTCATGGGATGAGGCCACTGCCATCCTGACCGAGAAACTCACCGATATTCGAAACCGGGGCGAAGCCCATACCGTCGCCGCCATTGCCGAATCGGACAGCGGCACGGTGCCGGCCCTGCTCCAGCGGTTCATGACCGCCTACGGGTCCCCCAATTTCATTCGCACGTCGTCCCAGGTGGATGCCGATGAACTGGCCGTGAAAACTCTTTTCGGCGCCACGGGTAGAGCCGGATTCGATCTGGAAAACGCCGACTATGTTCTCAGCTTCGGCGCCGGTCTTGTGGACGGCTGGGGATCGCCCGTACGCATGTTCAGGGCCGGCAGCCTCTGGAAAGAAAAAAACGTCGCCGTGGTTCAAGTGGAACCACGCCTGTCCAACAGCGCGGCCAAGGCCACCCGGTGGGTCCCCATCAATCCCGGTACCGAAGCCGACCTGGCGCTGGGGATTGCCGCCGTCTTGGTTTCCCAGAATATGGTGGATACCGGTGGCGTCTCAGGGTTTGGCAGTTGGAAAAGCGATCTGTTGAGTAACTATCCAACGCAAAAGGTATCACAGACGACCGGTGTGGCCGCCGATGTGATCGTCGACCTGGCCAAGGGGTTTGCCAAGGCCGATCGACCACTGGCCCTGTGCGGCCGAGGCAAGGGTCTGGTGGCGGGAAGCCTGCGGGAAACCGCTGCGGTGTACGCGCTCAACGCCCTGGCCGGCAACATCAATCGGACCGGTGGCATGTGGGCCGTTCCCGAATCGGACTACATCCAATGGCCCAAGGCGGCCACTGACAAACTGGCGTCCGCCGGTCTTCGGCAACCGCGCATCGACGGCGCTGGCGCCGGCCGGTACGCCGATTCCCGATACCTGCCCAACCGTCTGGCCGATGGCGTTAACGGTGAAGGGCCATATCCATTGCAGGTATTGCTGGTGGCCGGCGCCAATCCTTGCCACGATCTGCCCGATAGCAAAAACGTACGGGCCGCATTCGCGCGGATCCCGTTCATCGTCAGCTTTTCGTCATTCAACGATGAAACCAGCGCCATGGCCGACCTGCTGTTGCCCGATCATGTTTATCTGGAGCGCTACGAGGATGTCCCCGTGGGGGCCGGCCTTGCCCGGCAGGTGATCGGGTTGAGCAGGCCGGTGGTATCCGCCCAATTCAACACCCGCCACCTGGGTGAAACCGTGATTGCGGCGGCCCGGGCCATGGGCGGATCCATCGCCGACGCTTTTCCCTGGCCAGACTACGAAACCTGCCTTGAGGAGACCTTGGGGGAAAAATGGGATACCCTCATGGAGACCGGTGTGTGGGTGGAAAACGATATCGACCCCGTGGCCGACACCGTTCGGCTGGCCGGAATGGATGCACCGGCCATTCAGGCCGAAGGCGATGTGGATCGCTTTCCGCTGTTGCTGGTACCCTATGACTCCATTCGGATCTCCGGCGGAACCATCGGGGATCCCCCGTTCATGATAAAAACCGTCGCCGATACCGTGATCAAAGGCAAGGACGGTTTCGTTGAAGTCAATCCCCAGACTGCCAGCGCCGCCGGCCTCACCGAAGGCGACATGGCAACGCTGTCGACTCCCCGTGGCGAAGTCCGTGTGCGGATCCACCTGTTCGAAGGCATCAAACCCGGCGTGGCCGCCATGGCCAGAGGGCTGGGCCATACCGCCTACGACGGCTATCTGGCCGAGAAGGGCGTCAACGTCAACGAACTCATCGGCCCCGTTGAGGATCCGTCTTCCGGTCATGACGCCGCCTGGGGAATCCGGGCAAAATTGGCCAAAGCCTAACCAACCCGACAAGAGGTTCTGATGAAACACGAGCAGCAGCACAACCCGCCCATGAAGTACGGAATGGCCATTGATCTTGATAAATGCACCGGATGCGGCGCCTGCATGGTGGCCTGCATGTCCGAAAACAACATTCCCTTCAGGGAAGATGAGTCAGACAAGCTGGTCAGTATCTCTTGGATGAGCGTATTCAAGCTTACCAACGGCAAAGCTTTTCCGGATACGGAAATCTGCTATCTCCCCCGGCCCTGTCAGCACTGCGAAGGCCACGGGGGCCACAGTCCCTGCGTATCGGTTTGTCCGGCAACGGCCACCGACTACAGCGCGGAGACGGGTATTGTAAGCCAGATCTATACCCGTTGCTTCGGCTGCCGATACTGCATGGGGGCCTGCCCCTACCATGCCCGGTATTTCAACTGGTGGGATCCGGTCTGGCCCGAGGGGATGGAAAAGTACCTCAGCCCCAATGTGTCGCCACGCATGCGCGGGGTGGTGGAAAAATGCAGCTTCTGCTTTCACCGCTATCAACTGGCCAAGAACAAAGCCTATTTGAACGATGAACGGACCGTTCCCGAAGCGGCCTACCAGACTGCCTGCACCCAGGCTTGTCCGGCCGGGGCCATCGTTTTCGGCGATCTTAACAATCCGGCACACCAGGTCCACCAGATTGTCAAACCGGATCCCCGAAAAGGCAACAAATCGAGGAACCCCAGGGCCTTCCGGCTTCTGGAGCGGCTCGGCACGAACCCCAAGGTGTACTACCTGTCCAGCCGGGAATGGGTCCGGCGGGCCGGAGACAACTACCTGGCCCACGAAAAAACCGGGCAGGTTTCCAACGTGCATCATTGATTGCGCCTTTGCTGTGAGGGCGATTGTGCCGGCATGTTTAAGATAAGAACGGTAAACCGTATAGATCAAGGAGTACTTACCCTATGGATACTGCGTTAATACCCAAAGGCGTCAGGCGTTGCCCCATGTGGCAGTTCCTCCTGGGACTGGGCATCGTGGGCGCTGTCCTTGCGTGGGGCGTTTATGCCATGCTGCTGTGCTGGTTCAAGGGGCTGAACCAGACCAACATGAACAACTATTACGGATTTGCCCTGTGGATCTGGGCCGACCTGGCCGTGATTGCTCTGGGCGGCGGCGCTTTTTTCAGCGGGCTGCTCAAATACATCATCGGCAAGGATGAGCTCAAGCACATCATCAACTACGCCGTTCTCATCGGCTTCATCTGCTATAGTTCGGCGCTTTTGATCCTGGCCATCGACATCGGTCAACCCTTGCGCGGATGGTTCATCTTCTGGCACGCCAACATCCACTCCATGCTCACCGAAGTGGCTTTCTGCCTGTCGTGCTACTTTTCGGTACTGACCATCGAATACATCCCGCTGATTCTGGAAAACCGCCAGTTGAACAAGGTGCCCTTCTTTCACCACCTGAGCCACAACATGCATGAAGTCATGGCGGTATTCGCCGCCACCGGCGCCTTTCTCTCCTTCTTCCACCAAGGCTCTCTGGGGGGGGTGGCCGGCGTGCTCTTCGGACGTCCCTTCGCCTTCCGGGAAGGCCTGCTCATCTGGCCCTGGACCTTCTTTTTGTTCACCTGGTCCGCCGCCGCCTATGGCCCCTGTTTCACCTTGCTGCTCACCTGGATCACGGAGAAAGTGACCCGCAAGAAACTGGTCAAGGACAACGTGGTTGAATTGCTGGCCAAGATTTCCGGCTGGATGATCTTAACCTATACCGTTGCCAAGATCTGCGATACGACCCGCTGGGCCAATATTACGGTGCCGGGAATGGGACAGACACTGGCAGACTTTTATACCGGCAACGCTTTTTACGGCTACTGGATCCTCTTCGTCGAGATCGTCCTGTGCGGTGTGGTACCGGCCATCATCCTGATCAGCGCTCCGCTGAGAAAGAATCCCGCCTGGCGGATAACCGCCTTCTTCCTGGGGGTCATCGGCGTATCCCTGAACCGCTGGGTTATGATACTCCAGGTTATGGCCGTGCCCGTCATGCCCTTTGATAGCTGGGCCTTGTACTACCCCAGTTGGCAGGAAGTGGCCACCACCATTTTACCGGTCGCCTACGGTGTCATCCTGATCATGATCTCTTACCGCTACCTGCCGATTTTTCCCCAGGAGGCCGAGTTGAACCCCATTGAGGAAGCGGCAACTGCGGCGGTGGAGATACAAACGGACACGACGCCGGATCTGGAGCCGGCTCAAGCATAGGCGTTTAAGGAGGAGAAAATATGTTTCCTTTCAGTTTTGAATGGCTCTGGGACACCGGCCACATCGTATTTCACGGCGGCCTCTGGTATGCGCTGAACATTATCGGCATCGGCATGACCTACTGCGTGATCAAAGCCGTCATCGATTCATCCAAGGGAAAAGGCGGTCACGGCCGCCACTGAGACCCAACGTATTCACCCGCAGAAAAGAGCGATAAAAGCGCTTCTCCCGGAAGATCGTCCATGGGAGAAGCGTTTTTTTTGCCGGCTTCTCGACGGCGAAAAGAAACGTCATGTCGACTAAACCGAAAAGCCGCGGCCGCCTCTCGGCGGATCCTGATGTTACCCCTTGATTACACAAATCGGTCTCAGTCGGGCTACCCTTGTCGATAGGCCCGCACCACGGACCGCGTCCACCACCTGGTGGATGTCCTTGTAGGCATCGGGCATCTCTTCGGCCAGGGTGCTGCGGCCGGTCCACTTGACCAGGATCCCTTTATCCGACAGCTCCCGCTGGATGGTGCGGCCCTTGGCCTGCTTTTTGGCGGCCCTGCGGCTGAGCACCCGGCCGGCGCCGTGACAGGTGGACCCGAAGCTTTGTTCCATGGCGGTCCGGGTGCCGGCCATTACGTAGGAGGCGGTGCCCATGTCGCCGGGGATGAGGATCGGCTGACCCACCTGGCGGTAGGCCTCGCAGACTGCCGGGTGGCCGGGAGGGAAGGCGCGAGTGGCCCCCTTGCGGTGCACGCAGACCGTTCGCACCCGGCCGTCTACCGTATGCGTCTCCCGTTTGGCGATGTTGTGGCAGAGGTCGTACACCTGATGCATGGCCAGATCCCGGGGGCCGATGCCCAGTACCTGCTGAAAGGTTTCCCGGGCCCGGTGCAGAAGGATCTGGCGGTTGGCCCAGGCGTAGTTGGCCGCACAGGCCATGGCGGAAAAGTAGCGGCGTCCGGCCGCGGAGCGGATCATGGCACAGGCCAGCTGGCGGTCCGGCAGCTGGATGCCTAAGGTTTTGACGTGTTTGGCCATGAAGGCCAGGGAATCGTCGCAGACCTGGTAGCCCAGCCCCCGGGAGCCCGAATGTAACAGCACGGTGACCTGGTCCCGGAACAGACCGAAGGTCCGGGCCGTCGGTTCATCAAAAATTTCGTCCACCACACCCACTTCCAGGAAATGGTTACCCGAGCCCAGGGTGCCCAGCTGTTTGGCCCCGCGCTTCAGGGCCCGTTCACTGATTACCGACGGATCGGCTTCGGTCATGCACCCGTGGTCTTCGGTGCGCTCAACATCCGAGGGCTCGCCGAATCCCTGGCGCACGGCCCAGCGTCCCCCTTCACGCAGTACCTTCATCTCCTCTTTGGCGGACAACTTCACCGATCCGGTGGAACCTACACCCGATGGGATGTTCTGGAACAGGGCGTTTACCAGCCGCTCCAGCAGCGGCCGGATCTCTTTCTCCTCAAGGCTCGTGCCGGCCAGGCGGACGCCGCAGTTGATGTCGTAGCCCACACCGCCCGGTGAGATGATACCGGTCTCCCAGTCGAAGGCCGCCACGCCGCCGATGGGAAAGCCATAGCCCCAGTGCATGTCGGGCATGGCCATGGCCGCCGTGAGGATGCCGGGTAGCGTGGCCACGTTGGCCACCTGCTTCAGTGCTTCTGTTTCCCTCATCTCGTTGGCCATTCGGCTGCTCATGAAGACCCGGCCCGGCACGTTCATGGACCCCGATCGAGGGATCTCGTAGCAATAGGGAGTGAGTCTTTTCAGTTCCATATTAACCTCCCGGCGTCGCCTGTTTTACACAAAAGACAGTCGACGCTACGTTAGGATTGCAAAAACGCGAGAACGCCGGCCGGGTCCGCAAGATGCTATTTCCGGATGGATACTCATACATCGAATACGATTATGGCCTCCCATCCCTTCCTTGCTCGGCGCACATCGATCTGATGATAGGTCACCGCCTTGATTTCGTGAAGCATCTCATGGCGTTCCGGCGCGTAGCGGTCGGTGGTCACCCGGGCGGAGACGGCGGTGTTGGAAAGTTGCATGATATGGATCATGCTAACCAACTTTTCGTCGCCGGTCCACAGGTAAAGCAGTTCACGCAGAAAATTGACCATGAGATCCGCCGGATCGTCCCCGGTGGCAGCCACCTCGATCACCTCATGTGATTCCAGCCGGTCGGATTTGGCGATCAGGTCAAACAGGGCCAGGCCGGCGTTTTTGAAAAGATCAGAGATGTCCGAGCCGGTGACGCGGATGCGCAGGTCTGCGGTGTGATCCAGCTGGGTATAGTGATTGGCCATCGATGATTTACTCAACAATCGTGCCCGTTTTTGACGTGTTATACCCGCCCAGGGCCTCAACCCGCCTTTTAAATTCAGCGGTATGGATCGTCTCCAGCAAGACCTGGACGTTGGCGGATTCGAAATGTGCTTCCGGGATGATCAGATCGTATTGTTCGGTCACCACGGGAACGAAATCCAGGCCCAGGGCCTTGGCTGCGGCGAAGATGCCCAGCCCGGCGTCCGCCGTGCCGCTGAGCACCGCAACGGCTACGTTCATGTGGGTAAACTCTTCGTCGGCGTAGCCGCGGATCCGTTCCGGGGACAGGCCGACCTGCCCCAGCCGATAGTCCAGTAGGATGCGTGTGCCCGAGCCGCCCTGGCGGTTCACGAAAACGATGTCGTCACGGCCCAGATCCTCGATGCCTTTGATTCCCCTGGGGTTTCCCCTGGGGATGATCAGCCCCTGAGCACGCATCACCAGATTGACCAGCGTAACCTTCGTGTCGGGCAGGTATCGCTTCACATAGGTAAGATTGTATGTGCCGGTTTCCGAATCCAGGAGGTGAGCGCCGGCCAGGTGGCATACCCCGCGCTTGACGGCCATGAGTCCGCCCATGCTGCCCACGTGGCTGGAAGAGAGTGTCAAGGCCGCGTCGCCGGCGCGCAACTGGTCGGCCAGTACGTCCAGGGTGTTGTCGTGGCTGCCTACGGTGACGATTGTGTTGCGGATGGCCGACAGGGGCTTCAGCAGTTCGGCATGGACCGCATCCGTGTCCTTGATGCCCTCTGCCTGGCGAGGGATGCGGATGATTCCGTCGGCTTCGGTGATGCTGGTGATCATGCCGGCGCCTCGGGGCAAGGGGGTGGCCACGATGCGATCGCCCACCTGACCCAACTTGACCCGCAGGAACTCCTCGACACCCAGCTTGGAGGCGATCTTGCGGGTGGGCACCACGGCCACGGTCCGGCGGGGTTCGTCGGCGATGCCCAGCATACGCTTGATCAAGGGCTGAACGAACTGCTCGAAGGCGATGATGGCCGAGACCGGGTAGCCGGGGATGCCGAAAAAGGGTATGCCCTGGATATCGCCCAGGATCACCGGCTTGCCGGGCATGATGGTCACTCCGTGAACCAGTACCCGGCCCAGATCCTGCAGTACAGGCAGGGCGTAGTCTTCGGAACCGGCCGACGATCCGCCGATGGTCATGATCATATCCATATCACCGGCCACGGACTCGGCCACCGTCTGCCGGATCAAATCCAGGTCGTCCATGACCCGGTCGTGGCGCATGGCCTCACCGCCACAGGCGTCAATCATTTTTTCCAGTACATAAGCATTGGTCTCCAGCACCTGTCCCGGATGGAGGTCCTCGGGGGCCGTGGACCGCCAGTCCACCAGTTCCGAGCCGGTGGGGATGATCAGCACCCGCGGTTTTCTTCTCACCGGTACCCGGTAGGCACCGCCGGAGATCAGGGCGCCCACGCAGTAGGGCGTGACCGTATGTCCCTGGGTGTAGAGCAGTTCGGTGGCCACGATATCTTCCCCCATTTTGCGCACGTGCTGCCAGGGGAAGGCCGGCGCTTCGATGCGGATGCGATTATCGCCAACCATCTGGATGTTTTCGATCATGATTACCGCATTGGTGCCTTCGGGCATCACATGGCCGGTGTTGAGAAAGCGGGCCTGGCTGTCCACGGCCAGTTCTTTGGGGCGGGATTGGCTGGCACCGAAGGTGTCTTCGGCCTTCACGGCGATACCGTCCATGGCTGCGGCGTGAAAATTGGGTGACGAAACGACGGCGCTAACCGCTTCGGCCAGGACCCGGCCCACGGCCTCCGGTGGCGGCACGGTTTCGGCGCCCATGCTGCCGACGCCTGGGAATCGGTCGAAGAGGATCCGCCGGGCTTCCTCCAGGGGCTTCATGTTCAGGTAGATGTTGCGTTTGGTGTTCAAGGGTAGCTCCTTCTATACATTCTATTCGGTGCCGCTTTCTCAGCGTTGATATCTGTCATTCGGCCTTTGGAAATTCTCCGGGTGAATAAACGAAGTGCATTGGTCCCGGGCGATTTCCTCAAACGACTCAAAGCGGCATCACCCGCACTCTCGCTCCCTGTTCCAATCCCTCGGTGTTCATGCCGATGGCGATGAGGCCGTCGGCCTTGACCATGGTGTTGATCAGTCCCGATTTTCCCAGGACCGGTTCGGCAATGATTTGGTCTTCGGCGTCATAAAGGCGGACGCGGACATAATCCACGCGCCCTTGGGCCGAGGCCAGGTTGCGGTTCAGAACGGCCTGAATCGGAAATCGCCGGGTGGTTTCCGATCGACCGCAAAGCCGGTCCAGAAAGGGACGGACCACCACGGCAAAGACCACCATGGCGGACACGGCGTGACCGGGCAGCCCCCAGAAGGCCTTTCCGCCGGAGCGGGCCAGGATGGTGGGTTTGCCGGGACTGATGGAGATGCCGTGGACCAGGATATCGGTGTCGGGAAGGGCGTCGAGCACCTCCACGGTAAAATCCCTGGCGCCCACCGAACTGCCTCCGGAAATCATGACCATGTCGGTGCATCTTAGGGCGCGTCGGCATTTTTCCATGAGGTCGTCACGACTGTCTTTGACGATGCCGAAGACCATCGGCAACCCGCCGGCAGCCTGTACCTGGCCGGAGAGGGCTTGGGTGTTGATGTCCCGGATCTGCCCTTCAGCGGGAACCCGGTCCACCGGTACCACTTCGTCACCGGTAGAGATAATGCCCACCACCGGGCGCCGGTAAACGTTGATCTGTGTGCGCCCGCAAGCGGCCAGCAGACCGGCCTCCTGGGGGCGGATCCGTATGTTTTTGGCGAGCGCCGGACCGGTGCGTCGGATATCCTCGCCTTTTTCGATGACATGCTGACCCGGGGCTACGCTTCGGTAGGCCTCGATGGTGCTGGCATCCAGTGAATCGGTGTGCTCCACCATGATGACGCTGTCCGCCCCCCCGGGTAGCATACCACCGGTGGCGATCCCGGCCACCTCGCCGGGGCCGATGGAAAAATCGGGCCGGACGCCCATCTTGATTTGCCCGCACACGTTCAGGTAGGCCGGGTTGGCCTCGGATGCGCCGAAGGTCGAGGCTGCCTTGACGGCAAATCCGTCCATGGTGGAGCGGTTGAAATCGGGAATGTCCACATCGGAATGGACATCCTCGGCCAGTACCCGCCCCAGGCATTCAGCCAGTGCCACCGTCTCCGTGTTTACCGAATCAAAGGAGGAGGTGTGGGAGAGGACACCGTCGATGGTGTCGACCTTGAAAAACTCTTTCATGACATCTCTATCTCTTTTCGCTATTCCTGACCATGCGGCGGCCAGTGGTATGCCAGTCAAATCATCCGTCCGTGGTCTGCGCGAATCCTTTCATCGGCCGCGCCGATGTAACCCCAATGAAATCGATGGCTGCCTATGTTGCGTGCTAGGCGCTACTTTTCACCGACACTATATCACAATCAAAACGATGGAAACAGACACAATGGAGAGCTGCGGGAATCATCCGGCGGAAAGGGCGGCCGGGCGGGTGTGCATCAAATACCCGGTTCATTTTTTCGAGCAGTGCGCCTGCTTCCGGGATCCGAAACGCTATCGCAAACACCGCGCCGCCTGCATCATCTGGTTTGTTGCAAAAAAAGGAGTCAAAATTACTAAAAATACAAAAATAAAAAAGTAATGGTATGATATTGACATGGATAAAATCCGATATATTGTTTGCTCAACAATAGATCACACGGGTCATGCCCGTTCCCTTTTACAGGAGGAACACAAAATGAGCAAAACCATCGGAATCGATCTTGGGACAACCAACTCTTGTGTCGCCGTCATGGACGGTGGCGACGCCAAGGTGATCACCAATGCCGACGGTGGTCGCACCACGCCGTCGATGGTGGCCATCTCCAACAGCGGTGAACGCCTGGTGGGCCAGATCGCCAAGCGTCAGGCGGTGAGCAACCCGGAGAACACGGTTTTCGGGGTCAAGCGGCTGATCGGTCGCAAGTACGACGCCGGAGAGGTGACCAACGATAAGCAAAACCTGCCCTATGCGGTCACCAAAGCGGAAAACGGTGATGTGCGCATCACCCTGAAAGGGCACCGGTTCAGTCCGGCGGAGATTTCGTCATTCATTCTGGCGGATCTCAAAAAATCGGCGGAAGCCTACCTGGGTGAGCCGGTCACCGATGCGGTGATCACCGTGCCGGCCTACTTCGATGACAGCCAGCGCCAGGCCACCAAGGATGCGGGCAAGATCGCCGGTTTGAACGTCAAGCGCATCATCAACGAGCCTACGGCGGCTTCGTTGGCTTATGGGTTGGACAAACAGAAGGAAGAGAAGATTGCCGTTTTCGACCTGGGTGGCGGCACCTTCGATATCTCAGTCATGGAGATTGGCGACGGGGTCTTCGAGGTCAAGGCAACCAACGGCGATACCCACCTGGGCGGCGAGGATTTCGACTTGCGCATCATCGACCATCTGGCCGGTGAATTTCAACGAGAGCAGGGGATCGACCTGCGCGGCGACAAGATGGCTTTGCAGCGCCTCAAGGAAGCGGCGGAAAAGGCGAAGATGGAGCTGTCCAGCGCCATGGAGACGGACATCAACCTACCCTTTGTCACCGCAGACGCCGGCGGACCCAAACACCTGAACGTCAAGGTAACCCGGGCCAAGTTGGAGTCCCTGGTAGAAGATATGTTGGACCGCCTGGAGGGTCCCTGTCGGACCGCCCTGAAAGATGCCGGTTTTTCTGGCGGCGACATCGACGAGGTGATCCTGGTGGGTGGCATGACCCGCATGCCGGCGGTTGTACAGCGGGTGAAGCGGATCTTCGGCAAGGAGCCCAGCAAGGGCGTCAACCCCGATGAAGTGGTGGCCATGGGCGCCGCCATCCAGGGGGCCGTGCTGCAAGGCGATGTCCGTGATGTGTTGCTGCTGGACGTGACCCCGCTCTCTTTGGGCATCGAAACCCTGGGCGGTGTGATGACCCGGCTGATCGATAAGAATACCACCATTCCCGCTCGCCAGAGTCGGGTCTTTTCCACCGCCGATGATAACCAGCCTGCTGTGACCGTTCACGTGCTTCAGGGCGAGCGGGAGCAGGCGGTGGACAACAAGACCCTGGGCCGCTTCGAACTGACCGGTATTGCGCCGGCTCCCCGGGGAACGCCCCAGATTGAAGTGACCTTCGACATTGACGCCAACGGCATCGTGGAGGTGTCCGCCAATGATCAGGCCACGGGCAAACAGCAGCGCATCCGCATTACCTCGTCATCGGGTTTGTCCAAAGACGAGATCGATCGGTTGGTCAAGGATGCGGAGATGCACGCCGACGCCGATAGCCGAATTAAAGAGCGGGTGCAGGCCAAGAACGTCGCCGATGCCCTGATCTACGCGACGGAAAAGACCCTGAACGAGATGGGCGCCAACGTCGATGGCAGCGTGCGCATGGAGATCGACGACGCGATGTCCAATCTGAAACGGGCGCTGAAAGGCGACGACGCCGCAGAGATCCGTCAGTCGACCGAAGTGCTCACCCGTGCCTCCCACAAACTGGCCGAATCCTTGTGCCGGCAACCGGGTGATCCCCATGGCAACGGGACGCAGTCAGGCAAAAATGGTGGCGGCCGCACCCGTGCACAAGCACCGGGCGACGACGATGTGGTGGATGCCGAGTACCAGGAAGTGGCCTGATAAAACGTTTGTTAAAGGAAAACGGTTGTCCGGGTGTTCCATACATACCGAAACGAAAAAGCCGGGTGAAAGCCTGACTTTTTCGTTTTTACTTTCCGGAGGAACCAATTATAGGTCATAGCGAGTCTCTATACAGGACAAAAGACTTGTGGGTGCAAAAGGTTAATGAAACTTTGGCGGATTACCAATGATATGCTTTAATGGAATTCCTCTAATAGTTTTTCTCCACGCTTTTGATAATAAATACGACCGCATCTTTTAAAAATAGACCTCGTTATTTCCACCCA
>DEIP01000023.1:23986-24258 GCA_002352605.1 Desulfobacteraceae bacterium UBA2771 | reverse complement strand
ATATACATTACGAAAAAAAAGGAGTCACCCACTCTTGATATTTTTCGAATTTGGGTCGGACCAAGCAAATCATTTTGTCTAATTTCAGACCTCGTTACATCAAAAATTATCCATGTCCAAAATACCCTGGGAATACAGTTGTTTCAGACAAAAAAACACGCTCTCAGATAAAAATTGGACACTCACGATTTCCGGGCAGCTATTAATATCAGATAGTTATCTACCGCCCGTTCAATTGAGCACTATTTTGATACGGCGAAATGTCCATTTTT
>DEIP01000023.1:0-23965 GCA_002352605.1 Desulfobacteraceae bacterium UBA2771 | reverse complement strand
AAAATGGGTGGAAATAACGAGGTATAGATATAAATGTAGCCAAAGCTATTGCTAAGCACTCCTATCAATGAACGTGCCGAACAGTATTGGTAATTTACCTACAAATTGTCAATGTCTATGCTGGGGATGGTCGCCTTAAATTTACCGGTTCCCCTGAACGCCTTGAACGGATCGGAAAGCATCTGAAGGCGCTGAACCTCCCCGGCGACCATGGTCTCAAAAGAGGCTTTCAAATCGTTGTTTGTGGATTGATCGGCAGACAAGATTGTTGGTGTCGCCCTGCTTTTTTAGAAGTACCAAAATCATCTTGACACGTTTTCGGAGACCCGTGTATTATCCGACGACAATCGGATACCACTATTGGCGGCCCTTTCGGCCACGATAACCACGGCTGAGTACGCCTATTTCCCCTGTCGAACACAAGTAATACCATGCCGAAAAGCAAGCGACTGAGCGCCAACATGGAAGATTATCTGGAGGCCATATACCATATTGTCTCCGAAAAAAAGGCCGCACGGGCAAAGGATATTGCCATTCGCATGGCCGTCAACAGCGCATCGGTCACCGGTGCCCTGCGGCTACTTTCGGAAAAGGGCCACATCAATTACGCTCCTTACGACTTGATCACCCTGACCACCGGCGGCGAAACCCTGGCCCGGGACATTGTACGCCGCCATGAGATCCTCAAGGATTTTTTCACCAAAGTGCTGGATGTGGATGAACTGGAGGCGGAGAACAACGCCTGCAAGATGGAGCATGCCATTTCACCGGCCATCATTGACCGACTGGTGCGCTTCGTAGAATTCATTCAGATCTGCCCCCGGGGGGGGAAGGAGTGGATCGGGGGGTTTCGCCAATTCTGCGATAAGAACGACGCCCTGTCCGGGTGCGAAAATACCATCTCAAAATGCCTGGATGATTTGAAAAAGCGTCAAAAGCAGTTTCGACAGACCAATCAAGAGACGATCACCTTGGAAAGCCTCGCGTCGGGACAAGTCGCCCGGCTGATCCGCGTCAAAGGCAAAGGAACCATCGCAAACCAGTTAAAGGAATTGGACATCACCCCGGGCAGCATCATCGAACTGGAGAAATTGGAGACAGCCACGAACAGGATCAACATCAAGGTACGCGGCTATCACCTCTCCCTTCGCAAAGACGACCTCTCCAAAATCGAACTGGCAGTCATTCCGCCGACATAGTCCGGTCTGGATCTTCACGGGAAAAGCGGATAAAAGATGGGGCCGCTTTAGTCAGTCTGGGCCCTTACATCTTGCCGAGGCCCTTACCACTCACTGCGCAGCTGGCGTTCCACATCCGGCCATCGGGCCTTCAGATTTTCAATGGCATCCAGGGCAATGTCCAGGTGGGTACTCATGTGGTGCTTGTAAATTTCCTTGTGCAATTTCTTGTCCTTGATGCCGCGTCGTTGCAGGGGCATATCGGAAACCAGCATGATCGAGCCGATGGGCACTTCGTAGCGGTAGGCTACGGAAAAGAGCGTGGCCAGTTCCATCTCGATGGCCAGGATTCGCTGGCGGCGAAGGTAATCCACGAAATCATCGTCAAACTCCCACAATCGTCGATCCGTGGTATAAACGATGCCGCAGCGGGGGGTCACCTTACGGGCCTTGACGGCACCGAGGCACAACAGGTTCACGGACATCGCCGGCAGGGCGGGAAATTCCATGGGCAGGTAATGGCGGCTGGTTCCTTCCCCCCGGATGGCGGCCGTGGGCACCACGAAGTCGCCCACTTCCAGGATGTCATCGATGCCACCGCACATACCGAGCATGACCACGGACTTCAGGTTGTCCAGGTAAGCCAGGCCGTTGATCACCAGGGCGGCCTGGGGTGAACCGATCCCGAAATCGATCATGGTGCAGTCCAACGCCGGAGCATTGACGATCCGGAAATTACCCTCATGGATTTCGCAACCGGTGCGATCGGAAAAGGTCTTGATGTATTGACGGAAGTTGGTGATCAGCACATGGCTGCAAAAATATTCCAGCTTGCAGTTGGTGTAACGCTCCAGTGTCTGCCTGATGTAATCGTGTTCCTTGAGTCCCATAACTCCCCAATGGCTTTCTATAACTTGGGATAAAGTTGAAAAAGAGCGCCCCTGGCGCTCAAATTGCTCTATTCGGCAATCAATTGTCAAACATCCATCAGGTTGTTCATCGGCCGAATGTCTGTTGCGCCAACGCCCGGTTGCGGGGGCGCAAGGTGCCGTCCGCCTTCTCTTTACGCATCACTTTCTGGAAAAGGGTGGCCATTTTCATGCCCTGGGATTCGGTCCGGTAAAAGGCGCTCCAGGCATGGGTCAACAGCTCCTGAAGCCGGTTGGCGGACATGTTCTTGGGTTGGAAGACCACCTTATCGGCCGTGTATTCGTTCCAGTCGTAAGAGAGGATCCGGTTCTGTCGCTTCAAGTCCGCGTACGCCCTGGTGTGGGGAAAGGGCGTGAGCACCGTAAACTCGGCCAGGTCCAGTTCGATTTCAAGGAGAAAATCGATCAGCCGCAGGATGCTGTCTTCGGTGTGGTTGTCCAGCCCCAGCAGAATCGTTCCCTCGACGCCAATGCCGTGGTCATGGTAGCGTTTGATGCGCTCCCGGATAGTGTCCGAAGTATCGAACACCGCCTGGTAGACATACCAGGCCCCGGCCCGGGCCGCCATATCCAGCACCTTGGGGTCGTCCTCGATGGGGTGGCAGCACCATTTTTTTTTCAAGGGGATCATCTCCTTAAACAGGTCCAACTCCCAGCGGGTATCCTGGGCCAGGGAGTTATCCACGATGAAGAGACGGTTGTTGTCAATGGCCGCCATCTCGGCCACTGCCTTGTCGATGGGCCGTGGCCGGAATTTTCGTCCCCCTAAATAAGCCACACAGCACGGGTAGCAGTTGTAGCGGCACCCCCGGGATGCGTGCACCAGGTCGACCATCTGGATGCCGCGGTAATTGTACAAATCCCTTTTCAGAATATCCCGTCGGGCATTCCCCACCATCTCTATCGGGGGCGGGTCGGCCAGGTGGTCGTATGTTTTCTTCAACCGTCCGGCCTCCAGATCGGAAAGCACCCGTCCTATTCGCCCTTCGGCCTCACCCAGGAAAACGGCGTCTGCGTGATCCCGGGTCTCTTCGGCATGGAGCATGGTGGCGATGCCGCCGAAAATCACCGGCACGCCTTTGGCCCGATAGGCATCGGCAATTTCCCATCCCCGCTTCACTTGGGCGGTGAGCATCATGGAGATGCCCACCACATCAGCCGACGAATCGATGTCAAGGGTTTCAAGATTCTCGTCGATGAATTCCACATCCACGTCGAGCGGCAGGGTGGCAGCAAAAACCACCGGACCGTGGGGAGGCAAATGGAACTCGGTCTGGCACATCAGTTTGGGCCAGCGGGGATAAATCAGTTTGAATTTCAATAGAGAATTACCTCGAAGCAGGATACCAGAACATACATTCGATATTCATCAATGTCGACAGCCGGATGCAAAATGTCAACGGCATCATGCCTAATCAATCGGAAATGCTTCCACCAGTGTCATCGACAATTGGTAAGCATGCCGGCCACCGGCCACGAGGGTCAGTTTAGGCGACACACCTTGCCGATCAACCGCATCGGCAATCAGCGTCTTCAACGGGTCGTGTTGCCGAATCCGCCAGCTGCCGTCGGCCGCTTCGACGACGTCGACGACCCGGTTATCGTCGGTGCAGTAGCGGCACCCCTCATCCCCATCCTTGAAAATGCCGACCGTCTGCACCTTCCCTTCGGGCGCTATGAAAATGAACCGAATATCCTCCATCACCCCGTTGGCGAAATCTAAGTTTTCGAATGGTCCGAAGGCGCGTTTCACGACCACTTCGCCATTGTCCACGGCTTCGAAAAGGACGAATCCTTCCAGGGTCATCAGCACACAATGGATGGACGGGACCGCCGATGACAAGACGATCACGCCGGTGAAAGTAGCCTGGCGGCCGCCATAAAGACGGGCGTTGATGGTATGCACCAGTTGCCAGCGGCCCTTCAGAAAATGAGACCGGCAACTCATGTCGATCAGGGATTGACGGTTTTCATCCGCCGGTTGAATCGGCGACAGGCCGGCACAAGCGCTCAGCAGCAATGCGCAAACCAGTAAAATCCGCGTCATTGCACTTCCCGAAAAATACGATCGTCCAAAGCCGGATTAACCATCGTGTTGCTGAACACCACCCGTGTAAAAGCGTCTTCGCTTTCGAAAATCAGCACCGCTTCGAGCACACCCGGCTGCTGGGACATCCACAATTCGATGCGTTGGACGAACCGGCCCATACCCGCATCTTTGGGCACCAGGACGATCTTTTTTCCCCCTTGCAGACCGGCCTCAAACAAGGGGTTGTCCTGAAAGCGACCAGCAAGCCAGCCGCTGATTTCCGGCATCACGAGCTGCATGGCCTGCAGGCGAACACCGTCATCTTCCACCAGTCCCCGGTCGAACCGGACGAAGCGTCTGGCATCACCGTCACGCATGAGCAGAACGCTTTGAACCGGTGAGGTATATTCCCATCGCAGGGCGTCGGGTCGCCGGTAATAGAGCCGGCCCCTGGATACCAGCGGCCCGGCCAGAATCGGCAAATGCTTCTCCTGGACGAAGTCGGCGCTAATGGCATCCACATCGGCGGCGGCGCTGCGGATGCCGTCCCAGGTATCCGCCCAACCCAGGCATAGACACGCGGCAATCAACAAAACGCAGCACGGCAATCGCCTGGCAAATCGCCTCACCCGCGACGAATAGGGGTTGTATGCGTAGAAGCGATTGATAAAAATGGGTTGTCTCATTACCAATGTCCGCCTTTAGGCGCAGGAAGAAGTAATTCTGGGTAATTAATAAAATTCACAATTCTAAGATGCCGTTTATGGATGGGCATTCAGCACATGCCGCCATTCACGCCGATAACCTGCCCGCTGACATAGGACGCATCGTCTGAACAAAGGAACCGCACCACCCGGGCCACCTCTTCGGGCCTTCCCACCCGTGCCATGGGAATCATGGCCTTGACGTTGCCCAAGGGCAGATCCTTGATCATGTCGGTCTTGATCAGGCCCGGCGCCACCACGTTCACCCGGATGCCCAATCGGGCAACCTCGGCAGCCAAACTGCGGCTGGCGCCGATCAGGCCCGCTTTGGCCGCGCTGTAGTTGGTCTGCCCCCGGTTGGCCACCAGGCCGGATACCGAGGCGATGGAGACCACGCTGCCCCTGCGCCGACGGACCATTGTTTCAATGATCGGCCGGGTGACATGGTAAAAGCCGTCCAGTGTCGTGTCCACCACCTTCTTCCAATTGTCCCGGGACATCATCAGAAACAGGCCGTCGGCGGTGACCCCCGCATTGTTCACCAGCACCTCCAGCGCCTCTACCTCACCCAGCAACATTTCAATGGCGTTCCGGGATTGTTTTGCATCCCGTACATTGAATTCCAGGATCCGGCCGTCACCCCCCTGGGCATTGACCAACCCGAGGGTTTCCATGGCACCTTTTTCGTCGGTATGATAGTTGACCACCAGGTCATAACCGCACCGGCCCAACTCCACACAAATGGCCCGGCCGATACCCTTGGAACCGCCGGTGACCAGGGCCACGGGTCGTTTTTCATTTTCTGGCATATGGTTCTCCGACCTCCCAACCGATCACCAAGTCCTTGACTTCCCCCCCCCACCCTTCCCTGTGGGCTGTCCCCACCGTTGAAAAATCCGGAGGAGACCCAGCACCTAAGGGTAAGGCCGTAACATGAATAGATGTTCAATTTTCAAATATGGGCTATTGGGCCTCCACCACCTGAAGGGTCACCTCGGCAACCGGCCGGCCGTTGATGGTTGCAAGGCCTGTAATCTCCCGAAGGTTTTCGAACACGAAGGCATTTCTGACCGTCGTCGTGATCGCTTCCCCCGGAGCGATGGCATCCACATGGAACCACGCTTTTTTTACACCCACCAACCACCCCCGGGTTTCCGAACACTCGCCGCGCGTTTTCAGCCGCGCCAAACCATTGTGGACACCCGCGGTCTGCGCCACCAGTTCAACCAGAATCAACGGGCTGATCAACCCCTTTTCGAAAAGCGGCCAGTCTCGATGGGCAACGGACAACGTGGTTGCCTGGTCGTCATTCAGTACGAGGATCCGGCTCACCAGCAGCATTCTGCCGCGATGGGGCAAAAGGGTTTCGGCAGTTAAGGGGTCCGGCCCCGAAATGGCAGAGCGCATGGCGTATAAAAAGGCTTGAAAATGATATTGATCAATATATAGTATGGCGGCTTCTAAGGCGACCGATATAACACGAATTGAAAAGGCCTGTAAAGGAAATGCCAATGGATGAATTGATCAACGAGCTGCGCCGAAAGATTGTAGCGGCCCTTAATCTTCAGGACGTTGCCCCGGAATCGATCGATTCCGATGAGCAACTGGTCGGCGGCCGGCTGGGCATCGACTCCATCGACGTGCTCGAGATGGTGATGCTGGTGGAAAAGGACTACGGCTTGACCATAGACAATCGGGAACTGGGCGCCCGTGTCTTCGCTTCGGTACGGGCGCTGGCCACCTTCATCGGTCACCCGGCCTCGCGAATCCCCGATTAACCGCCATTTCGCCTGCAGCTTTGATCTCTTGGAGATCGGTCGTGTCCGTAAAGAAACAATTCTCGGGTGAAATGACCGTTTATGGATGAACACCAGGCAATGAAGATCCTGCTGATCTCGGCAAACACACTCAAAGCACCCTACCCGGTCTATCCCATCGGCCTGGATCACGTGGCCGCATCGATCCATGGCAGGCACCGGGTGCGCATCGAAGACCTCAACGTACTCGATGGCCTCACCGGGTTGACCGTCAATATTCATGAATTCGAGCCGGATCTGATCGGCATCTCATTGCGCAATATCGACAACACGGATACCACGGACCCCGTCGGATTCATCGACGGGTACCGAACGGTAATGGATGCCGTCCGGCAGGTGTCGCCGGCACCGGTGGTGCTGGGGGGCAGCGGGTTCACCCTTTTTCCCCGGCGGGTACTGGCGGAACTGGGTGCGGACTTCGGAATCGTGGGAGAAGGAGAGCGATTGAACCGGCTGATCGACGCGCTGGAAACCGGGAAAGATCCAACGGGCCTGCCGGGAGTCATTCTACCGGACGGGAAATCCATTCTTTTTCCGGCACCATGGACCGGTGACCGCAAGCCGCGCCCGAAACACCCGGCAGCGCATCTGTCCTGGTACCTCAAGCACGGTGCCATGCTCAACCTGCAAACCAAGCGGGGGTGTCCGTTCCGGTGCATCTATTGCACCTACCCGCTGATCGAGGGACGACGACTGCGGCTGGTGGCGCCGATCGAAGCGGCACGGACGGCCCTGGCCCTGGAAGCCGCCGGTGCCCGCTATCTGTATATCACCGATTCCTCGTTCAATGCCGACATCAACCACTCGTTGGACGTGGCCCGGGCGTTTAAGAAAGCCGGTCTGACCATTCCCTGGGGGGCTTTTTTCACCCCCTTGAACCTGCCGGACGGCTATTTCGAAACATTGGTCGAAGCCGGCTTGAAACATGTGGAATTCGGCACCGACACCCTGTCCGATGTGATGCTCCGGACCTACGGCAAGCCCTTCACGATCGAGCAGGTGTTTGCGGCCCATGAAGCGGCGCTGGGGGCCGGCTGCCACGTGGCCCATTATTTCCTGCTGGGTGGGCCCGGCGAGACCAACCAGACGCTGGACGACACCCTGATCCATATTGATCGGCTTCGCCAAACCATTTTGTTTTTTTTCTGCGGCATGCGGGTGTATCCACAAACACCGCTGTTTCGGCAGTGTGCTGAAAAAAGGCGATTTGACGCGGGAACGGATCTACTCGAACCGCTGTTTTACCAGTCCGCAAAAATTGATGCCGACACCATCCGGCAGCGTGTGGCCGAAAAGGCCGCCGGTCGCGTCAACTGGGTGGTCGGCGCAGGCGGCGAAGCCACCGCCGCCACCCTTGACCGCATGTACAAGAAAGGCTTTTCCGGCCCGTTGTGGGAATATCTGATCCGCTAAGGATCGGGGACGAAATAAAGTGAACGACAGGTTAGAAAAACCAATGACAATGTGGTATGAGATGTCGTTTGACAAACCGGGGTCGGATGGTGAAATTAAGGCCCGTGTATGCGTTCCGGCGGATTCTCCCTGGTTCGATGGCCATTTCCCCCAGGCGCCAGTACTCCCCGGCGTGGCCCAGTTGGGGATGGTCCACGACTTTCTTTGCCGGTGGTTCAATCGACGGTTGCCGGTCACACGGGTGGGCCGGGTGCGCTTCAAACAGATGATTCGTCCCGATCAGCCCCTGATCCTGACGGTAACAACCGGCGATGCAAATGGCAATCACAGCTTCCGCATCTGCGGTGACGAGGGGCTGATCTGCAGCGGCCTGATTCGGCTGGATGCACAAAAAGATTGAATCCAGCCCCCGAAACGGGAAGTGGCGCCATTATTGATTTAAATGAAGCGTTTGGAAATTGATTCAAAGGAGACCGAAAAGCATGGCAGTGGAAAACGGAAAAATCATTTTTCGTATCGCGGAGATCATGATCAATGAACTCAAATTGGAGGATGTCACCCCCGATACGTTCGATCCGGATATCGACCTGGTGGACGAGGTGGGCATCGACAGCATGGATTTAGCCACCGTGGCACTGGTTTTGCGGGATGAATACGCGGTGCGGATAGACGAAGACGATTATCCTAAGTTAACCACGGTGCGGTTAATCGGAGAATATGTCCAAAAAAAGCTGGCTGCATGATGGTCATTCAGTACCGACGCACGTTTGAAAGGATACCGCGCCGATGTTCTCGGCGAGGGTCTATGCACCAATCGGCACCGTACTGAATAATTATTCAATTAATCGGCAAGATGGCGATGCCCATGAACCTGAAAGCAACTTGGAAGTTTTCCGACCTGATTGCCGATCCTGTGGTCAAGGATCGATGGGAGAAGGTGCGAAAATATTTCTTCCTGCGCGAATCCACCTACGACATGACCCGGCGGTGTAACATCCGCTGCAACGGCTGCTACTACTACGAGGGGGATAAGCAATATTCCCGGGACAACTCGAATCCGGACGACTGGCGGCGCCTGATGCAAGCGGAGAAGGCGCGTGGCATCACCTTCGTGGTGCTGGCCGGCGCCGAGCCCTCCCTGGTTCCGGAGCTGTGCCGGGTTTGCTACGACGAGATACCCTTGGGATGCATCGCCACCAACGGGCTCAGACGCATTCCGAATCGTGTGAACTACCGCATCCATATATCCGTGTGGGGAAACGACGAAACCAGCCTGAACACCCGCAACGCGAAAGATATGCTGACCCGCCAGCTTAAAAACTACGCCGGTGATCCACGGGCGGCCTTCGTCTACACCTTCACCCGGCACAACGTCGATCAGGCCGAGGCGGTGGTCCGAATACTGGCCGACCACGGCACCAAAGTGACCTTCAACATGTTCAGTGAACCGGTGGGGTACACCGGCAACCTTCACCACACACCGATGAGTCTTGCCGACACCCGACGGACCATGATCAATCTACTGGAAAAATACCCGGACACAGTCCTGTTTTCCTGGTACAGCGCCATGGCCCACACCCACGAGAAAGGCCTCCACGACCTGTTCACCTGCACCTATCCCCGACAGAACCCCAGCACGGATGTGGGTCTGGGCCGCTTCTTTCGCCAACATCGGTCGGACCTGACCTGGGACCGCGATGCGGCCTGCTGCGTGCCGGATACGAACTGCACAGACTGCCGGCACTATGCCGCCGCCAGTGCCGTAGTCACGGCCCGCCTGTTCCGCCACGCCACCGATCCCGACACCTTTCGATCCTGGCTGGACTTTGTGGACACCTACCTGGCCGTATGGGTGAAAGACTATGTGAAAGGAAAAAACCTGTGCAACCAAACCGTTTCTCCGCCCGGCGTGGAACTGACCGCCAACTGAAGGACCGTTAGCCATGAGAACCGTAAGTTCGCTGCTGGACGACCGATGGTACGCCCGGTACAAACGCATATCCAAACTCAACATCCGCAGTTCCATCTACGATGTGACCAACCGCTGCAACCTGCGCTGCAAGGGCTGTTTCTTCTTCTCATCCGGTGAACACGAGGCGGCCAAAGAGGAAATGGACATCACCCGATGGGAAGCCTTCGTGGACAGGGAGATGGCCCGCGGTGTGAACTTGGCCATTCTAATCGGCGGCGAGCCCACCCTTTGCCTGGACCGGGTGGAGGCCTTCTATAAGCGACTACCCACCTTCTGTGCCACCAACGGCATCATCAAGGTGCCCCGGGACCGGTTCCCTGACATGATACTGGGTGTCAGCCTGTGGGGAGATGACGTGGATGAGAAGATTTTGCGCGGAAAGGACGTCTTTTCCATCTCCAGCAAAAACTATGCGGGTGATCCGCACACCTACTACCTCTATACCATCACCCCCAAACAGCTGGGCAAAACAGACCGGATCATACAAAGGATCCGTGATGCGGGCCTCAAGGTGCACATGCAGTTGCTCTCCAACGACGAGGGGGTGGACGGGTTTCACTGGCGGCCCGACGAGCTGGTGCAGATCCGCAGCGAAATGGATGAGGCACTGGACCGCTATCCCGATACGGTGATCTCCTCCAAGTACTATCACGAGATCATCACCACCGGCAAAATGCAGGGTCGGCCCTTCGGCTGGATGGAATGCCCGTCGGTCACCGAACCGTTGGACAAGCGCGACCCCAAGCCCCGACGGTTGACCCATTTCATCCGCTGGGCCTCGGATCTTGAGACCATGCACCGCTGCTGCACCTCGGAGACCCGGGACTGCAGCACCTGCAAAGACGGCGCGGCCCACATGAGCTGGGTTATGGTCAACAAGCGTGCGCACATGAAAAGCACCCGGGATCTGCAGAACTGGATCGAAATTTACGAGATGTTTGCCAAGCTTTACCGGTTTATTCCCTGGTGATTGATATTCTAAATATAGGTTTACGATAATGTCCCATGATCCCCTGGTCATTCTCGGCTATGATGCGGTCTCACCGTTGGGCATCGATCTTGGGGTCCAGTGGCAAAGGGCCCTGTCCGGCACCAGCGGCATCGGACCGCTGACCCGCTTTGACCTGACGGACAACTTTCCCGTACGCATCGCCGGTCAGGCACCGGATATCGACCACCTGCCCTACGATTATTTAACACCCCGTGAACAGGCCCGCTGGCCCTCTCCCATTTTCAAATATGCCCTGCTCACCGTATCCCGGGCACTGGCCCAAAGCGGCATCGAGATCACACCGGATCTGGCCCCACGCGTGGCCGTCACCTTCAGCAGCGCCATCGGCGGCCTGGATGCCGTGCTCGTCGCGGACCGCAACCTGAGGGACCGGGGCAAGCTGCCGCCGCCTTTCGTCAACCCCAACGCCTGCATCAACATGGTGGGCGGCAAGGTCTCCATGCACACCGGTGCCACGGGCCCCATCAGCGCCACTATCACGGCCTGTGCCACCGGGGTGACATCCATGATCGTAGGCGCCATGTTGATCAATGATGGCCGGGCGGATACGGCCATCTGCGGGGCCGTGGATTTCCCCCTGACCGAACCCATCGTGGCCGGCTTCGGCACCATGGGTGGTGCCTTCATGCCCAAGGAGGGGGAGCCCGAAATCCCCCCTGAGCAGGCCAGCCGCCCTTTCTCTCGAAACCGGCGGGGATTCGTGGTCTCCGAAGGATCGGGCTGTATCATCATTGCCAAAAAATCATTCGCCAGGGTTCACGGCCTGGGCGTTACCGCCGAAATCGCCGGATGGGCCATGACTTCGGATGCCCATCACCACGTGGCCCCGAACCTTGCCACCGTCCGCCGCTGCATCGTTGAAAGCATTGCGCACGCCGGCATCACACCGGACCGGATCAGCACCGTCAATGCCCACGCCGCCGCCACCCGCGTGGGCGACCAGGTGGAGGCCGAGGCGCTGGTCCAGGTCTTCGACGGCCGCGTGCCGGCCATCACGGCCAACAAGTCCTTGATCGGCCATGCCATGGGTGCATCCAGCGCCATCGAATCGATCCTGGCCATCGAGGGTATGCAGGCGGGTATGCTTCCCCCTACGGTCAACTACACACCGGATCCGGCCATCGCCTTGGGGGGCGTGGTCTCAGCCTGCCGGCCCCTGGATCAGGAATACGTATTGAAAAATGCATTCGGGTTTGGCGGATGCAATGCGTGTATGGTATTCAAGCGGATATGAAACCCCCCTTGAACCGACGGGTATTCGTGGTTGGCTACGACGCCGCCACCTGCCTGGGCAATACGTTTGACGCCACCTGGCAGCGGGCCATACGCGGAGAAGCCGGATTCCGCCGCATCACCCGCTGCGAGACCCCCTCGCGCAGCAACGTGGTTGGGGAGATCCCGGACTGGCATCCCCAGCAGCTGGCCGGCATCGACCCGATGGATCGCCGCAACTGGAACGCACGCTATGTGCTGCTGACCATGGTGCTGTGCAAACGGGCGCTTGAACATGCCGGCCTGGAAATCGATGATCGGACAGGCCCCAGGACCGCCTGCCTGATGGGTTCGGCCTTGAACGGTACCGACGCCTACCGCAGCGCCATGGACGGCTACATCAACCACGGTCCCACCAAGGTCAGCCCCTACCTGCTGCCCAATCTGTGCGCCAATCTGCCCGCGGGCAAGGCCGGCATGCTGCTGGGGTTTACCGGTCCCATTTTTTCGCCCCAGGGGGCCTGCGCCTCGGGCAACCACGCCATCGGCATCGGCGCCCGCATGATCCGCGACGGCGAGTGTGACATCGTCCTGGCCGGCGGGGCGGAGACCTGCCTGACCCCCGAGATCGTCCAGGGATTTGCCAATATGTGGGCCACCATCAAGGTGGGCCCCAACGACCGGGCCTTCGACGACCCCACCCAGGCATCGCGGCCCTTTTCCGTGGATCGCCGGGGAATCGTGCTGGGCGAGGGGGGCGGCGTGCTGGTACTGGCCGCCGACGCGGTGGTGAAGCAATACCGCCTCGCGCCCAGGGCCGAGGTGCTCGGCGTCGGCTGGACCTCCGACGCCCACCATTTCACCCTTCCCAACCGGGAAACCATCGTTCGGGCCATCGTTCAAGCCATCGACGACGCCCAGATTCAGCCTGGGGAGATCGGCTATGTCAGTACCCACGGCACTTCGACCCAGAAAGGCGATGCCGTGGAAATCGAGAGCCTGCGTGAAGTGTTCGGTTATTCGCTGGATTCCATTCCGGTGTCGTCCAACAAATCCCAGATCGGCCATACCCTGGGTGCCGCCGCAGCCATCGAAGCGGCCCTGGCCATCGAGGGGATGCGGCAGGGCATCGTCCTGCCCACGGTCAACCACATCCCGGACCCTGAATTTTCTGACGTGGATGTGGTGCCCAACGCAGCTCGGCGCCATTCCCACAACCTGATCCTGTCCAACGCCTTCGGGTTCGGCGGGACCAACTGCTGTATCATCTTCCGGGGGGTGTAAAATGAAGCCCAAACCCTTTTTTCCGCAGCCCCTGAACGACCATCCACAATATGTCAAGGACGACAATAGCGGTACCGTCTGGCACCAGTGCGAAACCCGCACCCTCTATGCAGACACGGACCGCTCCCAGGTGGTCTACCACGCCAACTACCTGCGCTATTTTGAATTCGGCCGGACCTCACTCATGCGCGATGCCGCCTATCCGTATAAGGAGGTGGAGAAAAACGGCTATGTCTACCCCATCATCAAGCTGGAGATCGATTATTACCGGCCCCTGTATTACGACGACGCCATGTGGGTCTATACCCGGCCGTCGGTGATGGAACGGGTGAGAATCCAGTTCGATTACGTGATCACCCACCAGGAATCCGGCGACATCGTCTGCAAGGGATTTACCCGACACTGCGCGGTAAACGCTTCGGGCACCCCGGTGGAGGTGGATCCCAAAACCGTCCGGATGTGGGAGATCTTTCCGAAACCATGAAAGCCGAATCCTTTGCCTTAAGCATGCAGCCGCCGCCATTTTTCCGAGATCATCATCTACAGGACCGGCCGGTGCTTGCGGCCGTCGAGGCCATGGAGCGAATCGCCGCGGACACCTGTGGCCGTTTTCCGGGACATGACGGCCGATGGATGCAGAGGGTTCGCTTTGACAAATTTCTCTTTCTGAACTCAAAGGCCCCGATCACGACATTCAATCGGGTTGAAAAAAATGACCATGGTTCCATACGCACCACCCTGACCACCCGGTTTAAAGCCCCCGGCGCGAAGATCACCCGTAGGTTGGAACACGCCTCGTTGATCATCGGGAAAGGATTACCGACAGTTGTCGCACCGCCCCTGGAGATCGCCGCGACGCTTGCCGGTGTCTGCACCGTCGTGGACCCGGCGCGCATCTACCGGGAGATGGTCCCCTTCGGCCCGGCCTATCGCAACATCTGCGAACCGCTGCTGATTTCAGCGGACGGCGCCCTGGCCCGGGTGCGTTCGGCACGACCGGCCGATCCGAGAGGCGATCTTCACCTGGGATCCCCTTACGTGCTGGATGCGGCCTTCCACGCCGCCAGTGTCTGGTGCCAGCGGTATTGCGGCATCGTGGTCTTTCCCGTGTCCATCGACCAACGAACGATCATCCGCCCCACCCGGCTGGACGCGGTCTACACGGCACGCGTGGTGCCGGTAAGGACCGACAAGGCGCCCGTCGTGTTCAACATCTTCATCTATGACGACACCGGCAAATTACGTGAAGCCGCCACCGGCATCCACATGCAAGAGGTCGGCGGCATCCGAACCAAGGCACCCGATGGATTTTACGACAAGGATGCCTCCGATCCTTTGGTTTCATTTTACCGCCGCGTTTCGGGAATGATACTGATAGAACGCCGCGCCCAGACACCCTTTGCCGCAGCCACCCTTTCCGAAAAAGAAAAAGCCCGACTGGCCCCCATGACCCAGCGCCGTGCCCAGGGTTATCTGGCAGCCCGGTTGGCCCTCAAACGGCTAGGCCGATTGCTTTCCGGTGACGGCGACCACCGGCACCCCCGGGCGATCGAAACCGTCGCTGAAGACGGACAATCGCCCCGATGCTCCCTGGTTGACGGGTCCCTGCCCTTCTGTACCGTCAGCCATGACCGGCGTTTCACCGTCGCCGCGGCCGCCGACCGGCCGCTGGGTGTGGATGTGGAGCCGCTGTCGCAAAAACCCCTGGATGCCATGCACCTGTATATGGACGCCGACGAACAGGCCATTGTCGACCGCTCACCCCTGGGCCGGGCAAACGGCAACCTGCGTATCTGGAGCGCCAAGGAAGCAGCCGCCAAGGCCTTGGGAATCGATCTGGCTGAATCCTGGACACATTTGCGTGCGGTGTCGGTAGCCGCACCGTACAGCCGACTGGAGACGGCCGGCGGGCAGGCACTGACGGCAAGCCATACGACGTTAGCGGGTCACCTGTTCACCTTGCTGACCGTGGATGATCTGCCATGACCGGTCTGCCGATACTTACTATCCTGATTGCCGTGGCCTATGTGGCCGGCTCGGTGAATTTCTCCATTCTGGTGTTTCATCTCACCGGTCGCGACGATCCGCGTCAGCACGGCAGCGGTAACCCCGGCGCCACCAATGTCTACCGCCAGGCGGGCATCGGGTGGGCCGTGGCGGTCCTGCTGCTGGATGTGGGACGGGCGGTCGGCGTGGCCCTGGTGGCCAAAACGATGCTGCCCTTCTGGCAAGTGCCCTGGGTCGGGTTGGGATTGATCATGGGCAACCGTTTTCCCTGCTTTCACGGGTTTCATGGAGGCAAGGGCGTGGCCAATTACCTGGGATTCAGCCTGGCCATTGTACCGGTGTGGGCCGGCCTCGGTGCACTGGCGTGGGGCGCGGCACACCTGGTTTGGCAAACCCCGTTTCTCTCATCCTTTGCCCTGGTGTTTGTTCTGACCGCCGGAACGGTGCTTGCCGAGGGGGGAGATTGGCAGGGAGGAATCGGCGCCGTGGTAACCGCCCTGTTCATCGTGGCCTGCCACCAGCGCAACATCCGCAAGCGATGGGGCGGGCAAGGGTAGCCGAAGGCGTACCATGAGCCAGGTCATACCTCGGCCGACGGCCCAACGCAGAAAGATCCAGCTGTATTTGGCCCCGGCCAGGTACATACCCAGCATAAATATCAGATGGGAAAGCCCGTAGGCCGCCGGACCACCAATCACCACGATGGCGGCATTTTTATGGTGGACGGCCGCAACGCCCAGAAGGGCGATCAGCGGCCAGCTGATGACATAGCTGAAGGCGATTGCCGTCACACCGGAAATAACCCTCAGGTCCGGCCGCCGGCGAAACGCACTCAGATCCGCCCGGTCGGTAATGGCCGAGCGTACGAAACGGATGCGTGACAGGCGTGAAACGAGCTTTTTCAGGAGGGTTTCAACAAGTCTCACGAAGGTGTATACTTTCTGTTTGCATGTGTTTATTGGCCCACAAACGTAACCACTGGCGGCCACGGGATCAAGAAAATAGTGCATCGTCGAACCGATTGGCGTGATTGGGCGGCGAAGCCATGAGGATCGGAATCCGATTTAGCGACCGATAAAAACGGATAATACTATAAATTGTTTACGCAAGGGTCAAACTGGAAATCACTTGCACCCATCTGGCAGCGCATCGACCGGATCTACTGCATCTCACTGGCGGATCGCAAGGATCGACAGGCCAATGCAAAGCACCAGTTTTCCCGTGTGGGGCTGGACGGAATGGTGGTGTTCTTTTTGGCCCGCAGACACCCCCGTGATTGCGAGCAGGGCATTTTTGAGTCTCACCAAACCTGCCTGAAAATGGGCCTGGATGGCGGCGCCCGTCACATTCTCGTATTCGAAGACGATGTCATTTTTAGAAAAATTGACGCCCAAAGACTGGCAACCTGCATTGATTTTTTTATGAACACAGACGATTGCCAGATTCTTTTTTTGGGCTGCCTCGCGAGCGGGAGCCGAGCCACTCGGACGCCCGGAATAAGAAGCATTAAATACCGGTGCCTGACCCACGCCTACCTGATCAAGCGGTCTCCGGCCAGGCAGGTGGCCGGGGCTCCCTGGCACAAGCTTCCCTATGACATGGTGATGCAACATATCATCGACGAACCATTTGTCCTTTATCCGTCCATTGTCTTTCAAAACAATTCACCATCGGACAATTCGCGGCACCGCACCCTGGATGCCATCCGGCGCCTCTTCGGCGGACTGCGTTTCATCCAGATCGCCAACGAGCACTACCATCGATTCCGCATGACCATCATTGTGACCCATGTGGCGGCCATCGCCGCCGCTGCCTTGTGGGTGCTATCCTGATGATCAACCACCCTTTTTTGGAAACCCGGTGTTTTGGCATAAGACGATCGCCATGCGACTGAAAACATCGATCAACATCTTCATCCTGCCGGCGGTTGTGGTCATCGGTGCGGCCATCTTCCTGGTCGCCTTCAACCGCATTGCCATCGATACGGACATCGTGCGCGCTTTGCCAACGGATGACCCGGTGATTGCCGACGGCATTTACATCTTCGGAAAAAATCCCATCAAAGATCAAATCGCCATCGACATCGGTTCCGTCCAAGACGATATGGCCCGACTGGTCGCCGCCGCAGAGATGGTCGAAAACCGGCTGAAGCAAAGCGACCGCTTCGAACAGGTAGGCAATCATTCTACGTATCAGGGCCTGACCGATCTGGCCGACCAGATCCGCAATCACCTGTCCGTGCTGTTCACCGCCGGTCAGTTACAACAACAGGTGCTCCCGCTGCTATCCGACCAGGCGATCCGGCAGGCCCTGACAAAGGCCCGGGATGACCTCTTGCAGATGGACGGCATCGGCCAGGCATCGGCCATGGCTGCCGACCCGCTGGGACTGGGCCACATCGTCCTGACCCGCCTGGCCGGCATGAATCCGGCGCCCGGGGCAACCATTCACCGTGGCCGGATTCTCTCGGCCGACCAGCACCACCTGCTGGTCCTGGCCACCCCCACCGGATCCGGTACGGACACGACCGTGGCACGTGCCCTGACCCATTTCTTCCATGGCCTGGACGAGGCACTGAAACAGGATTTCGGTGACGGGATCACCCTGACCCCGACGGGCGCATATCGAGCCGCCCTGGATAATGAAACCATTGTAAAAACCGACGTGCACCGGGCCATTGTGTGGGCCACCATCGGTATCGGCGTATTGCTGCTGGCCGCCTTTTCCCGTCCCCTGGCGGGCCTCATGGCCCTGTTGCCGGCCTTTGCCGGAACGGTCATGGCTTTTTTTGTCTTCTCATTGATCCACGACAGCATCTCCATCATGGTGCTGGGTTTCGGCGGCGCAATCATTTCCATCACCGTGGACCACGGCATCGCCTACATGCTCTTCGTGGACAACGGCGGCCAAAACAGCGGACAACATGCCTCCCGTGAAATCCGGGCCGTCGGGTTGCTGGCCGTACTGACCTCCATCGGGGCCTTTGGCGTGCTCGCCTTTTCCGGATTTGTCGTCTTCGAACAACTGGGGCAGTTCACCGCCATGGGTATCGCTTTTTCCTTTCTGTTCGTGCATAGCGTACTTCCCCGGCTCACGGCGGGCGGCCGGCACGGTGCAACGCCCCCCAGGCGGCGTTTTTCCCGGATCGTGGAACGTCTGGCATCGACCGGTTGGCCCGGCCTGACCCTGGCCCTGCTGGCAGCGGCGGTGTTGGCCGTTTTCATCCGGCCCCATTTCAACACCGACCTGAAAGCCATGAACAGCGTCAGCCGGGAGACACAGGCGGCCGATGAATTGATGACCGCCGTCTGGGGTGATATCTTCTCCAATGTCTATCTGATGACCGAGGCCGGCGATATGGCCGCACTACAGGCCAAAAACGACCGGCTGCTGGACCACCTGAACACCGAATTCCACATGGGCCGCATCGAAACGGCGGTGACGCCCTCCCTCTTTTTTCCCGGCCGGGTTCGCAGCGCGGAAAATTTTTCGGCGTGGAAACAGTTTTGGACCACCGGACGCATCCGGAGGGTCTCGGAAACGCTGAAACGAGAAGGGGCGGCCCTGGGATTTACCGAAGACGCCTTTGATCCATTTTACAAATTGCTGGCCACCGTCGCCGCTCCCGATCGAGCGGCCATCCCCTTAGGCGTACAGCCGCTGTTGGGCATCTCCAGGGACGAAACCGACGGCCGGTGGATTCAGATGACCCGCATCACCCCCGGTGAACAGTTCGACAGCCGGCAATTTTACGACCGCCTATCAGACGTGTCGGCCGTGTTCGACCCGGCGCACTTCTCCCAGCGCATGGGGCAACTGCTGTTCGACACCTTCATGAAGATGCTGCTGGTCATCGGTGTAAGCCTGATCTTTTTGCTGATGCTCTTTTTCGCCGACACCGGCCTGCTGTTCACGGCCCTTTTGCCCCTGGCCTTCGCCTTCGTCTGCACGCTGGGCACCCTGGGCATCATGGGGCGGCCCCTGGACATCCCCGCATTGATGCTGTCGGTCGTCATCCTGGGCATGGGGGTGGACTACACCCTGTTCATGGTTCGGGGCTACCAACGCTACCAGCGTTTCGACCATCCCCATTTTGCGGTGGTCCGTACGGCGATCATCATGACCGCGACCTCCACCCTGATTGGCTTTTCCGTCTTACTCACCGCCGACCACAACCTGTTGAAAAGCGCCGGCCTGATCTCCTTTTGCGGCATCGGCTACTGCCTGGCCGGGGCCCTGTTGATTCTGCCGCCCCTGCTGAAGCGACGGTTCGAAAGCCGCCCGGTCGCTACCGGCGGCGTTGACTGGCGCTATGGCAACATGGAACCCTATCCGCGTTTGTTTGCCCGCTTCAAGCGGCGGATGGACCCACTTTTCGACGAGTGGGCTGCACTGATGCCGACCAGGACCGACCTTGCCAATATATTGGACGTGGGATGCGGATATGGGGTGCCGGCCTGCTGGATGGCCGACCGCTATCCAAAGGCCCTGATCCACGGTATCGAACCGAAAGCAGAGCAAGTGCGGGTGGCCGCCCTGGCACTCGACGACCGGGGGCACATCGTCAGGGGGTCGGCCCCCGATCTGCCAACCATGGACGTGATGCTGGATCTGGCGACCATGCTGGACGTAAGCCATTACCTTCAGGATAGAGAGCTGGAGAAAACCCTGGAACGAATCCACAAACGCCTGCTTCCCGGCGGCCGCCTGATCATGCGGTCGGTGCTCCCCCCGTCGGCCAGGCCCCACTGGACCTGGTACCTGGAGCACCTCAAACTCAAAATCAACGGCAGCCGGGTTTGTTATCGGGATACGGATGCAATCGATGCCATCTTGGACAGATGCGAATTCGAGGTCCTTTCCAGCCAAACATCGGGCAGCCTTGGGGATATGCAATGGCATGTGGCAAAAATTAGGCAAATGCCGCAAGAATCAACGGGGTCACCCATTAAAGAGCTGGTCAAGTAAAAAACACCTCTCCCTGCAAAATCTTAGAACTTTTTTTGCTTGAACTTTGTAATTCGTGTAATTCGGGGGACATCTTTAATTCGGGCATAATTCGGGGGACATCTTAATTCGGGGGACATCTTACTTATCTTTCTTCTTGGTGCCTGGTTTTCCGGGTTTTAGATTTCGACCCAAAGCAGATTCCAACGTTTCAATAAGCGAATTCCCGCCAAGTGGTCGACCTGTCCGCTCATGCCTCCTGAAAATTTCTATTTTAGATTTTTCTACATCATAAGATAAAAACGCTTTCCAAGGCTTACCAACCATTTCAATCAATGCTTTTGTTTTTACAAGAATATCGTCATTCCCTTTAATATGGGACGCAGCACTGCTCCACCTCCAATTCTCCGGTGTTTTTACAAGCCCTGCCCGAACTGGATTGAGTTCTACGTACCTCGCACAGGCCAACAAATAACTTTCTTCCATAATGAAAGATGCAAATCTCCCCTGCCATAGGTGTCCGCGCCAGCCTTCTCGAAAATTTATGCGTCTTGTATACCTCCTGTGAGCTTCGCCAACCGAAAGCTTTAACCCTTCTTTTGTTTGGGGAACTGCAATCAGATGAACATGATTCGGCATAAGGCAATATGCCCAAATCTCGACTTGGTATTTTCCGCACCACTCCGACATTAAATCCAAATAAGATTTGTAATCTTCATCATTGAAAAAAGTTTGTTGCCTCCTGTTTCCCCTCTGTGTCACGTGATGGGGATAACCAGGAGCGACGACTCGTGCTATGCGTACCATTGGTAGATTTGATCAAATGCTGCAATTCATGTCAATAATCATGTACGGTGTCCCCCGAATCCTATAATGCCCACCTTTGTTTCAAAAATTCCCTATTATTATATTGCGTTCGTTCTGGCCGTTTTTTCGGTCGTATTGGTTCAGGTCGTGATGCAATCCAAATGGGGTTATTATTTTCTTTCCATACGTGAAGACCAGGATGCTGCGGAAAGCCTGGGAATCGATACCCATCGCTATAAAATGGTTTCTCTCAACATAGCGGCGTTTCTTACCGGTATGGCCGGGGCGTTATTCATGAATTACATGGGTTTTATCGATCCTGAGGTTGTCTTCTCTCTCCATGACATTTCGATTATGGCGATTCTGGTGGGGATTGTTGGTGGTGTGGGAACCATTTACGGTCCGGCGGTTGGGGCCTTTGTCATGGTCGGCGTTCATGAATTTTTCAGAACCGGTTTTTTCGGCTTTTTCAAGGGCATGGCAGCATTGACAGGCTCGGATTTTCTCAATGTTGCGGCCAAGTATATATCACATGCCCATGTATTGGGATTCGGTATTCTGGTTGTTCTGGTTATTCTATACCTGCCCAATGGTATTGTGGGTGATTGGAAAAAGCTTATCGGCGGATTTTTCTCAATTACAAAGAAGGAGGCAGCCACTTGATTTTATTTGAAATCAAGAATCTGGTCAAACATTTTGGCGGTCTGGCAGCGGTTAATGATGTCTCTTTTCAGGTCGAAAAGGGGGAAATTTTCGGCCTGATAGGCCCGAACGGTTCCGGTAAAACGACTATTTTTAACTGTATCAGCAACTATTTTCCGGTCACCAGTGGCAATATCTCTTTTAAGAACCGCAATATAACGGGCATGAAGACCAACAAAATATGCAAAATCGGCATCGGCAGGACATTTCAGGTGGTAAAACCATTGGGCAGATTATCGGTTTTGGACAATGTAATCGCCGCCGCCTTTTCCAAGGTTCGAACCAAGCGAGAGGCTCGTGATGTGGCGATGGAGACCCTGGAATTTTGCGGACTGTCACACCGAAAAGAGGTAATCGCCAAAAGCCTTCCCATCGGAGAGCGAAAGCGCCTTGAAATTACCCGGGCCATGGCAACCCGGCCGGAACTATTGCTCCTGGATGAGACTGCGGCCGGCCTAAACCCCACTGAACTGGATGACGCCATTGATCTAATCAAGAAAATTCGCGATAAAGGGGTGACCATCATTATTGTAGAGCATATCATGAAAGTGATAATGAACATATCAGACCGGATCCATGCCATTAATTTCGGACAGACCATTGCCGAAGGAACACCTAAAGCGGTCTCCAACAACAGGGCGGTAATCGAAGCTTACCTGGGAGAAGCATATGCTCAAGGTTAATCATATCGATGTTTTTTATGGAGATTTGCAGGTTCTGTGGGATGTCTCATTCGAAGTCCGAGAGGGCGAGATTTTAGTATTGATTGGTGCCAATGGCGCAGGAAAATCGACCACGATTAAAACCCTTTCCTCGCTGCTTACGCCTGCAAAGGGAACCATCGAATATGGCCGTATTCGCCTCGATCAACAGGAACCCTATGAAATTATTCAGAAAGGCATTGTGCATGTTCCGGAAGGGAGGCGGCTTTTTGCCGAGATGAGTGTGGAATAAAACCTGATTATGGGGTCTCTTTACGGGGAGGCGAAAGCCAAGCGATACGAAACCATGGAACATGTGTTTGAGCTTTTTCCGAGAATGAAAGAAAGAAGAAAGCAGATGGCGGGGACCCTTTCAGGTGGCGAACAGCAAATGGCCGCTATCGGAAGAGGCCTGATGTCTTTGCCAAAAATTATGATGTTTAATGAACCCTCCTTGGGATTGGCTCCCATCCTGGTTCAGGAAATTTTTGAAATGATCAAAAGAATTAAACAGGAAGGCGTAACCATTTTGCTTGTTGAGCAGAATGTAACCCAAACCCTTGCGATGTGTGACAGGGCCTATGTTCTGGAAAACGGACGCATTGTTCTGGAAGGAACCGGCAGCGAGCTTATGGAAAACGAACAGGTTAAGGAGGCGTTTTTAGGGATCTGATTTTTCGATAAGATCGCCTGTAAAGTAGCACATATCCATTAGGGATCCTGCCGGCCAAAAAGGCCTCGCGGGTGTATTGATTCAAGGAGAATAAAACATAATGAGTGACCCAGCAGAATTTAAGGTTAACACCGCCAGAGACGCGTTGTCCTTGTTAAGTCAAAAAATGTTTGAAAAATTTGGTAAGGAAGCCTTGGCGGATATTGAAGATGTCTGGTTTAAACTTGGACTGGCGGTGGGACAAAAAATGAAAAAAAACTTGCCGGACACGCGTCTGACGACTGCTGCCAGCGTTTTTGTTGAAGGGGGGCGTAAACGCGGCATTAATGTTGATATCTTAAGGTTGGATGATGACGGTTTTCGCATGACGGGAGACCATTGCGGGGTTGGTCTTGCAGGAAAAGGATACGAACTGTGCTGGGCCTGTATGGGTGTGGATCGAGGTATCTTTGAGGCAATAAGCGGAAAAAAAGTAAAAATGGAAATAAAAAAGAGCATCGCAGAAAACGACAAAAAATGTGAAATTTCAATTGAATTATAGAGTCTTTTATAACTTATAGACCTCGTTATTTCCACCC
>DEIP01000144.1:8152-8931 GCA_002352605.1 Desulfobacteraceae bacterium UBA2771 | reverse complement strand
TGACCACCTCCTTTTCCATCGGTTCGGGGGGCAGCGGCGGTGTCTTCGGGCCGTCCATCGTGATCGGCGGCGCCATGGGCGGTGTGGTGGGAAAGATATTTCACGCCATCATGCCATCGGTGGTGACCCAGCCCGGTACCTTCGTGGTGGTGGGTATGGCCGGCTTCTTTACAGCCGTCTCCAACACCCCCATCTCCACGATCATTTTCGTCAGTGAGATGACCAACTCCTACCATCTGCTCCTGCCCAGTCTGCTGGTTTGTTCGGTGGCATATATGGCCTCCCGGCGCTGGACCATCTTCAACCGGCAGGTTCAGAGCAAGGTGGATTCACCGGCCCACGCCGGCGATTTTTTCGTGGATATTCTCCAGGCCATTCCGGTGGACGATCTGATGCCCCTGGTGAAAAGGGTGACCCTGATCCCTCAAGATATGCCCTTTCTGGAATTCAAACGGTATTTTTCCGAAACCAAACAGCACTACTTCCCGGTGGTGGATGAGGAGAAGCGGCTGGTAGGAATCTTTTCNNGTCAACGATATCAGGGGGGTTCTCTTTTCTCCAGAAATCGAGCAACTGGTGGTGATGAAGGACGTGGGGACATCGGACATCATCGTTACCACGCCGGAGGAGGACCTCAACGCCGTGCTGAAAAAATTCACCACCCGCAATATCGACAGCCTACCGGTGGTGCGGGCCGACGACCAAGGGATTCTGTTGGGCATGCTCAACCGGCGGGAGGTGATCTCATTTTACAACCAGAAAGTGGACGAGATGAAGGC
>DEIP01000144.1:0-8026 GCA_002352605.1 Desulfobacteraceae bacterium UBA2771 | reverse complement strand
AACCCGTATGCAACCGTTGATGCGGCTTGAATACGAACGGATATCCCTCCCAATTTTCGTTCACTTTATTTCGTCCCCAATCCTAAGTGGTTGATACAAAATGGTTAAAATGGAAACTGTAAGCCGTTTTCCGGACGAACGCGGATTCGTTTTCGAACCCCTGGAAGAAGAACTTCCGGACCAACCCGACCTGGTTCAGGATCTGTTGATGTCCGGATCAAAAGCAGAGAAGGTGCATGCGTGAAGATCCGGCTTTTTAACCGAATCCTGCCCTTTTTTTTACTGATCCTTCTTTGCGCCCACCCTGCAACAGCTGACCCTGTCCCGAATCGAATATCTTTTGCCATCAGCGGCGGTGCAAGTATGGGTGCATATGAGGCCGGCCTGATCTGGGGAATGATTGAGGTTATCCGCCAGGTGGAAAACACCGCAGACTGGTCACTGGACGGAGAGCCGCGGCCTATCGAAATTGCCAGCATTGCAGGAACCTCGGCGGGAGGAATCAACACCCTGCTCGCGGCGCTGGTATGGTCGGTGAACCCGGAAAGCGAAGGTGGTTTCACCAATCGCATCAACGACAATATTTTCCGGGATGTTTGGCTGACTACCGATGTCAACCGATTGCTGCCACCTAACCCTGATTCCTCCCAGTATTTACCCGATGACGCGCTGCTCTCCCGAAAGGACCTCGTCGCGGTCGCCAGAGAACTGCGAAAAAAGTGGCGCCGACCAGGAACTTTTCGTCCCGGCCGCCGGCTGCCGCTGGGGTTGACCGTAACTCGTGTGATGCCCGAGACGATGTTCGTCAGTGGTGTTGCGGTTGAAAACCAGCGTTTTTATATACCCTTTGAAATGCGTATCCAGGCGGACGGCAGCGTCAAATTTGTCTTCGACCCCAATGACTACCCATCTCTGGTTGACCCGTCAATGATTCTCATGCCCTGGCCGGTTGATGGCTCACCCTTTTCAATCTCAGACCAGCAGGTCGAAGATGCCTTGTTGACAACCAGTGCCTTCCCTGGCGGTTTCGGGCGCAAGCGCCTGCAATACTGTCGGAAAAAGAATTTCTCCACAGATGATGATGGCGCCGCAAGACCCTCGTTGGCGGCAGGAGACGTCAACAATCGTGAACTGGTGTGCCCGGGGGGATATGAACTGGCGGTGGCCGAATTTGCCGATGGCGGCCTGTTCGACAACCTGCCCATCGGCTTGGCCCGCCTACTTTCTGAATCCTGCACAAGGCACAAAAAAAAGCCCCTGCCGGTCAGATATATTTATCTCGATCCTGAGCGTCAACGATATGAAACTCGTACGTCGGAAGATAAGCGGGCCTGTAAAGGCGACTTTCCCCCGAAAGCCTGCCGCGAGATGACCTTCGATTTAGCTTCCGAATTGGTCGTCCTGGGCGGCGCCATCGGAACCGCCCGAAAGTATGAACTCTACCGGGAATTGACCGGTGACAACTGGCGGCTGAACCTTTCCCAGTTGAGCCGGAAGGTGGCCGCCATCATCGATTCCAAAAAGCATGATCTCAGGTGTAATTCCCTCCTGCCCTATTATGATCTTCCGCTGAGATGCAGCGACCGCATACGCAATACCGGCCGGCTTTTGGAGCTTTCCTACGGTTACCGGTTTACCCCCGTAAGAGCACCCCTTTCCGTCCAAGCGCTGTTAAAAGGGCGTATTGCCACCGCCTGCCGCCCGTCATCGACAGGCGCTGAACAGGACGTTGATTCTGAATGCATGATCGACATCCCCCGGTTGAGAAAACAGCTGGCCCATGTACTTGCTGATCTGTCCACAGAAGTCATCCCCGAAGAGGAGGATCTAAAAAACGATATCAGGCGTTCGGCATTATCGATCGATTCCGATCGATCGATGCAGGTAAGCAGTCGCGGCGGCCCCATTACCGGGTTGCTTCTGGGCGCCTTTGGCGCGTTTCTCGACTATAAATTCCGTGAATTTGACTATTTTGTCGGTGTCTACGATGCCATCATGACGATTGCCACGAATCAGTGCGCACGGAATTTTCCTTATCAGGACCAGCAAACCCAACGCCGGAATTGCCGTGACCGAATGAGCGAACAATTATATCATCTGTTAAAAGTGGGTGATCATTCCAAGAGCAGATATGTATTCGCACTGATGGCCAAGCAGGAATTTGGCAAAGAAGGGCGAGTGCGCTATGCCTATGATCCAATGCCGCCGGAAGACCGCAATATTCGAATCATATACGAAGGGCTCAATAAATCCGTTCTGGTTGCCCGTGAAGGCAAGGACCAATTGGAGGGGTTGCTATCTATCGAACGCGAGTTTTTCGAACACCTCAGGACCGAAAAATTCGAACCCACTCCAGCACCTGAAGGCGGAAAATCCCTGTTGACCCTGATCATGGATGATCCGGCGTACTGGTCTAATGAACTGATTAACCGCAGTACCGATCGTTTAATTTACCTCGAAAAACAGGCCGAAGCAGTTTACCAAGCCCGCGAACCCGATCCTGAAAAACGGGATCGTGCCAATACGGCCCTTATGGGGGCCGGTGCCCTGGCACTCAGAACCGCAACTTATAAATACCCGTCCTTCACGTTTTCACCATCGACTGCACCGCAATCCTGGTTTTGGCGAAACATCATCCCATATGAAACGGCATTCGATCTCATCGACGGCGATATTCTGCTCTACTGGCAGCCGACATGGAATTTCAAGCACACCAATGGGGGCCTTCGCTTCGGATTGGGATTCCCCGGCGGTGTATTCAATTCCAGCGCAGATGACAGTCGTGAAAGTTTTGGCACGATTGGTTTGGATCTGACGCGAATTGAGAAGACGGCGATTTTCTCCGGTTGGGGAATTACACCGGCTGTCTATCACAATTGGAATGACCCGGCAGTTGGTTACCGGACGAGTTTTGGATTGGATGTGCATGCCAATCTGTTTAAGAATCGGGTGCGCGTAAGCCTGGGGGCACGCGACGTCATCCACAACGCCGATGATACAGTCTTCCTGACCATAGGGATTGCCGACCTGCCGGGCCTGGTTTACTGGATGAACCGCTAGGGCATCGGAAAAATTAAAAACCGGTGGTGGTCCTCAAATTGATGGTAGACCCAGCATCTCGCTGTGATATAATTACCCGAAAGCGCTTTGATTACGTTTGGAAACCGCTCCACCACGGACGTTGCAACGTTAAGCCGAATTAAAAACAGGGGGATGCCATGTCAGCAAAAAAAGAGGTGTTTTTGGAGCAGATGAAGAAGAAGTTCGATGACCTGAACCACCGCTGGAACATCGAACGCAACAAATTGGAAGCCAAGGCCCAGCATGAAAGCACTGACGTCATGAAGAAATTTGAAGAGAAACGGGAGGCGTTACAGCAGTTTCGAACAGCGATGAAACAAAAGATCGCCGATCTGGACGTGGCCAGTGAGAACGCCTGGGATGACGTCAAAGATGGGGCTGAGGATGCCTGGAAAGCGCTGACCAAGGCGTTCGAAAAAGCCACCTCGCATTTTAAAAAAGACGGGACCTGATGCGCTTCGCCATGATTTCTATGCAACCGTAGGTATAGGGTATGAAAAGCAAAAAGGATGCGCGCCGTGAGGTGATGCCATCTCTGTCTCGCTGGCGGATGGTTTTGTACGAGGTGATCTTCGAGGCCGACACCCCGGTGGGGAAGGGCTTTGACGTATTGCTCATCGTCAGCATCCTGGTGAGTGTCGCCGCGGTGATGCTTGACAGCCTCGCGGCCTTACAGTCGCAGTACGGCAGCCTGCTCTATGGGATCGAGTGGTTTTTTACCCTCATCTTCACTGTCGAGTACCTGCTGCGCCTTGTGTGTGTCGGCAGACCGTTAAAATATACCGTCAGTTTCTATGGAATCGTCGATCTGCTGGCGATCATCCCGACCTACCTAAGCCTGGTCCTGCCGGGAAGCCAATATCTGCTGGTTATCCGCATTCTGCGCATCCTGCGTATCTTCCGTATCCTTAAGCTGGTCCATTACCTTGGTGAGGCGCGCCTTCTTGTCAAGGCGCTGCGGGCGAGCGGCCGCAAGATTGCTGTTTTTCTCTACACGGTGATGACCATGGTGGTCATCTTCGGCTCGCTAATGTACGTCATTGAGGGGGAGGCCAACGGTTTTACCAGCATTCCGCGCAGCATCTACTGGGCGATCGTCACCCTGACCACGGTCGGATATGGTGATATCTCCCCCCAAACCGGATTTGGCCAGGCACTGGCATCGATGGTGATGATTCTGGGCTACGCAATCATCGCTGTGCCCACCGGCATTGTGACCGTGGAGATGTCGCAGGCCTTCGGCGCTAGGGTGTCAACCCAAGCCTGCCCGGCGTGCAGCGCCGAGGGGCATGATATCGACGCCCGCCACTGTAAGTTTTGCGGCGCGGTGTTGTAGGGGAGAAAGTCGTCTCCTTCCCTTATTACCAAGGCCCTAAAAAGATTCGTTTTCGTGGAAAATTAGACAAGGCATCCCCTTGCATCAACCCGTTCTTTTTGTAAGCTGCCGCCACAAGTGATCAGATAAAAATAATCGTATAGATTAACGCAAAGGCTTATATTTACCGGTATAATACTCAGTCGCGCCCCTACCTTTGGCGGATCATTGCAGTGACTAACATCAACCCAGCCGTGTTCTTCATGTAGGCGTGTTATCCTTGCATCCGGATATTCAACAATATATCCCATCTCAAGGTTCTCATGACGTAACAGTTGTTTGGCCGAAAGTGCCTTTGAACCAGCGTCAATAATAATCTGCCCCGGAACCACATCTGAAACAACGGTCGCAACAACACGGGCGGCGCAGTCTTCTATGGCGCAATGGTTGAATTTCAAAACAAAATAATCATTTAAAACAGCAGTTCCCACACAGACATCGTTGATATGGCGGACAAGATGCGTGTTTTCAAGGGATGGCGTTGAGCCGGAAGAGACGGTTTCAGGTTTTAATCCGGCATTGCACAGGGCCTCATATGCCGGTTCCCAGAACTTGTTGATTTGCTCAAAACTTTGCGGATCCCTTGCCGCATCGCCATATAGATGTCCAAAATACATTTGAATGCCGTCAAAGCGAAGGCCAGGGTGTGCTTCAGCATATCGAGCGAGCTTTACCAACTGGTTGGGATCAACGAGTCCGCATCGGTGAAGTCCCGCATCAAAAATAACAAGAATCCCGATAATAGTGTTATGTTTGACGGCCTCGCTTGCAAGTTCACCCATGACATACTCGGTATCAACCGCAACTCTTATTATATTTTGTTGCCGAGACAGCTTTGCAAGGCGATCTGCTCGAGTTTGTCCCACAGCAGGATAAGCCACCGTGAGGTCCACTGGATCAAGTCCTGCCATCACCTCGGCTTCTCCGACTTTTGCGACAGCTAAGCCGATCGCGCCGGAATCAAGTTGCATACGGGCTATTGTAAGGGATTTGTGTGTCTTGATATGCGGGCGTACGCTAAAGTAATGTTTGTTCGCATAATCATGGATGCGGCGAATATTATTTCTGAGGACATTTTCTTCGATGACGAGAAAGGGTGTTGGAACCGTTTCCGTTATTTTCAATACTTCTTTTTCCATTCCGACTCCGTGACTAATGGCAATTTTTTACCAGAAAAACAGAGGTGTTATTCACTGGTGGTTCCGGCCGGGCTCTGGCGTATTCATTAAGTTCGGTAGGCAGATCGGAAACAGGCCTTTCATCCATGAGGCCTCTTAAGCCTTTTTCATAGATTCGGTAAGAAACCTTTTCTCCTTTGGCAAGTACTTTTGAAAGATGGTTAAAGATTTCATCTTTTGGAATCGCATCGGCGCCTACCATAACAAGGTTAAATTTCTCCTTTAAAGGCAGAGAAAAGTGATTTCCTCGAACAATTTGAATGCAGGCGGTTAATTCTAGTGCTTTAATTACTTTCTTGGAAAGTGCAGCATATTCGGCTACCTGCTCGATACCGATACTTTCAACACTATTTTGTGTGCAGAGGCAGATAAGGGAGAGGGGTAAAGGACCGCTTCCAAGAAATGCAACCCGGTCTCCCGGTTTGAGATCTGCGCCCTGGTATTCCACGCATGCCAGTTTCAGATAATTGGGATAAAACTGGAAACGCCTTAAAAGGGCCCATGGATCGTGGTTGGTAATAATTGCTTGCGCGTGTTCGATCTCCATCCGAAGCCCATTTATTGTTTTTAAATGGGCGATATATTGCGTAGTCAGTCGAAATTGTCGATCGCGAAGCATCTTATTTACTTCTTGATCATTAATATTCAATGCGAGTAGATGATGCAACCTTTCAAAATAAGGACGAAAGCTATGAACCGGTCCGTTCAAAATGTCATCATCCGAGAGATCTTGGATAGCTGCCCAAATATCAAATAATTCATTTTTAATTGAGTCTAATCGGGTTTCTTTCATTCAGAAAGCTCCGCAATAACAATCGTATTGTTGACCCTTCCTGTGGGTAGAATTTTTTTAACGATTGTAAAACCTTCGATATCTTCAGGTTGAACCGGTTCATGCAAGACGGCCTGCATTCCCGTGTAAGTTCTATAAATAACGGGTAAATGCATTTTTCGCCCTTTCAGAATGCCACGAAGCGTTTGAAAAATTCTCCCCTTTGGTTCCGACAGGGCTGCAACCAGTGCCACATCCCACGAAAGTTCCCGGAGATATAAGTCATCCCCATTAATAATTTGGATCTCATTTTCCAGTCCAAGGACTTGGATTACTTTTTTGGCTAAATTAACAGCCTCCTTAGAGCAATCCAGGCCGATAGAACGGATTCCGTAAAGATGGCTCATGAGAATTAGCGTTATGGGTACCGGGCCGCATCCGACAAAGGCCATAGTGCTGTTGGTGGTTTTTTTTATAGCCTCGATCTGGCTTCTCACCAGGATTTCATATCGCGAATAAAGTGGAAAATATTGCAAGGTTTCCCAAGGTGAATCCGATTTGAACAATTTCTCTGCCAGATGTTTCTCATGGATGCTGAAAAATGCAGAATAGTAAGAACGGATGATCGGAAGCTCTCGACGTATATCCGGTTCGTCCAGGATCAGCCCGGCAAGACGTGCACCCGCTTCCATGTGAGCCAGATCATCAAGTAGCTGATATATCCGATAAAGGTCGTTGGGATCAAGTGCTTCCAGCATCTGTCGATTATATTTTTTAATCCGTTCGGAAAAAGCCATGATATGAGGTTTTATAATATCCAGGCTGGCTTGGCAATCCTTGCAGCAGCCAAGGAAATCATGGGCATCTAGTTCGTGTTTATGTGTAAAATTGATATCATGCATAAAGTAGTACTTTTAAATTTAACATTTCTGTTCATGAGAATGATTAAAGATATCAAAGCCCAGGTTCGCAAGCAAGTGAAAACTAACTTTGCCAATTGGCATCATCTTAGGGTTCGCGAAAAAATAACTTCGCAGANNCAGGAATAGCGAGCTATTTCGAGGCTTTTGAGAGTGAGGTATCAGCCAAAGATGGGCTGAAGCTGAGATGCGAAAATGTGAAGTTATTTTTGCGCGAGCCCTTACCAAGAAGAAAAAAGGAAAATTGCTCAAAACGTATTAAACAAGGTTGTGAAACTACTGTGCATCCCCATGCCATCAGGCAGGCCTTTCCACGAATGAACTACAAGAAGACGATGTCAGACCCAATTTTCAAGCTCCGGGCCGGACTCGGGATGAAACACGCTACCGGCATTCCACAGGTATTCGATGACGCGAATGATATCGACGATGATCCTAAGGGTTCGCGAAAAAATAACTTCACATAATTGGCGTTCAGATTTGGTCCGGGTTTGGCTGATCCGAGAGAGCAAAACCACAGGAATAGCGAGCTATTTCGAGGCTTTTGAGAGTGAGGTGTCAGCCAAAGATGGGCTGAAGGTGAGATGCGAAAATGTGAAGTTATTTTTGCGCGAGCCCTAAGGAATTACCGATCATTTGTTGGCGTCTGTGAAGCAGGGTTGTAAACGATCAAAATCGACAGAATGCCTTATTCAAAATT
>DEIP01000022.1 GCA_002352605.1 Desulfobacteraceae bacterium UBA2771 | reverse complement strand
GAAATCGAGAGTGTCCAATTTTTTCCTGAGAGCGTGTTTTTTTTGTCTGAAACAACTGTATTCCCAGGGTATTTTGGACATGGATAATTTTTGATGTAACGAGGTCTGAATTCACAATCCTTAGCCATTTTTATGGCGCCACGCCTTACAGGCAAATAATAAGGTGGCCGGATAACGACTCTCGGCTGACCCTAATAGGCAAAATTACCATTGCTGTCACTTGATGATGTTCAGGCCCTGAACACGTTATACCAACCAGCGGGTTACTTCGTCCAGAAAGCCGAAGAAAAAGTGGTCGGCGCCGTCGATGATTTCTAACCGCGCAGCAGGATTCCATTGGCCCATCAACGGGCGGATTTGGTCCGGTGGGGCGTATTCATCCCGGCTGCCGGCCAATACGGCCGAAAGCATCGGCAGACGAAGGTCATCTTTGAAATCAATGAAAGCCACCGGTGGCGCCACCATGGTCAGCCCCTGAACCGATAACGCCCCTTGCAGGGCCATGGCGTTGACCCAGGCGCCAAAGGAATAGCCGGACAGGTGGATCTCCCCGAGGCCTTCGCCTTTCAAAAAATCCACAGCGCCGACCACATCCACCTGTTCGCCGACGCCTTGGTCATGGGTGCCGCCACTTTCTCCCGTTCCCCTGAAATTAAACCGAAGGGTGGCAAATCCGGCATTTTGATAAGCGGTGGCGATGGCCGCCACCACCGGGTTGGTCATATCGCCGCCGTACAGCGGGTGTGGATGGGTAATAACTGCGGCCTTCGTGGAATTTCCGGTGTGGTAGCGTCCTTCCATTTGCCACCCACCGGATTGGAAACGGATGTTGTCTTCTTGCATGGCACACCTTTCAGGGCTTGGAATTTACTCATTGGGGAAGCGTCCGGATAAAACGGTGGTGGCAGTGGACCGGTCTGCAGGAAGCGGCGGCAACCATTACGGCTTGGTGAACTTTCTGGCAAGGTCATTATCGATGACGTAAATGCAGACCGCCTTGGCGCCTTGCTCGGTATAGCGATAGCGTTTCATGAGGTTATCTATCAAGAATGTGACGTCCTCACGAATCTTATGGTCATATGTCTTGAAATCCTCCTCGGCATAATCCTTGATCGCCCGGCGGAAATTTTCGTTTTCAAGAAAGGGATCAAACACCTTTTCTTTGAGGTTGTATTCGTATCGCTCCTTCAGAGATTGGAACAGGCGTGTTTCCTCTGGCGGCGTGCCGGCCACCATGATCTCCTGGGTCAATGCCCGGGAGGTGTATTCTTTCTGAGTGTCTTTCCTGAAACTGAGCAGCTTGATCTTTTCACTCTTCTCCCCAAGTATGCGCCGTTCAAAGCCATCCAGAAGCGCTTCGGTGATGCGGACTTTTTCGCCGGTAAACATACAGGTTTCTACGGTTCCCGGCTCGAAATTGACGGCAAACATATAGTGTAGAATTTCCCGACGAATCTGCTCTTCGTTGTAGTAGAACAGGGATTCCTTGACCTCCTGGAGAATCGAAAAATCATACAGCAGCAGCAGCGACGCCAGGAATCCTTCCGGGATAGAGGCTTTCAGATCCTTTTGCCCATGGAAGAACTTGCACAGCATGGCCATGTCGATCAATGCGCCCGATTTGGCGAAGGTGGTATAAAAAGCGTTGAAAATCTTTATTGAATCACGCCCCGAGATACCCTGCTGGCCTTCCTTGTCGGATTCACCGATGATCCGCCGCCTGCGTTTGGCGGTGAGTGCCTTGCGGTCTTCCTCGGACAACCACCCGGGTATATACCCGGTGTAGATTTCCATCTTGAGCAATTGAAGATTTTTGTCGCAATAGCGCCTGTATTTTTCCGGTTTGGGGATCCACTCGAGCATGGCTTCGGAGCGCAGGCTCAAGCGGGAAGAGATGATTGCCCGAGCAAAGTTGTGCAGCACCCGGGGCAGGAAATTATCATCGATGTGGGACCCGAAAATGTTACGGTAGATTTCGACCTCCGTGTTCAGGTCGAGCACATACGGGATATTGATATAAACGATACGATCGGAAAATGACTGGAACTCCTTGATGTTTTTTTTGTCTTCCGGATTCATCAGGGCCAGGAACAGAGAACTGACGTTCTCCTCGATATCCTCAACCTTGTGCAGCCCTTCGCTGATGATGTTGTGCAGCTCGATAAGGCGCTCGATGTTGTGGGATTTGATGTCCATCAGGGCATAGATGCCGTTGTTGGTCTTGGCGTAGCGGGAATAGATGTAACGGACCTGATTGCTGTCGGAAAAGAGCCGGTTGATCAGCTGCTGAAGGTATTCGTTGGTTTGAACGATCTGCTTGATCGGACGATCACCGGGGGAGAACACACTGATGCCTCTGCCCAGTCGGCGGTTGAAACTGTAGGGTACGGCATGAACCATTTCAAACACCTTTGCCGGGTGCTTCAAGCGGGTCAGCAGCGCTTCGTAAAGCGAGCCGCAAATCGTACAGGGAACATCCTGGAAAATCCATTCGAAGGCCTTGTCGGTAAACAGGATGTATTTGAATTCGTTGTTTTCAAAGAGATCATCGAGAAATTGCCGCCGCTGGTTTTTGGGGATCAGGAGCAGTGGATTGTCATGGCAGGGGCAGGGAACCTCCACAAAATTGTTATCCGTGTCGGGCAGGGCCAGGGCCTGAACGGTCTCAAATTGTTTCTTGTTCGGATTTTGCTGCATCCGGAAGAGGCTTTCTATGATGGAAGCGGTCTTATTGCCCCCTTCCTGGGTCAATTGCTTGCGATCCAGACGCCACACCGTTTCGTAACGGGCGCCTGCTTCCGTATTGGCGTACGCTTCGAAGCGCTTCAACAAATTATTCAAAAAGGTACTTTTACCGCAACCGTGGGGGCCATCGAAAATATAGATTTTATTTTGCTGGGCACCACTTCGCAGCGCCTCAACATGATTGACCAACCGGTTGGCAAAAAGACGGTCCGCAAAAAATGGATGGTCTGCGCCTTCGACAAACAGCTTGCTACAGTCATAACTCACATATTTGATAGATTCAGGATCGTTGGGATATTCATCCACACCTTCACCCACATGCGTCTTGAACAGATCATGAAAGACCTGAAACACGTTCCGGATGGTGCCGGTGGGGTTGTCCTGCACCACCTGGAGAAATTCTTCAAAAGGGATGGACTTGCTGTGGTTTGGCCCATCGGCGCTGATATCGATATGCTGCATGGCTTTTCGGATGTTGTCCATAGACTGCCCTATCCGACCGGTGGATAATGGGGTGCCGGTCGCGTCATTTAGAGGACCTTCTTGCTTAGTTTTCGGTCTTCCATGGTGTATCGCACCCGCTGCCATTTCAGTTCCCGCGGTTTGGGTGCATCGGTCTGTGATGCGACAATTCCCGGCATGGCAGGCATTCTTGGCGCCTGTGGCGTCGCGACCACCTCCATGGTTTCCAACTGCACCGGACCGCCCCACAGGTATTCGATACCCAGCATGGTATTGGGGATATATTCCGCCAACAGCGGTTTGCCCTCAAATCGGTGGATGAGGTAAAGGCCTTTTTGCTTGGTTTTCTCCTCGTCGACCTCGATGCACGGCGGATGATATAAGGATGCCATGAGCATCTCCCGGTAATCGTCAGCGCTGCGGCTTTTCACGTAATACTCCCAGACCATTTTCTGCTGGTTCAGCCGTTTGTCTGCCACGAAGAGTTTATTGGCGGTAACGAAGTCCTGATCCACAAAACTGTGGATAAAGGTAAAGTCCGAAAAATTTTCTCGTGCCTTGAAAATGAAATCCCTGCCTTTTCCGGTTTTGGCATCGTAGTCTTTTCGCCGTCCGGCGTCCGCCAGATGTTGGTATTCCCAGGATATCCTGCCTTTTTCGGCTATTTCCTCCAAGAAGTAGAACAGACGCATGCCTAGCGCATAGGGGTTCAGCCCTACCCGGGGCATGGCCGTCACCCCGGCGTTGACCCGGGCAAAGTCCACCTCGTGTCCACTGATGCGATCATCCTGCATGTAAAGGTTTTCGTGCCAGTAAGAGGCCCATCCTTCGTTCATGATCTTGGTGCGGATCTGGGGCTGGAAAAATAGCCCTGTTTTTCGAATGATCTGGATCACCATCAGCATCCATTGGTTCTCTTCCCGGCCAAGCATCTTGGAGTGTTCCAGGATAAATTCCAGCAGGTCCTGAGGCTTTTGTTTTTTCGCCTCTTGGTGCTTTTTAAACAGGCTGGCGAACTCCGGATGACCCTGGTCGACCTGTGAGAAAAAACTCTGCTCGCCCATTGCCGGGTCTTCCTTAACGCTGGTGTTATAGCGCTCAAGCTCCTTGATGTATTTACTGATATTGGCTTTGGCGATATCCTGCAGGTAGATGTCGAAATAATAATCCACTTTTTCCGAAATGCCTGAATCCGGCGCTGAAAAGATCTTCGACAATAGTCCGTGATATCCGACGAGGTTGTCGATGCCCCGGGCAAACTCGATTACGTAGTCTACCCAACGGCCCCGTTCAGAACGAAGTTTGGCGATGGCCCGTTTGTCCGACAGCGCCTCACCGTTAAAATCATAATCCCAGGTATGGCGGAAATAGAGGTTGTTCTGAAAAAAGTCGATATGGCCGATAACATGGTAGAAGATCATCACATTCAGCCAATCCGGATTGTTGTCGTTGTAAAATGAGATGGCCGGACGCGTATTGATGACCGTTTCGTAGGGATTCCCCGGATAGAGTTCGTACTTGCCCCTCTCTTTGAGCACCTCAACGTCGTGAACCCAGTAATCGTAGAGGGTGGGAATCATCACCTTGGGGGAAAGTTCGATAAGATCACGGTTGGTGACGATATACTCCAGGCTTTCATCTTCGAAACGTAGACCGGCGTCACGGGCCCGCAGCTTGCAGCCTTCCATGATCGTTTTGGTATGCTGGTCAATCAGTTTCATGTGTTCCGCCGTTTCCGCCCTCAATCCAAGCGCCCGTTTGAAAATGGGGCGTTTTGAAATGGGCTTTCATGAGATCAACCGCTTGATCCCCTCAATCAAGCGGGGTTCGTCGGTGCTTTCATTGATGGTGTCCAGTCGGAGGAGGTTGGGAAATTTTTCAAGCAGTCCCGATTTTTTCAGGTACCGCTCCACTTCCGTGTCGTTCTGGGAACTGCCGGCATGCTCGGCGATGGTCACGCCCACACGGCTGACATAGCCGAGCATCTCCTTAAGCGCCGGAACAGCCTTCTTTCCCTCCGTGTCCCAGTCGTCGCCATCGGTACCGTGGAAAACATAAATATTGCAGTCCGCGGCCAGGTTTTCCTCCTTGACGATATGGTTGACCATTTCGTAGGCGGAAAAGACCTGGGTGCCGCCGGCTACCCTGGAGTTGTAGTATGTATAGAAATCCTCAACCTCCTTGGCCTCGGTGTCATGCAGGATAAATCGGGACTCCACCTGGTTGGCGTATTGATAGAGCAGCCAGCTGTATATGAGCACATGCTGGGTGACCACCAGCTCGGTGGCCTTTCCGGCCATGGAGCCGGAATAGTCCCGGAGAAAGAAAACGACCGCCTGGGCTTCGAAATCCTTTTCCTTGGACAGGACGCGATAGATCCTGTCTCTGGGGGAGATGATGAACCGGGACGGGTCGATATCGTCAATGTCGGGGATGTTGCCCAGGTGGATATTGGTTTCGACGATCTCCTTCAAGGTGGCTTTTTTGTCCAGCACCTGGCCGGAACCGCGGTTCCGGTCGGTCATGTCGTAGGTATAGCGTGTCAGGGAGCGCTTTTTACCCTTATCTTGCAGATTGGGCAGTTCGAACTGTTCGGTGAGAATTTTTCCCAGGTCGTAGGCAGAGGACTCCATTTCGTGCTGACCGCCCTCGCCTTGACCCGGCCCCCCCGCACCGGCCTCATCCGGATCCCTGACCGGTTGCTCACCGATCACTTCGCCCTCTTCACCATCGCCGCTGCCGCCCTGCCCCTCTTCCTGTGCGGTAAAGTTGGGGTCGTGGATGAATTTTTCCTCCACGGTGGTGGGAACCACCACCACCTTGCCCTTGCCGGCCTTTCCGGGCTTGATCATCTTGCCCACCCGAATTTTGCGGGGAAAGCCGTCTTTCTCCCGTTGGCGGTCCTTTTCCAGCAATTCGTCGATGGAACGGATGTGGCTGACATACGAGCCCCTGGGCTGAGCCATGGCCTGCAGGGTCATCAGGTCGTGGTAATCGTAAAGGTTGAGTAGACGGATCCGGCCTTCATCGGTAGTGACCACCGCCATGCGCCCGTCGATGATGGGCGTGTCATGGGTCCGGTCGTCGTTGAGCTCCAGAAGAATCTTTTCCTCCTGCTCCGCCGTCAGGCCGACTTTGTTTAGATTACGATAAATTTTACTTAGCTTGGAGTGCATATATTTGTATTCCATGTTTTGTTACTACCCAAGCGGTACGTATTGGCCTAAGAAAACACCTGAAACAATAGCTTTGGGGTTCAGGCCAAGGCCGCAGCGATTTTGAAACCGCAGGCGTAGCAGCGCTACGTCGAGGATTTCGAAATTGTGAGAACACCGACCTGGGCCGAAAGATGCTGTTGGTGGATGGGCACGGACTAATTCTCATCCTCTTGCGTGCAGAAATATTCAATGGTCTTCTGTGCACAGGTCTGGCAGTACCCCAACTTGTTGAGCATGGTATCGACCATGCGGTCGTACAGTTTCTGGTTCTCCTCGTTGGTCCGGTTGGCCAGGGCGCCAATCAGACTACCGGAACCGGCGATATCCGATTTTAAGCGTACGTCGGTGACCGCTTTGACCAGTTCCAGGTTATCCATGAAGTCATAGTCCGGTTCCACGGAAAGCTTCTGACCGTATATCTTGCGAATGGAAGTCCGGAAGGTCTCCCGCTGCTCGGTCGTCTTCAAGCCCAGGCGGTCTTCCACACTGTTGATGTAACGTTCGTCTATTTTTAGGGCTTTCAGTTCCCCGCTCTGGGGATCCTTGTACTTCCACATCTTGTCCGGCCCCAGGTTTTCGGCATCGATGCCGATGATCATGTTCACGTAGTTCATGACATCCTTGCGGATGGCCAAGGGTTCGTCCATATATGCGTTGAACATCTCCGTCATGATCCGCTCCCGATAAAGCCCCTTGGCGGTCTTGAGGTCCTCGAGGTATTTGGCCCGGTCGTTGGCCTCAGTCACATAGTCGAGGACAATGCGCTCCAGGGCCTTGAAGATATCGTAGGCGAACATGCACCTGCCCTCGTTGGTTTCCGAGCTTTCGTTGAGCAGCTGGATGGCCCGGCCCAGGTTGCGCTGCCCCAGTCCCTTCTGGCCGAATCGCTTGGTGATGTCCGGGTTCTGATTGAGGGTATCGATGACCTCGGCCAGGGTTTTGATGCTTTTTTCTCCGGCCACCTCGCCGGCGGCCAGCTTCATGGTCTCGATGGGCGTGAGCTTTTCCGACCGGGCCAGCCGAGTGAGCACCACCGCTACGGAGGCGGCATGATTCAGGTTGGGATCTTGGTGCAGATATTCGCGATCGAGGGTCGTGCGCGTCTCATTGCCGATGGCGTAAATGGTCAGGTCTTTTTGTAGTTTGTAGTTGGTGTTGTGTGAGACGTAGCAGATGCGGCAGCGGTCGACGATGGGGGCTTCTTCTTTTCCCGCCAGGAAGCGGTTGAATTCAGAATTGTTGCTGGTGGCAATAATAAGGGTGTCGATGGGCCACTTATAACCATCAATTTCGATGCTGCGGTTCTGGATCACCCCCAGGTATACCTGGACCAGGTCCTTCTTGTTCTTGAAAATTTCATCGGAAAAATGAACTCCACCGCCGGCCACCCGGGCCAACGCCCCGCGTCGCAAATCGAAACGGTAGGGATTGTTGGTCTCTGTGATGTGCAGCAGCCGCTGAATGGACTCTTCACCCAAAAGATCCACGGCCGATGAGGTAATTTTATCTTTTGCCGCATACTTGCCGGTGACGGTGCCCAGGCTCTCGGTCATGGGAACAGGAATGATCTGGATGAATTCGAGCATCTTTGCCAGATCACCGTTGGTGTAGTTCCTGATGCTGTTCCACATGAACGCACTGCAGGCGCCCAGCGGGCGATGGTCCACCCAGAGGCTTTCGATTTCGTTGTCCGAAAAGCCAACCTCCCGGGATAAAAAATCACGGTTTTTATCCGGCTCGTCGGTGATGTTCATTCCCAGAATCATGGGGTCCTCGTAGGTCTGGGACTCGATGGTCGTGATTTTCCCGAACCCGCCGATCTTGTCCAGGCCGGTAAATCGGAAGGAATATTTTCGGTTGGTCTCCCGGGATAAAAATTCCCTGTATTTATTGCAGACGAAATCCACCAGAAAGGTCTTGCCGTTTCCCGGTTCACCCACAAGGACAAAGGCCATCTCCTTGGAGGACCCATTTTCCGCGGCATCCTTGACGTAGGATACAAAGCTGTTGATTTCGTCATACATACCAATGATGTGCTTTTTTCCTGTTCTGAAAATGCTGAAATTGTAAGTGGTCTCTCCGTTCACCACCACCTTTTCGATGTCACTGTCCAGAATCATCCGGGCTACGCCCTGAAAGGCATTTTCGAAACGGCGTTTTCCTTCCTTGACCGCAACCAGATGCTGGTGAAGCGCCGAGGCGTCCTTCTTTACCATGGTTTCCCCCTCTATTTTTAATGACCGCTGCAGGAGATGTGGATCGGGTTAATGGCGTACCCCAATGTTTTTTCAGCCGCAACAGGAAAATGAGATCTTTGCGTTCGGCTTCCAGGTCCGCCGTCAGAGCGGCGTGGTCGGTGAGAAGCGTTTCCGACGACAATCGACATATCCCGGGAACCGGGTATTCAGCCGGTAAGGAAGCCGGATGCAATGGACAGGGTCACGGGTTAAGGCATATGCACGGTAAACGCCGCTCGTCGCTAATTGCTCATCAGGGTGAGAATTCCATTGCAACTACCTGAGTATAGCACCTCATTGCCAAACTTCAACCCGAAAAAACAAACGGGCGTTTGACAATTGACGGATAGGCGGATCTATCGCCGGTTCCGGCCGCTTTATAGAAAAATCCGTGAGATATCGGGATATCCGGAATAATCCACAGATTCCGCCGTGTGCCCAAGTTGCCGCATCTCCGGTTACGATAATGCTTGCTTCCCCCCGTTGCCTTTTTTATGATAATAGCGATTCGTCGGATGATCACCGACGGCGACCTTGCGGTGGGGGCACCATGCTCAAAGAACTGTTAATCAAGAATTTCGCTATTATCGACGATCTGAATATCCACTTCGAAGATGGGTTGACCATCTTGAGTGGCGAAACCGGCGCCGGTAAATCCATTATCATCAACGCGGTAAACCTGCTGTTGGGGTCTCGCGCCAGCGCCAAAATGATCCGGGATGGAAATGACACCGCCGAATTGTCTGCATTCTTCGATGTTCCCGAAGCATCCAAAGCCGCGGCGATTATGGCTGAAAACGGCTATGAACCCAAAGACGGTTTGCTGGTGCGCAGGGTCATCGCCGGAAACGACCGCCATCGTGTCTACATCAACGACCGAATGGCCACCATGCAGATGCTGGCATCCATCACCGCGAATCTGGCCGGCATTTCCGGCCAGCGCGCCCACCAGGGGTTGCTCAGGGAAGAAACCCATCTGTCCATTCTGGACCGTTTCGGCGGTCTTTTGCCACTGGTTGCACAGGTGGCCGACCGCTATGAGCAATTGGTACCGTTGTTCCGGACGCTTGATGTCCTCAAGGCCAAAAAGAACAACCGGGAAAAGGAGATGGACCTGCTCCGGTATCAGGCAGCGGAGATTGCCGATGCCGACATCATGCCTGGCGAGGATGAATCCCTGGAGAAAGACAAGCTGCGGCTCAAGCACACCGAATTCCTCCACCGGTCCGTTTTTTCGGTCATCGAATCCCTTCACGGGGCCGATGGGGCTATTTTGGAGCAGCTGGGGGAAGTGCGCAAATGCCTGGAGAAGGCAGCGGACCTGGACGATGGGTTGACGGCGGGGGTGCAAGGGCTTTCCGACCACCTCTTCGGCCTGGAGGATGTGACGGAAACGTTGCGGTCTTACCTGGGGACCCTGAACAACGAAACGGATCGGCTTGAGTCGGTGGAAACCCGCCTGGATCTGATCAACCGGTTGAAGCGAAAATACGGAGGGTCCTTAGAAACGCTTTTCCAAAAACGCGATGCCATTGAAGCCGAGGTTTGTGCCGTTGACGATCTGGACGATGATATTCGGCGAAACGAAACGCAGCTGAGCGACGTTTACGACCATGTGGCGGATTTGGCCCGGCATTTGTCTGAACGACGGAAAGGGGTGGCCACGGATTTTTCCCAAGCCGTTGAAAAGGAGCTGAACGGTCTGAAAATGGCCGGCAGCCGGTTCGCTGTCCGCCTTTCTTTGCCCCCCTGCGGCAAACCTGCATCCCCATGGCTTTATGTGGATGACAAGCAGCTGTCGGTTACGGGTATCGATCAAGCGGCGTTCATGATCTCTCCCAATGTGGGAGAATCGTTAAAGCCGCTTGTGGCCATCGCTTCGGGAGGAGAACTCTCCCGGGTTGTGCTGGCACTAAAGGCCATCCTGGCCGAAACCGATGCCGTAGGGACTGTGATTTTCGACGAGGTGGATGCCGGCATCGGCGGCGCCGTGGCCGACGTGGTGGGGAAAAAGCTGAAAGCCCTCTCTAAAAAACACCAGCTGATCTGCATCACCCATCTCCCTCAAATTGCCCGCTTCGGTGATCATCATTACCATATAAAAAAACAGGTCGAGAACGGCCGAACCACCACCGCCATCAGGCCTATGGACCCGGATGAACGGATCAATGAGATCGCCCGCATGCTGGGCGGGGAAAAAATCACCCGGACCGCCTTGGAACATGCCCGGGCCCTGATGGCAAAGCACACCCGGTGCTTGACAATTTCCAGATGATGGTCAGATTTTAAAAGATTATTTTCATAAGGAGAACGAGATGCCCATATTCGAATTCAAATGCCTGGACTGTGACGAATACCAGGAGATCCTGGTAATGAATAAAGACGAGGAGATGGAAATGGTCTGTTCCCACTGCGGTTCCGGCAACCTGGAACGAATTCTCTCCACCACCAACCATACGGTCAGCGGCGGTAGTTCCGGCCAACCGGTCGATTCCGGTGTCAGCACCCAGACGCGGACTTGCAGTTCGGGCTCGTGCACCAGCTACACCATTCCCGGGCCGGCATGAGGCCATCAACCTGCATTCAGACCTGAAATTCTTTCCATCATTTCATGAAGGCCATTCCATGCCACAAACACTGCACAAGCAGGAAAAGGAACAGTTCTGCAAGCTGTTCAAACAGGATCAGCTCACAGACTTTGAACATCGTTTTGTCGTCATGGAAGCTTTTATGCGGACCGATGGTCATATATCCTCAGCCCAGATTATCGAACGGCTTAACGAGCTGGATCACCGGCTGGATCCGGAATTTGTCCGTGACACGTTGAAACTGATGTGTCAGTATGGGTTCGCCAGCAAACAGCAGTTCGACAACGGCGAGGTTCTATACGAACATCTGCATCTGGGACAGCACCATGACCACATGGTCTGCACCAAATGCCGAAAAATCGTAGAATTTGAAGACCCGCAGTTAGAAGCGCGTCAGATTCAGGCTGCAGAGCGTCACGGCTTCCACCTGCTCCAGCACAAAATGGAGATGTACGGCATCTGTGCGCAATGTATGTCCCAACGACGGGAACTGCTACCGCTTTCCGATGCACCGGCGGGGGAACGGCTGGTCGTCGCCCGGCTGGACGGCGGCCCCATGGCGCGGGCACGATTGATGGCCATGGGCCTTCGAATGGGTGATGAAGTGGATGTGATCGCCAATTCAGGGAAGGGGCAGCTGGTGATTGGTATCGATTACAAACGGATCGTACTCGGCCGGGGCATGGCACAAAAGCTGCTGGTTCGGGTCAAACCCAACAAAACCTGATTCGTTTATTCAGGAGCGATATCGAAACATGAATAAATTGATCCCCGTGGTTCTGGCAATCATCATGATCCTGGTCGGCGCAAACTTCGCTCACGCCCAGCGGTTGAGTGTGAAAGCCGATATCGCCAACATTCGTTCCGGACCGAATACCAGTGGTGCGGTCATCTGGCAGGTGGAAAAATATCATCCATTGCGGGTGATCGATAAGCAAGGCAGCTGGTACCTGTTCGAGGATTTCGAAGGTGATCGCGGGTGGATTCACGACTCTCTTCTCGCCGATGTTCGAGCCGTGATTGTAAAAAATGACAAGTGCAATGTCCGTTCAGGGCCGGGAACCAAAAACGATATCCGGTTTACCGTGGACAAGGGCGTTCCCTTTAAAGTGCTCAAAGAAAAAGGGAAATGGCTGCATGTGGTCCACGCGGATGGTGACCAGGGATGGATTCACCACTCTCTGGTTTGGTAAAGGATTCGATTTGAGACTGCAACGTGAAAAAACGCGGATCGTAGGACTTGGTTCCGCACTTGTGGACATATTGGTTCACGAAAGCGATGACTTTGTACGCCGTATCGGTGTTGAAAAAGGCGGCATGACCCTTGTGGATATGCCGGCGCTGGAAGAGATTCTGAGCCGGTTGTCTAACCGGCCCATCGATGTACCGGGCGGATCGGCATGCAACACGGCGGTGGGTGTCGGACGGTTGGGCGGCTGTGCCCGCTTTGTTGGAAAACGGGGAGATGATGATGTCGGGCACTTTTTTCATAAAGCCCTTGTCGAACGGGGGGTGGAGCCCTTTTTGATGACGTCGGGCCTGCCCACCGGCCGGGTGCTTTCCATCATTACCCCCGATGCCCAACGTACCATGATCACCTACCTGGGGGCATCGGCAGACACCCGGCCGGAAGAGATCACGCCGGAATGCTTCATGGACAGTGCCGTGGTCCACATGGAGGGCTACCTGCTGTTCAATGCCGACTTAATGACGACCGCGTTAAACGCCGCCAAGCATGCCGGGGCATTGGTCTCTTTGGATCTGGCCAGTTTCACCGTGGTCGAGCAATCCAAGGCCGTTCTTGATGACATTATCGAACAATATGTGGATATCCTGATCGCCAATGAAGATGAGGCCCGGGCCTATACCGGACTCGAGGACGAAGCGCAGGCGCTGGCCCGACTGGCTCGCCATGTGGATATTGCCGTCTTGAAAGTCGGCGCCAGAGGAAGCTTCATCCGGCATGAAAACCGGGTTTGCCGCATCCCGGCCCAGGGGCCGGGATCAGCCATTGACACCACCGGTGCCGGGGATCTCTGGGCGTCCGGCTTTTTATATGGATTCGTCAACGGCTACCTCCACGAAAAAAGCGGCGCCCTTGCTTCGGCATGTGGTTATGAAGTATGTCAAGTGATCGGCGCCGATATCCCCGCCGACGGATGGCTGCGAATTAAAAAAAATCTGGAGGAATCATGGCCAAAGGGGCAGCGACACGCAAGCAACTGTTGAAAGAACCCGATCAGTTCATCTCCTTTTCAGGAAAACTGATCGCCTTTGGACGATCCAATTTAAAAATGGTTCTGATCAGTGCGGGGATATTCGTTGCTCTGCTGCTGGCCGTTGCCACGGTACGTCAGGTTTCCAACCGGAATGAAAACCAAGCCTCTGAACGGGTTGAAAAAGCCGTGGCCAAGTATTCGGCCGCCCTTCAAGACACCGATGCGACGACGGCCTATGACCGGGTGAAGGCCGATTTTACTGAAATCTTCGATAAATATGGTTCGAAAAGTGCGGTGAAGATTGCTCGAATCGCATACGGAGACATCAGTTACAATGCCGGGGACGCAGATACCGCCATTGCCATGTACACACAAGCGCTGGATGACTTTAACCGGTTCCCTGCCTTGAGAAACATCGTGATGAGCGGGCTGGGCCATGCCTATGCACTGAAAAAGGAATACCCTCAGTCCATTCGCTATTTCGAAACGATTTCGGCAGACGAGGAGACGACCATGAAGAGCGAGGCGCTTTTCAACCGGGCCCGGCTCTATGAAGCAACGGGTGAAAAGCAGAAAAGCACCGCCCTGTACGAACAATTTTTAACCGATTTCCCGGACAATATGTATGCCGACATGGTAAGTGAGAAGGTCAACCGTTGAACGGGCGCAGACACCCGGAAACCAAATGATTATTGCGTTTTGTTTTTTTCCAGTAGCTTGTATTTTTTTATTTTTTGATTCAACCCACTTTTACCGATACCCAACAGGTCGGCCGCATGGGCCTGCACATGGTTGGTTTTTTTCAATGCTCGGATGATCATCTTCTTTTCCACAAGCGCCAAGGTGTCATATAAATTGGCATCCACCGGAATGCCATCCATGTGTAAGGTGCCGTGGGCCGTGTCGATAAAATCTTTTGGCAGATCAGACACCTGAATGATCGCCTCCGGACTCATTACCACAGCCCGTTCGATAATATTTTCCAACTCCCGCACATTTCCCGGCCAGTCGTATTCGTAGAACAGCCGCCCCACTTCACGGTCAATTCCGGTAACCGGCAACCCTGTGAAACGCTCATCGCTGAATTTGGCAATAAAATGCCTCACCAGCGATTGGATGTCTTCCAGGCGTTCGCGTAGCGGCGGCAAGGTAAGGGGAACCACGTTGAGCCGATAAAAAAGGTCTTCCCGGAAATTACCCTTGGCCACTTCTTCCTTCAACGATTTGTTGGTTGCTACAATTAGACGGATATTGACGGGAATCGGCCTGACCCCACCCACCCGTTCGATCACCCGTTCCTGCAGTACACGAAGCAGCTTCACCTGCAAGCCCGCGGAGAGTTCCCCGATTTCATCCAAAAACAGTGTACCGCTGTCTGCGATTTCAAAGCGCCCCTTCTTCATGGCAACCGCACCGGTGAAAGCCCCTTTTTCATGGCCGAAGAGCTCACTTTCTAAAAGCGACTCGGCCAAGGCGGAACAATTGACCGCCACGAAGGGTTTATCTTTTCTGGGACTATTAAAATGCAGGGCATTGGCCACCAGTTCCTTTCCCGTGCCACTGGCCCCTTCGATGAGGACCGTTGCCGCCGCCGGTGCGACTTTGCGGATGATGTGAAAAACATCCTGCATGGCTTTGCTTTTTCCGATGATGTTGTGGAAGCTGTAGCGGCTCGCTACCGCACTTCTGAGTTGGCGATTCTCCTTAACCACACGGAACATGGAAACGGCTCTGTTTACATAAAGAACAAGCCGTTCATTGTCGAAAGGCTTGAGAATGTAATGGTAAGCGCCTTTCTGCATCGCTTCCACGGCCTTTTCGACGGAGCCGTACGCGGTCATCATGATTACCGGGAGATCCGCGTCTTTTTGTTTTACCCGCTCAAGAAGATCGATGCCGTCCATGACCGGCATTTTCATATCCGTCAGAACCAAATCCACATCGGATTGGGATAGAATGTCCAGCGCCTCTGGGCCGCTGTCGGCGGTAAGTGTCTCAAAGCCCACATCTTCCAGTATGGCCGCAAGAATGAGTGTGTAATTTTTCTCATCATCAACAATGAGGATGCTTTCCATTACCTGGCCTCCTGACTTAACGGGAATTTGATAGAAACCCGTGCCCCTTTTTGACGCCGGTTGTCAATCCGAATCATGCCGTCATGGGCTTCAATAATATTTTTAACGGTTCCAAGACCCAATCCCGTGCCCTTTTCTTTGGTGGTAAAAAATGGATCCCAGATCTTTTCGGCATCCGCTATGGAGACACCCTCTCCTTCATCTTCAACAAAAACCCATAACGTGCCATTACCCGTCTCAATGGTCACGTCAATGGCACCACCCCGGGGCATGGCCTGCATTCCGTTGATTAGCAGGTTGAGAAAGGCCTGGTAGAGCATGTCCGAATCAGCCATGATGATTGGGATGTTGCTGCAGAAGCATGTCCTGATCGCATAACCATTCGCTTTTATCTGAGGTTCCAGGAAATGGATGTTTTTGATGATCACGTCATCGATTCGGCAGGGACTTCGATTGGGATTTTTTGGGCGCGCGAAGTTTAAAAAATCAGAAATGATCTTGTTCAGGCGCCGCGCCTCCGCCACGATGATATCGATAATGGCGTTCAAGGTGTCCTGGGGGTTCATCTTCTTTTTCAACAATTCGGCGGAACTGCTGATAATCCCCAGCGGATTTCTGATTTCATGGGAGATCCCGGCGACCATCTCTCCCAGTGATGACAGATGTTTGGCTTTGGCCAGTTGCTCTTTGAGCCGTATCCGCTCGATAGCCCGCTTCTCAATGATACCCTCACCCCGCTTCACGACATAAATCAAAGTTAGCAGCAAAATTCCCATGACAATGCTGATCGTGCAAATAACAACCACCTGAAATTTAAATATTTTCCTGTAATCACTGGATAGATCCTGTCTGATTTCGACGACGCCCAATACCGGACCGGAAATTGGTGACAAAGGCTTTTCTGCCCTTAAGGCGGCAAATGTGATGATTTTGATCTCTTTAGGGATCCCCAAAAGAATTTCCCAGAACGCACCGTTCTGAACGAGTTTGGAGGATGAAATACCGTCCAGCGCACCATTGTAAAAAGTTCCCCCAAGGTTTTCCCTTCCCACCAGATCTTGTGAAAAACTGTATGCAATGATGTCATTCTTGCTGTAGATATTGACCATTTCAACCTTGAAACTGTGCAATGTACTGCGGACGACACTGTCCATCCTTTCAAATTGTTCCTGATTCCTCAGTTCAATTTTTCCATATTTTAGCCCCACGGGAAGAATAAATTGCAGAAAAACCTGATGGTTCAGGTTTTCGATAAGCAAAAGGGCATAGTCTTCGCTTTTCTGGTATTGCAGGGAACGGACCCAGTGGGTATTCAGCGAGGAAAGGACGATCGTTCCGATAAAAATCAGGATAAGGCTGGTGAACGTAAAATATTTTACCAGTCGAAATGGTTTGGCCCGCTCTGGGATGTTGGACGTTTTCATCATGTTTTCACGCCGGTGGCGACCAATTGAACCCGTTGCATTTCATTTTTTTTTAAAGAAAAACAAAATGGTGCTAAAGTTTTCGACGGCATTACCGAATTGAATGCTAACCATCGGCCACAATCAAACTGCCATATAGAGAAACCTGAGTATCATGTCAATTGAATCTATGGGCACGCAAAATAGGGGGTAATGCTAATTTGGGGTTATAATATATATAATATATATAAAATTATAGATATAAGTCCTATAATTTAACTTGACAAAGAATGATTTTGGGGGTTGAATCGAATCAAGAAACAGCGTTCTATTCCGATTGATAAAATCAAACCGGCATTTTCTTTGCCAAGTGAACGCTGTAATGACTTCTAATTGCCATACGACGATGGTTAGAATGGTTAATAATTCTTTAAAAAAAATACGAGAATCACTCTTGATGAGTAAATCGGAACTGGCCAGAGAGGCGAATGTTTCTCCGATTACGATTACACGGATTGAAAATGGAAAACCGTGTCGGCTGGAAACCAAAAGAAAACTCTTGCTGGCTCTGGGATACAGCTTTTCGGACAGTAAAAAAATCTTTGGCGAATAAAAGAGCTAACCATGTTTTTTGGAAAAAAAGACCGACTAATTGGCCTTGACATTGGATCCAGATCCATTAAGGCGTCGCAGATTTCCGAGACGAAGAAGGGAAACACCCTCGACCGATTCGGAATCATCGATATCGCACCGGGCCTGATCGAAGATGGTGCAATAAAAGACGCGGAACAAGTTTCGGATACCATCCGCCAACTCTTTAGAAACTATGGCATAAAAGGTCAGAACGTTGCCCTCTCCGTTGGGGGATACGCGGTCATTGTGAAAAAGATCATTGTTCAGTCCATGCCGGAAGAGCAGCTTCAGGACACCATCAGTTTTGAGGCCGAACAATACATACCGTTTGACATATCCGATGTAAATTTGGATTTTCAAATTCTGGGTGAAAATGAAAGCAATCCCAACCAGATGAATGTACTGCTGGTTGCGGCAAAAAAAGAGATGGTCAATGACTACGTGAATATTGCCCAATTGGCAGGACTGAATCCATGCATCATTGACGTAGACGCATTTGCCCTTCAGAATATATATGAGTTCAACTATTCCCCTAATGAAGATGAAAACATTGCCCTCATTGAGATTGGCGCAAGCAAGACTTCATTAAATATCTTAAAGGGCAGCGCCTCTGTCTTCATGAGAGACGTTTCCCTCGGGTGCGGTCAGATCAATCAAAAAATCGCGTCGCTGATCGACTGTCCTCTCGAAGAAGCCGAGCAGATCAAGTTTGGCGACCAACCAGATAAGATTACGGCCGGAGATCTTTCCGGCATCGTTTCATCAGTCGTTTCGGATTGGTGCACGGAAATTAGGCGGGCTCTGGATTTCTTTTATTCAACCTATCCCGACGATCAGATTATAAAAATAATTCTCAGTGGCGGAGGAGGTAACATAAAAGAATTCAGACAATTGTTGTCTGTCGAAACCTCTGCCGAAGTGGCTACGATAAATCCATTTGAAGTGCTGCACGTAGACACGAACCGGTTTGATGTGGATTTTTTAAAACGAATCGCCCCCCAAGCTTCAATCAGCTTGGGACTGGCAACGAGAAAAGTTGATGATAAATGATACGCATTAATTTACTCCCATTTCGAGCCGCACGGAAAAAAGAGAACATTAGGCGACAAGTGTCCGTATTTCTGTTGTCACTTGTCTTTGTTGTGATTGTGGCCTCCTGGTTCAGCTTTATTTTATCCGAAAAGATAAAATCGTTGGACAGCCGGATAAAAGAGACCACGGCACAGGTTGAGAAGTACAACAAAATCAACAAAGAGATAGCGGATATCAAAAAGAAGCTGGATATTCTGAACAAAAAAATCGAAGTTATCGAGTCCCTGGACCTGACCAGAAATGCGCCCGTTGAACTACTTGATGACATGTCCAGGCTATTCGTCGAAAAGCAGATGTGGCTTACGGAGATAAAAGATAATTCCGGTATAATCCAAATCGTTGGAATCGCTTTAGATAATCCGACGGTTGCCGAATATATGACCCGAATTGAAACATCCCCGAAATATGTTGGTGTCAAGCTTTTGTCCATTAACCAAGATACCACTGTCAAGGGACTGGAACTGAAGAAGTTCAATATCAAATTTCAGAAAGCTACCCCGAAAAAACAAGCTGAATAGGTCTTAGAGGAAATGAAAAAGGGCAAAGCGGTTTCCATTGAAAAGATTAATCCGGTTTTTGATAAGCTAGAGCAGCTTTCCAAAATCCAACGGATTGCGATTTGGGCGGGTCTGTTGATATTGCTTATCGGCGCTTTCGTCTACTTATCTTATCTTCCAAAATTGAGAACCGTCGACAGGCTCAAAACCAATCTGACAAAGATCGAAAAAGAGTTGGAAGTTGCCAAAAAAAATGCGCGGCAGTTGAATGCGTATAGAAAAAAAATGCAGGCGGCTGAAAAACAATTCAAAATTGTAATGCGCGCATTGCCTGAAAAAGAGGAAATTCCAACCCTCTTAACCGGCATTTCAAAGGCCGGGAGAACCTCGGGCCTGAATTTTATCCTGTTTCAACCCAAGCCTGAGATAAAAAAAGATTTTTACGCCGAAATTCCTGTGGCCATTAAAGTTATCGGGGATTATCATGGCGTAGCAACCTTTTTCGAAGGGGTTGCCGGACTAAACCGAATCGTCAATATCAGAGATATCAACATGACACCGGAAAAGAACGGCGCGACGCTGACAACGGCATGTACTGCCGTGACATATAAATTTATTGAAGATTCCGAAATAGAGAAGAAGAAGTCTGGAAAAGCGAACAAGAAGAAGAACAGGAAGAAGAAGCGATAGGGCCATGAAAATGCAATTTAGACATGATTATAAAATTGTACTTTTGTTTCTGCTGATTCCGTGCTTTCTTTGGAATTGCGGCGATCAAAAAACGGAATCCAAGGCGCCGGTAATCAGCAAGAAGATATCTGTTCCCAATATACCCAAACCGGACCCATCTATCCATCAAACGCAAACAACTGTGTCGACGAATACACCCGATCCCAAGGATGCGGATGACAAAGACGTAATCGTGGTTAAGCGAATTTACGATCCCCAAAAAAGGCTGAACCCGTTTGTTCCCTTATTCAGTGCCAAGAAGGAAGCGGTCCAAGCCGACCAAACGGATAAGACTCAAAAAAAGAAGCGAGTCCCCCAGACACCTTTGGAAAGAATCGGTCTCGACCAGCTTAAATTAGTGGCAATCATTCGCGCGTCATCCGGAAATAGAGGGCTTGTAGAAGATAGCAGCGGCAAAGGCTATATAATTAAAAATGGAACCTATATCGGTATGAATTCAGGAATTGTGACACAATTTAACGCAAGTAGCGTGGTTGTTGAAGAAGAATTAGAGAATCTTATGGGAGAACGAATTCTTCAAAATACTGAAATAAAACTTCAGAAACCAGCTGGAGAGTGAAATGTACAACTTCAGGATCAAATTTGTTGATAGATTGACACTTGTTTTTTGCCTTGGTTTGGTAGTTGCATTTTTCCTTTCAGGATGTGCAACCCAGAATTCCGGTAGCAATACAGGTGTGGCCGATGTTGATCCTTCCCCATCCGTGGAAATCACATCTATCGGATTGTCCGAAGCGGTGGATTCGATGAATGTTGTGATTGACGGAACCGAGCCGTTGACATACACCTCGGTAAAACAACCGCTTCCACTTGGTGTGGTTCTCTATTTCCCCAATACCCGGTTAAACGTATCCGACACCGATCTACAGTCCACCGGCACCCCTGTCACCGCTATTCATGCCGGTCAAGTCGAGGCAAAGAACGACACCGCCCGTATCGAAATCCTCATGGCCTCGGATGTTCCATACAACGTTGTTCAGGATGGTACCACCCTTATAATCCAGTTCGCAAAGCCCCTCTCCGCTTCGACCGGAGGCATCGACGATGCAGCGACGCAACCAGACACGACACCACAACAGACAACGACGAAAGAGATACAGCCTGTTGAACCGTCTCCCACGGTATCCTCTGACCCGTTGCCCGTTCAATCCCCCGAATTGTCCGGAACCTATCAAGGAACGGGTGCCCCCATCGGGAAAGAAAACCAGACATGGGTGAATCGTATTGATTTTCTTGGGGAAGAAGATGGGAAGTCAACCCTGTCGATCGAAACAACAACCAAGATCGACTATAGCATCCAAAAAATCTCCGACAAGCTTTTTGAACTGCGCCTAATGAATGCCAATATCGCGGAATTTCGACAACGCCCACTGTTAACAACGCGGTTTGAAAGTGCCGTTAACCGCATTATGCCGATCCAATTGCCATCGATGAAAGATTTCTCGATGTTCTCCATCGAACTCCGTGAACCGGTCGCCTATTACATAGAGCAAGTCGACGGATTGCTGTTGGTCCACTTTGAGGCATCTTCTGTTCCGCCTGCACCTGCCGATGAGACAAATCTTCCTGCCTGGAAAAAGGCTCTCGAAGAAGCAATGGGCCCTGCCGATGTTGTTTCTTCGGCATCTCAAGCCCACGCTGCAGGTAAGCGCCGGGTCCAAGATGGAAAAGCAACGCAGGCAAGCATGGATGAACCGCTTGGCGAAAATTCGGCTGAAATTGATTTTGACGCCGACCAAGCCTTGGTTAATAAGAAACAAGCAAAAAAATTCTCGGGTGAAAAGATTGCCCTGGATTTTTTCCAGACCGATGTCAAAAATGTATTTCGGATCCTTCGGGAAGTCAGTGGCAAAAACTTCGCGATTGACCAGGATGTCAGCGGAAAAGTTACCTTGACATTGGAAAAACCGGTACCCTGGGATCAGGTATTGGATCTGGTGTTGCGAATGAACCAGCTTGGAATGGTTGCTGAAGGGGACATCTTTAGGATCGCCACACTCGCGACCCTCAAGCAGGAAAACGATCTGAGAAAAGCCCAGATTGCAGCCCTTCAAAAGGAAAGAGAGCAGATAAAAGCCCTCGAACCACTCGAAACCCGATACCTTCCGATCAGCTATTCCGATGCGGAAAGCGAGATTCTTCCCCACATTGAAAAAATAATTACCAAGGGCAGGGGCAGTGTAACCGTTGATGTAAAAAATAACCAAATCATCATCACGGATACGGCGGACAAAGTGAGGCAGGCCCAGGCAATCACCCGACAAATCGATAAAGTGACCGCCCAGGTGATTATAGAAGCCCGTGTGGTGGAAGTCGAAGAAAGCTACACCAAAGAACTTGGATTTAGTTGGAATTTGGGCATCGGTCCGGTCACGATGTTCAATGGCGGATCACAATACACGACCGGAGTGGCCATGAACTTTCCGACGTCCAGCACAAATAGCTTCTCGCTCAATTATGCCAAAATTGCCGGGACACCGTTCACCTTGGATGCCGCACTGACCGCCATCGAAACCAATGGAAAAGGAAAAATTCTTTCAGCCCCGAAAATTGTGACCTTAAACAATAAAAAAGCCAGGATAAAGCAGGGCTCCGAGGTGGGATATCTGGAGCGAGATTCCGCCGGTGGATCATCGGTTAAGTTCAAAGACGTCGACCTTTTACTCGAGGTCACCCCCCACGTGACCCCGGACAATCGAATCTCCATGAGTATTAATATTACCAAAAACGACGTCACCGATTTTGTTGACGGCGTGCCGATCATCTCAACCAACGAAGCCACAACCGAGCTGCTTGTTAACGACGGCGACACTGTCGTTATCGGTGGCATCATAAAAACGTCGACGACGAAAGCAAAAAGCGCTTTTCCCGGCCTGCATAAAATACCCGTTTTGGGGTGGATGTTTCAAAGTAATAGAGATGAATTTGAAAACATCGAATTGTTGATTTTCATGAATCCCAAAATTGTTCAACTGGAACAGCGCTACAACCCCAATTTAAGCAACTGATGCCGTGCGGCAAGGCGCCCCGTAAATACAATGCGGGGCTTTGCCTGCGTGCTTTTACCGAGTGCCTTTGTCCCCAAGGGCGTTATTGTTTCCTTCTTTGTCCCTACCGGTTCAAAATATATCCCATCGTAGCCAAAAACGAATGGCTATTCAAAAAAAGTCAAATTAGGTCTTAAGTTTTCGACGGCGTTGCCGAATTGGATTATATCCATAATGAATTATTTCCATCGGCTGTGGTGAATTGCCATATGAAAAACTTATTGTTGGAGGCGTTTTCATGAAAACCTGTTTTAATAAAACGACATTACTTATCCTTTCCGCATGGGTACTCTTTTTTGTCGCCGGATGTTCGGACGGCGGCGGTGATACCAATGCTGATGGCGGAACCGCGGCTGCCTTGGCAGCCGCCGATATTGAAATTGCCCAGATCGCCGTCGATGCCAGTCCAAAAACAATCAACGTGATGGAAGCCAGCGCCGTCACCGCAAGGGTGGTTGATCAAAGCGGCAGCCCCGTTGCGGGTGTATTTGTTAGTTTCGCACTCGATCAGCCTGTGTTGGCCGCAATTGCCCCATCTTATGCCACAACCGATGGCAATGGTGTCGTCCGTGCAACGCTTACCGCCGGCGAAAATCAGGGCAGCCTGAACATCTGGGCATCATCGGGCGCGATGAGCAGCGAGAAAATGCCGGTATCGGTTTTGTCGGGTGTGGCTCCCGATGTGATCAATGTGACCGCAACCCCCACCACCATCAAGGTCGAAGGAACCGCAAACGTTGTTGCCGAGGTGCTTGATTCGGATGGAAGTCCGGTTCCCGACGGTACTGCGGTGGCTTTCGGGGCCTCTAATTCAACCTTCGGGAGCATGTCTCCGGCCGAGAACACCACAATCAATGGCTTTGCCAGTTCCACGTTTACGGCTGTGAATCAGCCGGGCAATGCCACTGTCGAGGTTTCGGTGGGCGCCATCAACAACAGTGTCGATATCCTGATCAACCAGAGTCAGCCGGCCTCCCTTCAATTCTCCTCTGCGGATCCCCAGCGTATTGCTATTAAAGGCTCCGGGGGGAACGAGACTTCAGATGTCAAATTCAGGGTCATGGACGCCAACGGCAACCCCCTCAGCGGCATCGAGGTTAGCGTAAGCATTGAAAGAGGACCCGAGGGGGGTGAATATATCGACGATTCGGGCGATGGTTCGCCTAAAACGATTGTCGTGTCATCGGATAACGACGGCTACGCCCGGGTGCTTTTGCGTAGCGGCACCCTCTCCGGTCCGGTTACCCTCAAAGGAACAATTACATTTGATGGAGAGACGTTTGCGACGAATTCATCGGTGGTCTCCATCGGCGGCGGCGTGCCGGTGGCCTCCCGTTTTGCCATCTCCGCAAACCCGCGAAACCTTCCCGGCCTGGATAGGGACAATCTGGAAACCACGATCACCGCCTACATGGCTGACCGTTACGGCAACTACAACATTTTAAAGGGGACCACCGTCTCATTCTGGTCGGAACCCGCACTGGCAATCAATGCTTCCGATCCTACGGTGGACGATGACGGCTTGGTGCCCGTGATTGCCCGTACCCAGCATCCGGTTCTCTCCGAAAGCACGGGCGGACACAATGTCGAGCCCTGGCCATGGGAAGTGGCATTGATGAATTATATTGACACCACCCATGGTCTTCGAACGGGAAACCATCCCCGGGACGGTTGGGCGTCTGTGGGGGTCTACTGCCAGGGAGAAGAGTATTTCCACGACAAGAACGCCAACGGCCTCTACGATGCCGGCGAAAGATTTGAAGATACCCACGACGATCCGTTCATTGACTACAACGACAATGATGAATACGATGATGAAACGGGTGTCGATCCCCCCGAGATATACCACAACAGCAACAACAACCCTGCGGGGGGGTGGGACAGCTACAACGGGATATGGGATACCCAGAAGGATATCTTCGCCAGTTCCCAGGTTCTGATCACCGGCACGCCGATAATCATTATTACTCCCGATCCAAGCATCGCCACTCAAAACGGGACGTCGTTTTCCATTCCCAACGGACAAACCGGCGCATTTAAGATTCTCGTCTGCGACCGCAACCTCAACTACATGGCGGCCGAATCCACCATCTCCGTGGATTT